>CAYWXF010000034.1:0-20409 GCA_964462025.1 uncultured Pseudomonas sp. | reverse complement strand
GTGCTTAGCCAGAGCCTGGTGGAAGGCTTTGCAGATTATATTGCCTTCCGGTTGCAAGGGAAAAGCACACAGGCCGAAACAGAACGATATAACTACGTTGTCGAGAATGAAGCCGAACTGTGGCATGAGTTTTCCGCGCAACTCGACAGCAACACGCTGCAACCCTGGATGTATCAACGACAGGTTGAAGGCCGGCCAGCCGACTTGGGCTATAGCATCGGTCGGCGCATAGTAGAGGCCTATGTGGCGAACTCAAGTGATGAAGCCACCGCGCTGCGTGAGCTGCTGAGCTTCTCGGATCCGCAGGAAGTTTTGGCAAAAAGCGGTTACGCTGAATCGCTGAATTAAGGCATGCACGATTCGGCAAGCAGGCTTTGGAAGGAATTCGTTTCGCAGCAAGGACTAACGGACCATGCTGCGAAGCTTCCTGATGTCTGGCATTTCTGTGATAACGAACAAGACGCGAATACTTGCCTTGAGTTGACGCTGGCCGGGAAGAAGCGGGCGACAGCTCCTTCACTCTGGTATTTCCAGACCGCTGGTGAAGCGGTGCCAGAAGAGGGGCGTTTCGACATTGTGACCGACTGGGACGGAGTCGCCCGATGCGTCATTAAAACCACCGCTGTGACTATTATCCCCTACAATCAGATCACCGAACATCACGCACAACTTGAAGGCGAGGGTGATGGCACACTGCAATGGTGGCGCGATGCCCATTGGGCTTATTACAGCCGTGAACTAGCCGGAACCGAATTCTCTCCACGTACCGATATGCCGATCGTGTTTCAGGAGTTTGTCTGCGTGTTTCCTTCCTGAATAACCAGTTAGTTAGCCGCAGCAGTTATTTTGCACATCGCCAATTTTCGCCAGGCTCTCCGGCGCCTCAATACAGCACTCCGAATACAAAAAGCCCAGCAACGCCTCAACTTGTTCAAACTTGAGGGTGCAGTAGAGCGTGCGGCCGTCGCGCCGCTGTTCCATCAGATCCACTTTGCTCATCTTGCTCAGGTGGTGGGAGAGGGTGGAATTGGGGATCTCCAACGCTTGCTGAATATCGCCAACGGCGATGCCCTGAGGACCAGCGCGCACCAGCAGCCGGAAAATGCCCAGGCGAGTTGGGTGTCCGAGTTCTGCTAGTTGGGCTGCTGCCTGTTCGAGTTCGAGAGTCTGTTCCATCGCATGCAATCCATCCGGCCTATAAGTTACCTGTCAGTTTACCGCTCCTGAAAATAATTTCCACATTTATCGAAATATATATTGACAGTTCGATATTTGCCGAAATATTATAATTCGACAATAATCGAAATATCGGAGCCGTCATGTCTACTTCATTTTTATCTGCCGCGCAGTTTTTTGTGACCACGCTCACCGAACTTCTGGTCTTGTTTGTACTGATCAGTATGTTTGTGTACTGGTTGCAGGATCGCTTCCCGGCTAAGCGTATTCAGGCCATGTTAAGCGGCGGCAGTGGCTATTTTACTGCGGCGGCACTGGGCTCAATCACGCCGTTTTGCAGTTGTTCAACATTGCCGATGCTGGTGGGGATGCTGCGGGCCCGGGCAGATTTTGGCCCGGTGATGACGTTCCTGTTGACCTCGCCGCTGCTCAATCCGGTGTTGGTGGTGCTGTTGTTCACTATATTTGGCGCAAACTTAACGCTACTATATGCCGCCGGTGTACTGCTGCTATCGCTTAGCGCAGGTTTTGTGCTCTCTGCGCTGCGTTTTGAGCGTTTTATCACATTGCCCGATGAACAGAAGAGCTGCTGCAACACATCCTGTGCTGGTACCGTTGAGCCGGTAAAACCTACGCTGCGCCAGTACCTCGCCGATTTATTTAAGCGCGCAGTAAAAGAAACCCGTGCCTTCCTGCCGCAACTGATTGCTGCCGTAGTTGTGGGTGCCTGGATTCACGGATACGTTCCCGCCGAGTTTTTCAGCCAGTTCAGCCAGGTATCGGGCTGGTACCTGATTCCGGTCGCGGCCCTGTTAGGTATTCCGCTGTATGTTCGCGCCAGTACCATGATTCCGCTGGCGCTGAGCCTGGTGGGCAAGGGCATGAGTTACGGCAGCGTGGTGGCGCTCACCATCGGCGGCGCTGGTGCCAGCCTGCCGGAGATGATTATCCTGAAGCGTATTTTCCAGTGGCCGTTATTGCTGGCTTTTATTGGTGTGGTTTTTGTCACCGCGTGCCTGACCGGCTTCGCGATCGATCTGGTGATGTAGGAGGCCGTTAATGACTATTCAGGTTTATTCGCCAGATGATAGCGCAAGCGCGGTGACCGCTGCAGAGTGGGCCGAACGTCTGCGCGGCGCTTGTGTCGGCCTTGAGACCGCAGGGCAGGGCTTTACCCATGCGGCGGTTTCCCTTAGTCCCTGGCGTTTAACCGATAGCCAGTGGCAGCAGGCTCTGGCGGGAGCGCGTTTGCTCGGCGAATTGCTGCAGAAGATGGTGAGCGACCGTAACTGGCTGTTGGAGCAGACCGCGGGACTCGAGGCGTCGGACTCGGTACCGGGTACCATTTGGCGGCTGCTTAACGGTATTCCCACCGACCAGGTTCGCACGCTGCCGGTTGCGTTGCAGCGTCATGACCTGATGCTGGATAACCGGGGCAAGTGGCGCTGGGTTGAAACCAACCCGATTGCAGCCGGCATGGGGCCTTTGAATCAGCGCTGGCTGGAGACGCTTGCGGCTGTGCACCCTCAGGCTTACGTTGCGAATCCGGCGATTGAAGAACAAGGGCATTTGCTGGCGGTAGGCGCTCGCAAGCTGGCGTCAGCGTTTGGCTCCGAGTCGCCGCTGATGGTTATGGTTGTCACCGATGATGAAGACAATATTTATGACCAGCAACTGCTTACGGACGAGGTGGAGCGCCACTCCGTTAATGTATTGCGGATGACGGTGCAGCAGCTGGCTACGGCGACGACAGGCGCCGACCACCGGTTAGTGCTACCCGATGGCCGGGCGGTTGACTTAATCTACTGGCGCACCGGCTACAACGCGGAAGACTATAGTGATGACTCACTCTGGCAGTTTCGCGCCGGGCTGGAGCAAACCCATGTCGCGCAATGTCCTGATTTAGCCTCGCAACTGAGCGGCAGCAAGTGGCTGCAACATGTAGTGAGTACCCAGGTTCGCTCTGACGGGGGCTTTGCTGACTACTTTGGTCTGAATCAGAGCGAGCTGGCGCTGCTGCAACAGCTGTGCCTGCCATCCTTCGCTGTCGCAGACTTATCCCTGCTTGAGTTTCACCGGCTGGTTCATCAGGGCTACTGGTATAAAACCCAGCGAGAAGGGGGCGGCACTGTCGCCCGCGGTGCTAAGGCCCTGGCAAATTATAACCGGCATGACGCTGCCGATGTGCTGATGGCAAACATTGATGCGCAGGTGCGGATCGAACCGGTAAATAAACTCGTGAACGGCGAGCTGCTCAGCCAGTCCGCGCATATCAGCGAGCTGGGCATCTTTAGCCTGGGCACCACAGCCGAATACGGCGGCTACCTGTGCCGCACCAAAGCGCAGCATAGCATCGAAGGCGGCGTCCATCGCGGCGGCGCTGTGCTGGATACGATCGTGATATCAAACGCGTAGTTCGCGATTTACCCCAGCTTCGGCACCCAGATGGCGTCGTCTTGCTGCGGATCGCCGAAATACTCCCGTTGGCTTTCAGGTAAGCTGGCCACCCAGGCGACGCTGTAGGCGTCGACTTTGTCGTGCAGCGCACCGCGGCAGATGTGTTTTAATTCGGCCCAGTCATTTTCGCTTCTGGGCCAGCCGGTATATTGGCTGACTGCTTTAAGCTGCACCACCGGTTGGCCTTTCTTGGTTTTATGCATTGAGGCGGCTCCCAGCCGCCGCGCTATCGCCTGCGGATAGATTTCCAGGCAGGGCGCTACTTTGGCCATTTCTTCAGCAATCGCAATGCCAGGCAACATGAACAGCTGCATGGCGTGGGGCATCCGGTTGGCCGGCCCGCCCTGAACAAGGTGTTCCTGCCCCTTAGCAATAATGCGGTCAAAATCATCGACTGATGGAGTCTTGTAGCAACTGATCCCAGCCGCGTTCAACGCGCTTTCGGCGAGCCGGCTTGGCATATGATTGGGCCGGGCCCGGAGTGCGGAATCAATGCCGATGCGTACCGGGTTCAGTTGGTGCTGCCGACAGACCTCTTCAACATAGCGGCGTGTTTCACGCGCGTACGCCCGGTTCGTTTCAACGGAAATCGTCGAGGGATTTCCTCTGCCTCGCGGCGGCTTTTGATCAAAGGTATTCAGTGGCAGCGGCTGCAGCGTGTCGCCGTCCTGATAACAGATAACCACCGGCAGGGCTTTGTTTTTTGCACAGGCCACATCAATTCCGATAAATACGTCTTGCATGCGGGTTTCCACAACTTAACTTTACGTCATCATAACGCCTGTCAGCTGGTTATTCAGCCTGGATTTGCCCATTTCCGCGTTCACTTACTACACTTATCGCTACGCATTTTTCTAACGCGCGAGCTTAACTGGAGATTTAACCCTTACAGAAAACAGACACAGATAGGTATCTATTATGAGCACCAAGGAAACGATGATTGAACGCCATTTAAAAGGCAGGGATGTTCAGGATTCACGGGTGATTGAGGCGATGCGTGCGGTTGACCGCTCGCTGTTTGTGCCCGAAGAGTTACAGGAGCACACCTACGATGACCGGCCGTTGCCTATCGGCAAATCTCAGACCATAAGCCAACCCTACATTGTGGCCTATATGGCACAGGCGTTGCAGCTTGAGCCGGATGATAAGGTGCTGGAGATTGGCACCGGCTGCGGCTACAACGCCGCGGTTTTATCCCACCTGGCAAAGCAGGTTTACTCGATAGAAATTATCGAGTGGCTGGCGGATTTGGCGAAGAAAAACCTCGCGAAAACCGATATCGATAATATCGAAACCCGCTATGGTGATGGCTACGAAGGCTGGCCGGAAGAGGCGCCTTTTGATGCCATTGAACTGACCGCAGCGCCGCCGAAGATTCCTGAGAGCCTGAAAAAGCAACTGAAGATTGGCGGTCGGCTATTAGCTCCGGTGGGGAAAATGGAGCAGGCGCTGATGCTGGTGGAGCGCTTGAGCGAGAACGAATTCAAAGAAACTAAGCTGTTGCTGGTGCGTTTTGTACCTATGACCGGCAAAGCCGAGAAGGAGTCATCATGAGCACGGCAACACAAAGCAACAGGCTGGACCAGGCTCGCGACTTGATGCAGGGATTCGCAAAGCGCACGGGCCTTACCAATGATGGTGGTGATGCCGCCCGGCGTTATCTCTGGACAGATGCCTTCGCGACCCTGAATTTTCTGGCCCTCAAACGTATCGATAACGATAAGGCTTTTGAGGCGCGGGCGCTGCGCACCATTGAAGAGGTCCATTGCCATCTGGGCCAGTTTGCGAAGAAAGATTCCCGTGATGGCTGGATCAGTGGGCTGGAGGGTGAAAAGGCCCGCGAACATCCCACGGTTGGCGGCCTGCGTATCGGTAAAAAGCTGACTGAGCGCCAAGAAGACGAGCGCTATGATTATAAGTTGGAGTGGGACCGCGATGGCCAGTATTACCACTACCACACCCGCTGGATTAACGCGCTACTTACCGCCAGCAAGCATTTTGACAATAAGCAGCTGGCCACCTGGGCCGCTGAGTTGAGCATTGCCGGCTCGCGCTTCATCGCCGATAAGGAGGGGGGAGGCACCAAAATGTACTGGAAAATGAGCGTGGATCTGTCACGCCCGCTGGTGCCTATGATGGGTGCGCATGACCCCTTAGAAGGGTTACTTTGCGCGATGCAGGCCTATGCAGAAAGCGGCTCATTCAAGTATGAATTTGACGGTTATATCGACAAGCTGAAGGCACTCTGCGCCCGTTCGCACTGGGCCACGGATGACCCCCTGGGGGTCGGGTCGCTGCTGCTCAATGTGGTGCGCGCGGCTGAACTACAGACCTTCATGGAGCTGCCGCCAGCGGTGAAGCCTGAACGCCTGCTGCGCGATGCCGAGCAAGGGCTGGAATCGATTTATGGCGCGTTTGACGCCAATGAGTCAGCTCAGTACCGCCTGGCGTTTCGTGAATGCGGTCTGTCGCTGGGGCTGCGCTGCCTGAAAGGCAATTTAGATTTTCTCAAAGAAAGTAGCGTAGAGCCGCAGCTCGACGCATCGATCTGGCAGATGGCTGATGATATCGAAGAATTCTGGCTGAACGAACAAAACCAGCAGGCTTCGACGTTTCAGAATCATCTGGATATAAACGAGGTCAGCCTGGCTGCCAGCATCCTGGCGAAAGAAAAACCGGAGATCTACACCCGCGTTTAATAGCACGCCCGAACAAGCAGGGAGCAGATAGATGACAGATTCGATTCTGAAGACGGTTCAGGAAAATAAGCACGATTTTGACAATACCGAAGATTTACGGCCGCTGCTGGAGCAGCTTAAAGACAAGCAGGTGGTGATGTTGGGCGAAGCCTCGCATGGTACCCATGAGTACTACAAATGGCGCGCCCGCATGTCGAAAGTGCTGATGGAAGATTACGGCTTTGATTTTGTGGTGGTGGAGGGCGACTGGCCACCCTGTTATGAGCTGAATCGCCATGTAAAAGATTACGATGATGCCCCGCAGGAAACCCAACAGGTACTCAGGGAATTTGAGCGCTGGCCGACCTGGATGTGGGCCAACTGGGAAGTGCATGAGTTTGCCGAGTGGCTGCGCGATTTTAATCAGTCGCGGGACGAAGACAAGCGCAAAGGCTTCTATGGCCTGGATGTGTACAGCCTGTGGGAGTCGATGGATGCCATTATGGATTATCTGCGTCAGGAAGATCCTGAGGCCTATGAAACAGCCAGAACGGCAATGCGTTGTTTTGAACCTTATCGTGATGAAGATGGCCAGCGCTATGCGATATCTACGCGTTTGGTGCCAGAGGGCTGCAGCGATGAAGTCAGCCGCCTGTTAGCTGAGGTGCGCAGCAAGGCGCCCACTTACGACCAGGATCGGGAAGAAGCTTTTAGTGCCGAGCAAAATGCCAATGTGAGCAACAATGCCGAGCGCTACTACCGGATCATGGCCAGCGGGGACGAATCCACCTGGAACCTCCGAGATCGTCATATGATGGATACTCTAAAGCGATTGATGGAGTTTCATGGCAAAGACGCCAAAGGCATCGTCTGGGCCCACAACACCCACATTGGCGATGCGTCCTATACCGACATGGGCAACCAGGGTCTGTTCAACCTTGGCGAGCTGGGCCGGGAAGAATATGGCAGCGACAATGTGGCGCTGGTTGGCTTTGGTAGTTATCAGGGCAGTGTGCTGGCGGGCAGCGCGTGGGGCGCGAAAGTCGAGGAGATGAATTTGCCGGCGGCGCGTGAAGGCAGCTGGGAAGATATCTGTCATCAGGCCGGCAAACAATTTTTCTTACATTCCGACGATCTCAAGTCGAACCCCGGCCTGGAGCGGCGCCTTCCGCACCGTGCCGTGGGAGTTGTCTATAATCCGCGACACGAGCGTTACGGTAACTATGTACCAACGGTTATTCCGAAGCGCTACGATCACTTTGTGTTTTTTGATGAAAGCCAGGCGCTACATCACATCGATATCACAGAAGATACGGCCAAAATTCCCGATACCTTTCCGCATGGGCTTTAGGACCCTAATCCGGAGCGGGCTTACCACTCAGCCAGGTAGGTCCGCAATTCCTGCCCCGCGCCCTCAAGATACTCTTTACGAGCTGCCAGGTAGGCGGTGTTATCGGGATGCTCCATGTACTGCGCCTGCGGCAGGCTTAAACACTCGTTGTTATAGCTTGCCACCAGATTGCTTACCCGAACTTCCTCAGGCTGCAGGCGAGCGACTTCGTATTGCAGAGCAACGACTTCGTTTAAAAATCCCTGCATCTGATCATATTTACAGCCAGCATTGGCGCGGCGCATTGTGGGGGTATAGCAATAGTCGCTGTAATAGCCGCTTACCTGCTCGACCCGGTCTAGCAGCGATTTAAACTTATTGTCGAAATTAATGATATCCCGGTTAAGTTTCGGCGCTGCCGATCGCAGCGGACCCACTGCGTAGGTATTACACCAGTCCACCAGCGCATTATGCTGATCAATCTCGCGCGCTTCATTCATATAGCTGATGCACTGGTTCTGACGATAGGTATCGTCGGGAAATTCATTTACGCAGCGTAGTGAATCGTTGAGCGCATCCAGTTCGGCGGCGGTACAGCCAACCAGTAACCAGAGGCTCGCCGTCATGACCGACAATTTAGCCCATGACATACGGAAAGTCCTTCTAACAGGGGATATTCCGCATTTTATAATTCGGGTTGAGATTGCTGTCAATAAGGTTTTTTAGTGAGTGGTTACTTCGTTTCTGAAGCTATCTCTAACAAGCCTTTTTTGAGGAGTTCGGATTCCTGCGCGCCGCTGATGATATATTTTTGATCAATAATAAAAGCCGGTACTGCGGTGACGCCAGCCTGCTGATAAACGGTCTCATCATGACGTACATCTTCGCCGTAGTCATCGGACTGTAATACCTGCTTTGCTGCGGCCACATCCAGCCCGGTTTTATCCACGCATTCCAGCAACACATTATGGTCGGACACATCATGGGCATGCCCGAAGTACGCATCAAAGAGCGCCATTTTCAGATCGGTCTGCCGGTTGAACTGTTTGGCCCATTTCACCAGGCGGTGGGCATCGAAGGTATTGCAGGTAAACCGCTGCTGCATCTTGCTGAAGTTCAGGCCGAGTTCACTGGCGATGGCCATCATCTGCGCCTGAGTCTGTTCCATCTCAGCCTCGCTGCGCCCGTACTTGCGGCTTAAGGCTGGCAGGATCGGCTCCTGGGGAGCATCAGGATCAGGGTTGAGCTCAAAGGCATGCCACTCGATAGTAAAGTCGTGGTCGTCGGCCAGCTCGTTCATGGCAACTTGTAGTCGCGCATAACCGATGGCGCACCAGGGGCAGGCAATGTCAGAAACAATATCAATATGCATGGTTGCGAGTATAGCAGAAAACCGCGAAGCCGACAGGTTCACTGGACGGCGCGACAGGTCATCAACTAGGGTTAGTAATGTGTATTTACAGGCCTTCGGGAGGATTCTTATGCTGGTGGTAGCGGCTTTAGGTGGCAATGCCCTGTTACGTCGCGGTGAGGATGTCACCGCTGAGAACCAGCGCGAGAACGTGAAAAAGGCGGTGCGTGCGCTGGCTGATGTCGTGCGTGCTGGCCACCAGCTGGTGATAACTCATGGTAACGGTCCGCAGATTGGACTGTTGGCGTTGCAGAACGATGCCTATGATCCGGATAAAACCTTCCCGCTGGATATTCTGGGAGCTGAAACCGAGGGCATGATTGGCTATCTGCTGGAGCAGGAACTTGAGAATCAACTCGGCGAAAACTATGCGGTTGCGACCTTGCTAACGCAGATTGCGGTGGATCCGGATGATCCGGCATTTTCGGACCCCACGAAGTTTATCGGGCCGGTATATAGCAAAGACGAAGCGGAAGAGTTAAAGGACAAGCACGGCTGGAATATTGCCAGAGATGGCGATAACTGGCGACGGGTGGTGCCATCGCCCGAGCCGAAAAAAATCCAGGATCTCAAAGTGCTGAAGATGTTGCTGGCACAGCAGGTGATTGCAATCTGCATTGGTGGCGGAGGGATCCCGATTGTGCGCCAGGACGACGGCAGCTATACCGGCGTCGAAGCCGTAATTGATAAAGATGCGGCCAGTGCGCTTCTGGCGCGCGAAGTCCAGGCTGATGCGCTGTTGTTGCTGACCGACGTAAAGGCGGTTTATAAAGACTTTGATGGTCCGGATGAGCGGGCTGTCAGTCAGATGACAGTGACTGAAGCTGAAGCATTCGATGCGCCGGCTGGCTCCATGGGGCCGAAATTAGCAGCGGCCGCGCGTTTTGCCCGCACCGGGAAATTTGCCGCGATCGGCCGGCTGGAAGACGCGCCTGAAATTGTAGCGGGCAGCGCCGGAACCCGTATAGTGAGTAACGATTAAAGCTGCTCAGGTAACAGCGTTGCGCCGCTGCCAGCGCTCATCAAGATGGGCCTTGCTGGCCATGACATCCTTCAATGCTCCGACGGCCTCCCACACATCCCCATAGCTGTTATATAGCGGCGCAAAACCAAAGCGCAGGTAATCAGGTGCGCGAAAATCAGCGATCACACCGCTTTCAATAAGCGCCTGACAGATGCCGTAAGCATGTTCGTGCTGATAGGACAGCTGACTGCCGCGGGTAACGGGGTCGGTCGGTGAGATCAGGTTTAGTTCGTTACTGAGGCCATGTTGCTCAACCAGGGAATGGAACAGCTCAGACAGCTGAATGGACTTGGTACGCACTTCTTCAAGGCTCACGCCGTCAAAGGCTTCCAGGGCTGCATCAACGGCACACATGGACAGCACCGGCGGGGTGCCGGACAAAAATTGTGTCATATCGTCAGCGGCTTCATAGTGCGGGCTGAAATCAAACGGCCGCACATGACCCATCCAGCCACACAACGGCTGCTGCAGCGCGCTGTGGTGGCGTTTTGCCGCATAGACAAAGGCTGGCGCACCAGGGCCGCCGTTCAGGTATTTATAAGTGCAGCCGATAGCGAAATCCACCTGCCAGTTATCCAGCTCTACCGGCATGACTCCGGCACTATGGGCGAGATCGGCAATCATCAGCGCACCGTGCTGCCGGGCAGTTGCGGTCAGAGCATGCAAATCCAGGCGGTGGCCGGTACGGAAGTTCACCTCAGTGGCCAGCACCGCAGCTGTCTTTTCATTGATACTGTTGGCTAGCTCAGCTTCTTCGACCATGACCAGATGACAGCGCTTGGCGCCCAGTAGTTGCTCAAGCCCCTGTACCATGTAGAGATCTGTGGGGAAGTTATCCACGGTGGAAAGAATCTGGTTGCGGCCTGGCTGCAGTTGCAGGGCGGCAGCAAGCACCTTAAACAGGTTGACCGAGATGGAGTCACAGCACACCACCTGGCCATCCGCGGCACCAATAAGCTGGCCGATTTTATCGCCAACCTGCTGCGGGAGCTGAATCCAGTTATGGCGATTCCAACTGGTGATCAGATGCTCGCCCCACTGGGTGCTGGTGGTGTCCGCCACGCGTTGCTGGGTGGCATAGCTCATCAACCCCAGCGAATTACCGTCCAGATAAATGGTATCGGCGGGCAGATGAAACTGGCTACGGCGGCTTGCCAGCGGATCCTGATCATCCAGCCGGCTGATATCCTGTTTAGTGACTGACTCCGTCATTGGTCTGGCTCCCCGGGTAAGGCAATTTTCAGTGTTTCAATTATCTGCGCCCATGCGGGCGCCCCGGGGTGAATCATATCAAAATGACCGGCATCCTGAACCCAGATTGTGGTGGCATCCGCAAGGTCTGCCTGCGAGGCGGCGACGATCCGGTCGGCGGTCCCCTGAATAAGAACCGTTTGTGCATGCGCAGGCCGGGCTGCGGGGTTGGCCTGATGATAGCGCTCCGGTATAGCTTCAGGCTCACCTCCCATAAAGGATGCCGTTGCGCGCTCACAGCTATTGTCACCATTTGCATAAGCAGGAAGGTCAGTGATCGCTGCCAGGCCAATTACCGCATCGACATCAAGGTCAGCGGGGGCCTCGGCTGCGGCTAACAGTGCCAGATGGCCGCCGGCAGAATGCCCCATTATCGCCAGCCGCGATAAATCCATTTGTTGTTCACTAAGAGCCCGCAGGGCAGCCTGTATATCCTGATACGATCCGGGCCAGCCGCCGCCGGCGTCGCCGGTGCGACGGTATTCGATGGACCAGACCGCGTAACCGGCTGCGCTAAGCGCCGCGGCAAAAGGTCGGGTATGGGCTATATCATAAGCGTTCAGCCAGCAGCCGCCATGGATAAAGGCTATCACCGGTGTCGGGTCTGTCTGCCCGAACTCTGCCTGCTCAGGCAGCCATAGCTCAGCATACTGCAGGGCATCGGGACCATAAGATACCGTACGGGTCGGCGCAGCGACCTCAAGCCCGGCAACCGCTGCATAGGAAACCTGCGGCGGCACCGGGTCATAGTCTGATGCCGCTGCACAAGTGGTTGCCAGCAGCGCCGCCGTCAGCAACATGGCTTGTGTGCTGCTGGCGTTTTTAAATGATGGCATGGTAAAAACTTCCTTATCAATCCAGTTACGGAGGGCCAGTGCTTCAGCTATAATACCAGCATTATTTCAGTCAGGATCAGTTATGCAAGACCAACATATTATCGTCGTCGGTGGCGGTGCCGGCGGTCTGGAACTGGTTACGCGCTTAGGCAAGAAATACAAAAACGATCCCCGGGTACGGGTTACGCTTATCGACCGTTACCTTACCCATGTCTGGAAGCCATTGCTACATGAAGTGGCAGCCGGTGCGCTTGATGCCGACTCCGATGGCGTTGATTATCGCATCCAGGCCGCCAATCATGGTTTTCACTTCCGTCCCGGCGAGTTAGCCGACATTGATGTTAAAAACAAAAACATTGTGCTGGCGCCGATTTATGATCGTGATGGCGACGAGTTGGTACCCGGCCGCACCATGAGCTATACCCGGCTGGTAGTGGCTATTGGTTCGGTGACCAACGATTTTGGTACTAAAGGAGCCGAACAGCACTGTTATTTTATTGACGATGTAAAGCAGGCCACACGCTTTCACCATACCCTGATGAACACCTTTTTATCCATGCAGGCGCATAACTACAACCATCCGATGCGGGTGGCCATCGTCGGCGCTGGCGCTACCGGCGTGGAACTGGCGGCGGAGCTCTATAAATCCGCAGAACTGATCCGCGCCTATGGTTTCGAGGATTTTGATCTCAGCCAGTTGCAGATTAGCGTTATTGAAGCAGCGCCGCGAATCCTGCCGATGTTGCCCGAGCGCATAGCCGAATCTGCACGGAAAAAACTCGAAAAAATTGGGGTTAAGGTCATTGTTGATACCCCGATCACTGAAGTGCATGAGAAGGGCTTTGAAACCAAGGGGGGTGAGACAATTGAGGCTGAACTGAAAGTGTGGGCCGCCGGGGTGCGCGGGCCCCGCTTTCTTGGTCAGATTAACGGTCTGGAGACCAGCAAAAACAACCATATTATCGTCACTGCACTGCTGCAGGCCACCACGGATCCATCCATTTATGTCATCGGCGACTGTGCTGCCTGCACCCAGCCTGACGGCTCGCGGGTGCCGCCGCGGGCCCAGGCGGCGCATCAGATGGCTAAGCATGTATATGACGCGATACAGCGTGATTTCAGCGGTCAGCCATTAAAGCCTTTTATTTACCGCGATCATGGTTCACTGGTGTCGCTGGCTGATTACACCGCCGTCGGTACCGTGATGGGTCGTATGACGCGGGGCGCCATGATGGTGGAAGGTTGGCTGGCGCGGCTGATGTATAAATCGCTGTATCGCATGCATCAGATTGAAGTACACGGGTATTTCCGCACCTTCCTGTTCATTATTGTGCAGAAAATTAACCGCCGACTGAAGCCACGATTAAAATTACATTGACCCTATAGCATTCTGGTTAAAATTTGTACTAAACTGATCAGTGGCAACAGACTGCCAGGAGGTGATTATGCGGTACTTATTAATTGTTATCGGTATTAGTGTAATGAGCTTCAACTTATCAGGCTGTCAGCAGACAAACTCTGCGACTGTAGCTAAACGAACTGTAAATCATGAATACGTACAGGCCGTGGAAGATGCAGCCAACAACAGCTCAGTAAAACGAGTTGAAATTATCTGGGTTAATCCGCCTACCGTCAAAGTCGCGAATAACGACACCAACTAAGGATATCTCAGACACGGATGTCTCTTATTCGTGTTGAAACCGGGATTCAATATCCTGGTGGAGTTGCTTTTTTAGTCCTAACAGGAACAACACTTCGGTAACTACAAACAGCGGACCTACTGCAAGCCCCATCACATCATCAACAAATGCGGGTTTACGCCCTTCAAAATAATGCCCGATAAACTGAATAATCCAGCCGACTACGAACAGGCCGATGCCCCAGCTCAGCCAGGCGGCAGTATCAAGCTGCGCGACTATGCCGCCAAGCCATACCGCAAGCAGTAGTAAAATGGTCATTACCAGCCCGATACCCAAATCCAGCCGCGCATAAAATGCCGATGCGAACAGGCTGATAATCAGGGCAGGGGTAAGCCAGATGGTCAGGTTTTCAGCGCCGGGTACGCTAGTGATAAACAACGGCCGCGACAACAAAATCTCAATCGCAATAACAATCATAGGCACGCCAAATATATGCGTGACGACATTCCGGCGATCACGGTGATAGGCGGCGTAGCTGGCAAGGTGCTCAGTTATTGTTTTCATGGGCTTGCTCACGTGTTGTTTTGTTGTCAATATTACCGCGTTTGCTCTAAATCACAAGGATAACTAAATGCGTGAGCAACTGGAACGTAAAGCTTTTCTGATTTTGCTCGCTGGCGTCTCGCTGGCCTTTTTTCTTATTCTGGAACCTTTCTGGTCGGCCATATTCTGGGCCTGTGCCATCGCGATAATTTTTACACCGATGCAAGGGTTCTTTAAGCAGCGGCTGGGCGACCATCCCAACAGTATTGCTTTGCTCACGCTATTTATCTGCGTGGCGATTGTGGTTATTCCGGTGATATTTCTCAGCGTGATGTTTGTGCAGGAGGGGATTCAGTTTTACCAGCGCCTGGATACCGGAGAAATTGACCCCCAGCTTATTCTGCAGCAGCTGCGCGAAGCTTTTCCACTACTTGATTCGTTGCTGGCGGAATTCGGCGTCAATACTGAAAACATCCGCGAACATATTACCCAGTTGGCAAAAAATGCCAGCCGCCTGCTGGCACGGGAAACCCTGGCAATCGGCCAGAACACCTTCAGCTTCCTGGTAAGTCTGGCGCTGATGCTGTACCTGGCGTTTTTCTTGCTTCGCGACGGCAGTAAGCTGCAGCAACTGATGATTCGCGCGCTACCACTTGGTGATGAGCGCGAGCAGGCGCTGTTTAAAAAGTTTGTGGAAGTAACCCGCGCTACGGTGAAAGGCAATTTGGTGGTGGCGGTGGTGCAGGGCGCACTCGGTGGAATTATCTTCTGGGCACTGGATATTCCGGGCCCCTTCCTGTGGGGCGTGATTATGGCCTTCTTATCACTGATTCCGGCCGTTGGCGCGGCGCTGATCTGGTTTCCGGTCAGCCTGTACCTGTTCGCTACCGGTGCCTGGGTCAGTGCGAGCATTCTGGTTGCCTATGGCGCCGTGGTGATCGGCCTGGCCGATAACGTGCTAAGGCCGATACTGGTCGGGCGCGATACCAAGTTGCCGGACTATGTGGTGCTGTTTTCCACCATTGGTGGTTTGTCACTGTTTGGCATCAACGGCTTTGTTATCGGGCCGCTGCTGGCGGCGCTGTTCTTAGCCTGCTGGCAAATTTTTATGACCGACTTTAATCAGGATCACAAAGCCTGAGCATCCGCGGCATCGCTGTCCAGACGTGGACGGTGATAGCCGCCGGTGATGCCGTGTTTGCTGAATACCCATTGCCAGAGCTGCAGATCCCGAGCCCGGAATGCGCCGGCACAGGAGAGCAGATAATAACGCCACATCCGGAAAAAGGTATCATCGTAGTCGGCTTCAAGCTGCGGCCAGTGCTGTTCAAAGTTACGCCACCAGGCCATCAGCGTGGGATCATAGTCGGCACCGAAATTGTGGACGTCTTCGGTGCATAGCAGATCCCGCGATACTTCGTCGATATGCGCCAGGCACGGGAGCTCGCCGTTCGGAAAGATGTATTTGCTAATCCAGGGGTCGGTGCCGCGCGTATCTCGATTACGGCCGATGCTATGCAGTAGAAACAGACCGTCATCACGCAGGCAGCGGTTCACCACCTCAAAGTAGTCTTTGTAATTGCGTTGACCAACGTGCTCAAACATCCCCAGACTGACGATGGCATCAAACTTTTCGTTGAGATCTCGATAGTCCTGTAGCCGGAATTCAACCGGCAGCCCTTTACAGAGCTCTTTACCCAGTTTTACCTGCTCTCTGGAAATAGTGACGCCGACACATTCGACGCCATAATTCTCGGCTGCGTACTTCATGAAGCTACCCCAGCCACAGCCAATATCCAGGATTTTCATGCCTGGCTGTAGTTGTAACTTGCGGCAGGTCAGCTCGAGTTTATTGCGCTGCGCCTGATCCAGGTTCTGGGCATGATTCCAGTAGCCGCAGGTGTAGACCATGCGTTTGTCCAGCATCTGCTGATATAACTTATTGCCAATATCATAATGATGCTCACCCACTTTCCAGGCCCGGCGGGTATTTTGCAGGTTCAAAAACCGGCTTTTCAGATGGTGCCAGAGCAACCGGCTGGGTTTGATTTTGTCGCCGATACTGGCGCGCAGCAGCCGGTGGAAAAATTCGTCCAGTTGCTCACAATCCCACTCGCCGGCCATATAGGCTTCACCCAGCGCAAGGTTACCGCGGGCCAGCACATCGTTGAAAAAGCCTTGATCATGAACCTGAATATCCCAGGGGCGATGTCCGTCGATCTCAATATCCGCTTCTTTTAATAGTTCTTGAATAAAGACCTTAGCCTGACTCATGAATTCCTCCTGAAATTAGCCGCTGCTCCATTCTAGGATGAATTTCAACGTTTTGCATATATGAGAAACGTTCTGACTGGACACCGGCTGGCACAGGCCGTAATGTTTGACTAAGAGAAACCAGACAACCAGATGAGGGCCTGCAAAGTGTGGATTAAAATAATCATGGCGGCCATAACCGCAACGCTACTGGCAGCGTGCAGCAGCGCACCGGATAGCCTGACTGAGCAACAACTGCAACAGGCAGCCAGGGTGCAGTTTATAAAGCCTTATGAATTATCCCGCACCGATGTGGAATTTATCAGCCGGGGCGAGGTGGTTGGCGAATCTTGTCAGGCTAATTTTCTGGCGCCTGAGGCAACGCAGGAACGCGCGCTGCTGGAACTAAAAATTGCGGCGGCTGAGCGTGGTGCCAACGTCGTGGTATTACAGAGCTGCAAGCAACCAGCAGCCAGCGGCTGTAAGAAGCTCTGGACATGTACCGGAACGGCGCACGATATGCAGCCACTTCAATAGTAATAAAGAGGTTTAGTTATGCGCAATGCGCGACGAGCGATCGATCTCATCGGTCAGACTGATCTGCTGAGAGTCAATTCATTATCAGAGCTAACCGGCTGTGAGATCCTGATAAAGCTGGAGTCACAGAATCCTGGCGGGTCAATTAAGGATCGTGCCGCCTTGCAGATGATTACCGACGCTATGGCGCGCGGTGAATTACGGCCGGGAATGACAGTGGTTGAGGGCACGGCCGGTAACACCGGCATCGGTCTGGCTATTGTCGCTCGTGGCTTCGGGCTGGATATGCTGGCGGTGATGCCCAATGATCAGAGCCCCGAAAAAGAGCGGATGATTGCATTGCACGGGGCGCAGCTCAAAACAGTGAACCCGGTGCCTTTTCGCGATGAAAATCATTTTTACCACACGGCCCGGCGGCTGGCAGAGTCACGTCCGGATTACTGGTGGGCCAATCAGTTTGAAAACACCAGTAACCTGCGCGCCCATTATTTGCACACCGGCCCTGAAATCTGGCAACAAACTGAGGGCAAAATAGATATTCTGGTGTCGGTAGCGGGCACCGGCGGTACCATTGCCGGCAACTCCATGTTTCTTAAAGAACAAAATCCCGATATTCAGGTATGGCTGACCGATCCCGACGGATCAGGCATATTCAGCTATCTGAAAACTGGTGAATATATTGCAGATGGCAGCTCCATGACGGAGGGTATTGGCATTATGCGGCTGGTTGAAAACTTTAAGCAGGCGCGGATAGATGCGGCGGTTAACCTGCCGGATCAGGATCTTATCAGCATGTCGCGCCATGTACGGGATCATGACGGCATTGTGCTGGGCAGCAGCTCGGCGCTTAATCTGGCGGGAGCTTTGCAGGCCGCTGCGCTGCATGGGCCCGGTAAAACCATTGTGACCTTTGCCTGCGATTTGGGCGAACGCTCAGCAAGCAAGCTTTATAACCCGGACTATCTCCGTAAACGCGGCTTAAGTGAGCAGGCCGAGCCAGTGACTGAATTGCTGGCGCGCTATCATCAGACCGGCAACAAAGTATGGTATCGCTGACATGACACTGAAATCGCTGCTGTTAACAGCCGTACTGGCCCTGGGCCAGTTACTGGCGCAACCAACCGCTACGGCACAGCAGCAGGAGCCGCTTATCATCGCGCATCGCGGCGCCTCAGCCTATGCACCTGAACACAGCAGCGTGGCAGTAGCGCTGGCGCACGCGATGGATGCTGATTATATCGAGCAGGATATCGTTCTGACCCGGGATCAGGTGCCGGTGGTGTTACACGATATTCAACTGGATGCGGTAACCAACGTCGCGGACATCTTTCCTGACAGGACTCGCCCGGACGGCCGCTACTATGCGCTGGACTTCAGTTTTGCTGAGCTCCGGCAGCTCACTTTGCAGGCCCGTATCGATCCCACTAGTGGCCAGGTTAAATATCCCCGGCGCTTTCCGGCCGGTCAGGGCCAGTTCCGGATCATGAGCCTGGCGGAGCAGCTGGAACTAATTCAGGGGCTGAATATCAGTCGCAACGAACTGGTTGGCGTGTACATAGAGATTAAGGCTGCCCGCTGGCACCGGGAACAGAATTACGACATCACGGCGGCGGTAATGCGGGTGTTACATGATTACGGCTATACCGATGTGATGCCGCCCACGCCCGTTTATCTGCAAAGCTTCGACCCGGAAGTGTTGCGGCGGCTGAAGCGGGAATTTCATACCGGTGTACCGCTGGTGCAGCTGATTGGCGAAAATCGCTGGAATGAGAGCCCGGCAGATTATGACGTGATGCGCAGTGGCGCAGGACTGGAAGCGGTAAGCAGCTATGCTGATGGCGTTGGGGTATGGGTACCACACGTGTTGCGGGGCGTAAATGAAGATGGTCAGCCGCAATTCTCTACGCTGGTTGCCGATGCCCATAAAGCCGGACTCTTTGTTCATGCTTATACGCTACGCGCGGACGATTTACCGGCCGGTGTACAGAGTTACGAGCAGCTGTACCAGTGGTTACGTCAGGCAGGAATTGACGGGGTGTTTACTGATTTCCCTGACCATCACGACTGATCAGCGTCGAACGTATGCCGCATCCGGTAGCCATCACTCCCTTCATCGTAATAATCAACCAGCACGTCGGTCACCGCGAAATCGAACTTTTCGTAGAGCCTTATAGCGGCTGAATTGTCCGTTTTGACTTCCAGCGAAATGCTGGCAGCGCCGTGCTCCCGGGCATAATCCATTGCGTTAAGTAGCAGCGCTTTACCAAGCCCGGTACCCCTTGTGCTTTCCAGGGTCGCAATAGAATACAACCGCCAGTTACTGCTGTTGCGGCGGCTTAACAGTAATGAATAACCCACCAGCTGGTGCTGTGGGTTGATGGCCACGTGCAGGGCGGCGCTGGCAGACTTCAGTAGCCGCCGAAAACTACGACGACCAATCTGGCTGTAATTAAAGGTGGCAGCTTCCAGTGCGACCAGCTGGTCAAGGTCGCTGGTAACCGCGGGCCGGATAGTCCAGCCCGGTTCAGTGGTCATATTATTTTTCGTCCAGCCGGCGGGCAAAGTCGCGCATGATGATGTGGTAAAGCTCATCGCCAAGCAGTAAATCTTCAACGCCGGAATCGATAGACGGGTTATCGTTAATCTCGATAATCACCGGGCCCTTGGTGGTGTTCTTCACATCCACACCATAGAGGCCGTCACCAATCAGGCGCGTGGCCTGTAGTGCGGTTTTCACTATTTCCTTGGGTACCTGGTGCAGGCTGACGGTTTCAAAGCCGCCGGACTTACCCCGGCTGCTGGCGCTGGCATGGTTGTAGATCTGCCAGTGATTACGCGCCATCAGGTACTTACATGCGTAAATCGGCCGGTTATTCAGTACCCCGATACGCCAGTCAAAGTCAGTGCGGACAAACTCCTGGGCCAGCAGAATGGTCGATTTTTTGAAGAGTTCAGTAGCAATCTGCTTAAACTCAGCTTGGTTCTCGGCTTTTTCAACGCCAATCGAGAAAGAGCCATCCGGAATCTTCAGTACCACCGGGTAGCCCAACCGGCCGCCAATCTCTTCGTAGTCTACCGGTTGCTGACTAAGCAGCAGTTCAGTGCGGGGCGTGGGAATGTGGTGTTTATCCAGCAATTCTTTCAGGAATACTTTGTTGGCACATTGCAGGATCGCATGAGGATCATCGATAACAACCATGCCATTGGCTTCTGCTTTTTTCGAAAAGTGATAGGTGTAGTGACTTATCCGCGTGGTTTCACGGATAAACAGCG
>CAYWXF010000033.1:0-20444 GCA_964462025.1 uncultured Pseudomonas sp. | reverse complement strand
ACAGGGCAGTTAAAAATCTTGTGTGCCACAGTTATGGGGGACAAATTGCCGATCACAAGGTTTTAGGTAAAAATTTTTTCAGTTTTCCGTATACTGATAGCATCACTTGATCTGATTGCCTGAACGAGTACTGATTATGTCTACTGACTTCCGCATTGTATTCTGCAGTTGCCCTGACCGGAGCACCGCCAAGGCCCTGGCCGAAAAGGTGTTGCGGCAGCGCCTGGCGGGCTGTGTAAACATCGGCGCGACCAGTACCTCGATGTATTGGTGGGACGATCATCTGCACAGCGATGATGAAGTGGTACTGACAATAAAGACGACAACCGGCCAGCTACAGGAACTGTTTAGCGCTTTGCAGCAGGCACACCCCTATGATGTACCCGAGTTACTGGCGATGCCGGTAAGTGAAGGCAGCGAGGACTATCTCGACTGGCTGGCACAGGTCGTACGTTCATGATGCGATTCGCCGTATGTTGCAGTATTTTGTTCGCACTTTTGTTGAATGCCGCGCTTCCGGCCTACAGTCAGGCCGGGGACTTCGCTGCCGCTGATGACCCCTTCGCGCAGCAGCAATTTTTACCGGTTAATGAAGCCTTTCAGTTTGATTTCCGTCAACAGGGCAACCAGCTTATTCTGAGCTGGGATATAGCCGACGGCTACTATCTGTATCAACACCGCTTTAGCCCTGATCCCGGTGCTGAGCTTGCCGAACTGCCGGTTTACCCGCCGGGTGAAGAGCATGTTGACGAGTTTTTTGGTGAGTCCATCATTTATCGTGATGAAGTCTCAATAACTTATGTGCTGAATCACGCAGCCGCTGACCAGTCGTTTACCGTTTCATATCAGGGCTGCGCTGACGCTGGCCTGTGCTATCCGCCAACCGATAAAACCATTTATCTGGATGCGGTAGCCGGGGATGGTAGTGCCGGAATCAACGTCGCCCAGGTTGCCGCCAATAGCCAGCAAAGCACCTCCAACAGCCTGCTCGAATTTCTTCACCAGCAGCCATTGTGGTTATCCCTGGGAATGTTCCTGGTACTCGGCATTGGCCTGGCATTTACCCCCTGTGTACTGCCCATGTACCCGATTATTTCAGCCATTATTATGGGGCAGCAAAGTGGCACCAGTCAGCGCAAGCCACTCAGTACCCGCCGCGCCTTTACCCTTTCGTTCGCTTATGTACAGGGGATGGCGATAACCTATTCCTTGCTGGGGGTTGTGGTTGCGTTGGCGGGGTTACGCTATCAGGCAATGTTACAGCATCCGGCGATTCTGATTACGCTGGCGACCCTGTTTATCCTGCTTGCCCTGAGTATGCTCGGTGCTTATACACTGCAATTACCGCAGCGCGTGCAACAGTATCTGAATGATATTGTGCAGGCGCGCCGCGGCGGTGCCCATCCTAGTGTATTCCTGATGGGTGCGCTGTCGGGGCTCATCGTCTCGCCCTGTACAACCGCCCCCTTATCCGGCGTGTTGCTATTTATCGCGCAATCCGGCGACCTGGTGATCGGCGGTGCCGTGCTTTATGCCCTCAGTGTCGGCATGGGGTTACCGCTGCTGCTGTTTGGAGTGACCGGCGGCAAGCTGCTGCCCAAAGCCGGGGCCTGGATGAATACAGTAAAACGGCTGTTTGGGGTGGTGTTACTGGCGGTGGCACTGGTGCTGGTCGAGCGGTTGCTGCCTTATGTGATTGCTGACTGGCTGTGGATTGGCTTCATCTTTGTCAGCGCCTGTTATCTGATCTTCAGTGGCTGGCGGGAATTGTCCACCCGCGCCGCTGGCGTGTTCAGCGCCATCTGGCTGACTATAGCCACCATACTGATGATTCAGTGGTGGCCCCATTCCGCAGAGGACCGGCTGCCATTCACCAAGGTTCAGTCAGTTGCTGAGATACAACAGCAACTGCGCCTGGCTGCGCAGGAAGGCCGGCTGGTAATGCTCGATCTCTATGCCGACTGGTGTGTCGCCTGTAAGGAATTTGAGCGCTATACCTTTACCGACGAACGCGTTCAGCAAGCACTTGGCGATGCCCTGCTACTGCAGGCAGACGTCACCGGTAATACCCCGGCAAACAACGCCATCCTCAGGGAATATCAGGTGCTGGGCTTACCAACCATTTTGTTCTTTTACCAAGGTGAGGAGTTAACTTCTGCACGAGTGACTGGCTTTATGGAGGCGGAGGCTTTCGCCAGCCATATTCAGCAACTGCAATAAGCTGTTTTTGTTCGGGATACTGCGGCGAACTTCGGTGATAAGACCAGTATTTTACTGCTTTACTGTATTTTTTAATTATAATGAGTTGATAGTTAATCCGTCGGCGTCTAAATTTAGAGTCTACTCACTTTATCAATCACATCGCAGCAGATAGCAGCATAATGACTGAAAATAACGCACAAACTAGCAGAGTACTCCTACTAAACGGCCCTAACCTGAATTTGCTGGGAACGCGGGAACCGGAGCTGTACGGGGCCGAAACGCTCGCTGAAATTGAGCGGCGGCTGTTCGATCAGGCAAAAAATCTTGGGATCAGCCTGGAGTGCCGGCAGTCTAATGCTGAACATCAACTGATTGACTGGATCCACGAAGCGCGCGACACCGGCATTGATTTTATTCTCATTAACCCGGGCGCGTACAGCCATACCAGCATTGCGATACGGGATGCCTTAAGTGGCGTCGCTATTCCTTTTATCGAAATTCATTTGTCCAATATTCACGCCCGCGAAGAATTTCGTCACTATTCATATTTATCAGACATCGCCACCGGCGTCATTTGTGGGCTGGGCGCACAGGGCTATACCTTTGCCCTGCAGGCCGCACAGCGTCACTTGACGTCCTGACCAATTATATAACTTACAACTGGGGTCATTACAGATCATGGATATTCGTAAAATTAAGAAACTGATTGAGCTGGTCGAAGAATCAGGCATCGCCGAACTGGAAATTACCGAAGGTGAGGAATCTGTACGTATTCACCGGGGCAGCAGCTATAGCCAGCCCATGCAATACGCGCCAGTGCAGCAGCTACAACAGCCAGCTCCAGCCGCCCCGGCAGCCGCTCCGGCGCCTGCCGCTGAGCCAGTTGAGCCGGAAGTGAGCGGTCACATTATGCGCTCGCCTATGGTTGGTACCTTTTACGCCGCTCCGGCGCCGGGCGCGCCTGATTTCGTCAGCGTTGGCCAGCAGGTTAAAGCCGGCGAAACCTTATGTATTGTTGAAGCAATGAAGATGATGAACAAGATCGAGGCCGACAAAGGCGGTGTGATCAAACAAATTCTGGTAGAAAACGGCGAGCCGGTAGAATTTGACCAGCCGCTATTTATCATCGAGTAAGTTCACCAGATCAGGACACCATCATGTTAGACAAGGTTGTAATTGCAAACCGGGGCGAAATTGCGTTGCGCATTTTGCGCGCCTGCAAAGAACTCGGTATCAAAACAGTCGCGGTGCACTCCACGGTGGACCGTAATCTTAAGCACGTGCTGCTTGCTGATGAATCGATTTGTATCGGTAAGGCGCCGGCTACAGACAGCTACCTGAATATCCCCCGGATCATCAGCGCCGCAGAAATTACGGACGCCGCGGCGATTCATCCGGGCTACGGCTTTCTGGCCGAAAACGCAGATTTTGCCGAGCAGGTCGAAAACTCAGGCTTTATTTTTGTCGGACCCACCGCCGATGTGATCCGCCTGATGGGCGATAAAGTGTCGGCCATCGACGCTATGAAAAAGGCTGGTGTACCCTGTGTTCCGGGGTCTGGTGGTCCATTAGGCGACGATGAACAGGAAAATAAGAAAATTGCCAAGAAGATTGGCTATCCGGTCATCATCAAAGCCGCCGGTGGTGGCGGTGGCCGCGGCATGCGTGTAGTTCGTAAAGAAGACGAGCTGATCAGCGCCATCAGTATGACCCAGGCCGAAGCCGGAGCTGCCTTTGGCAACCCCGTCGTGTACATGGAGAAGTTCCTGGAAAATCCACGCCACATTGAAATTCAGGTGCTGGCGGATGGTCAGGGCGGTGCCGTTTACCTTGGCGAGCGCGACTGTTCGATGCAACGCCGCCACCAGAAAGTGGTAGAAGAAGCCCCGGCACCGGGTATTACCCCGGAACTGCGCAAGTTCATCGGCGAGCGCTGTGCCAAAGCCTGTATCGAAATTGGTTACCGCGGTGCCGGTACCTTTGAGTTTCTGTACGAGAATAACGAGTTTTACTTCATCGAAATGAATACCCGGATTCAGGTTGAACACCCGGTAACCGAAATGATCACCGGCGTCGATCTGATTAAAGAACAGCTGCGCGTTGCCGCTGGCCGTCCGTTATCTATTTCGCAGGAAGACGTGGTGATTCGTGGCCACTCCGTTGAGTGCCGCATTAACGCCGAAGACCCGGCGACTTTCGTACCCTCACCCGGCACCATAACGCGCTTCCATCCACCAGGTGGTCTGGGTGTGCGCTGGGATTCGCATGTGTATGCGGATTACCGGGTACCACCTAATTACGACTCGATGATTGGTAAGCTCATCACCTATGGCGAAACCCGTGAAGTGGCCATTGCCCGTATGCGCAATGCCCTCAGCGAGCTGATTATTGAAGGCATCAAGACCAACGTGCCGCTGCAAAAAGATATTATGGCGGATGAGAAGTTCCAGCAAGGCGGAACCAATATCCATTATCTTGAGAAAAAACTCGGCATGGGTGGTCACTAAGCCTTATGCCCTGGATTCAGCTTACTCTGTCTGCGTCTGAGCAGCATGCACCTTTAGTGGGTGACATGCTGCAAGCAGAAGGCGCGGTGGCGGTAACTTACCGCGATGCGCAGGATAACCCCATATTTGAGCCGCCGCTGGATCAGATCCTCTACTGGCATGAAACCCTGGTCACTGGTTTGTTTGAGGCCGATACCGATCTCAGTCCGGTAGTGCGTGCGCTGCGGCAATCCGATCTGGTACCGGCAGACTTTGATTACAAAACTGACCAGCTTGAAGATAAAGACTGGGAACGGGAGTGGATGGATAACTTCCATCCGATTCAGTTCGGCAAGCGCCTCTGGGTATGCCCCAGTTGGCGTGATATTCCTGATCCCGACGCAGTGAATATCATGCTGGATCCGGGTATGGCGTTTGGTACCGGTACCCATTCTACTACTGCGTTATGTCTGAGCTGGCTGGATCAACAGGATCTGACCGGCAAAACTGTAGTCGATTTTGGCTGCGGCTCAGGCATACTTGCAATCGCCGCGCTCTTACTTGGTGCCGAGCGTGCTATAGGTATTGATATTGATAAACAGGCGCTGATTGCCAGCCGCGATAATGCCATGCGTAATGGTGTGGGAGACCGGCTTGAGGTCTACCTGCCCGCCGATCAGCCTAGCCTGAAGGCTGATGTGGTACTGGCAAATGTTCTGGCAGGTCCACTGCGGGAATTAGCGCCGGTTATCAGCGGTTATGTCGGGCCAGGTGGCGACCTGGTCATGTCTGGCATTCTTGAGCGCCAGATTGATTCCGTACAGCAGGCCTACGTGGGTGAATTCGAGTTTAGCCCGCCGCGCCTTAAAAATGAATGGGTCATGCTGCACGCCACGCGCAAACAGTAACCCAGGCGTAATTTGTCAAGAGTCAAAATTGCAAAAAAGACGGCTTTTGTACAAATTACGTCCTTTTCTTTCTGCCCCAAATTCCCTAAAATTTCCGACCCTTTACTTGCACAGTTTTTAACCGATGCGGATCGGCACTTATCATCTGAAACATCCTGTCATTCTGGCCCCGATGGCCGGGGTGACTGACTTACCCTTCCGGCGCATGTGTCATGAGCTGGGCGCGGGGCTTACAGTATCTGAGATGCTGTCGAGCAATCCGCGGGTATGGAATACAAGGAAATCACGGTATCGCATGGGTCATGCCGACGAGCCGGGGATAAAAGCAGTGCAGATTGCTGGCTCAGAGCCCGAGTTGATGGCTGCAGCCGCTCGCCACAATGTCGAGCATGGCGCTCAGATCATCGATATCAATATGGGTTGTCCGGCAAAAAAGGTGAATAAAAAACTGGCCGGTTCCGCGTTACTTCAGTATCCGGAGCTCGTCGCACAAATAGTGTCCGCAGTAGTTACTGCGGTGGATGTGCCGGTCACGTTAAAAATACGTACAGGCTGGGATCCGGATAACCGGAACGGCCGGGAAATTGCCCGTATTGCTGAGCAGGCGGGCATACAATCCCTGGCAGTTCATGGCCGCACCCGGGCCTGTCTGTTCAAAGGTGAAGCGGAATACGACACCATCAAGGCCATAAAAGCCGCGGTATCAATTCCGGTGGTCGCCAATGGCGATATCACATCACCACAAGAGGCCAGAGAAGTCTTAGATTACACGGGTGCTGATGCGATCATGATTGGTCGCGGAGCCCAGGGCAATCCATGGTTGTTTCGCGAGATTGCGCATTACCTGGCAACTGGTGAACAACTGGCGCCGCCTACTCCGGCAGAAGTGTCCGCAGTGGTGCAGACGCATGTTCGCCGGTTGCACCAGCACTATGGCGACTTCATGGGAGTCAGGATTGCCCGCAAACATGTGGGGTGGTACTTGCAGCAGCAGTACCCTGCCAGTGAATTTCGCCGCCAGTTTGTCGCATTCGAAGATGCTCAGCAGCAACTTGATGCGTTGGCGGATTATTTTGTAACTGTAAACTAGAAGAGATAGAGCGCACCTATGTTTGATCACAACACAAATCGTGACCAGGTTTCTCCATTCACCACTATCGGTACCAATGCTCAGCCCAAGCCGCTGCGCGATTCGGTAAAGCAGGCGGTTAACTCCTTCCTTAAGCAATTAGAAGGCGCTGACCCTGAAGCTTTGTATGATCTTGTACTGGCGGAAGTAGAAGCTCCGCTACTGGAAGAAGTTATGACCTATACTCGGGGTAATCAGACTCGCGCTGCTACCATGCTGGGCATCAACCGCGGCACCTTGCGGAAGAAGCTAAAAAAATACGGTATGAACTAATTTCAAAACAAAAAAAGAGCGCCTGGTGTGCTCTTTTTTATTTATGGCTACAATGGTGAATTCAATGCAACATCGTCCTATTCAACGCGCCCTGCTGAGTGTTTCAGATAAAACAGGTATTGTTGATTTTGCCCGTAATCTCCAGCAACGTGGTGTGCAGTTGCTGTCGACCGGTGGTACTGCAAGTCTGCTGCGCCAGCATGACATCGCGGTTACCGATGTGTCAGAACATACCGGCCAGCCCGAAATCATGGACGGCCGTGTAAAAACTCTGCATCCGAAAATTCATGGTGGCATTTTAGCCCGCCGCGACCGCGATCAGGCAGTGATGGCTGAGCAGGATATCGCGCCTATTGATATGGTCGTGGTCAATTTGTATCCCTTCGCTAAAACCGTTGCTGACCCCGACTGCACGCACGAAGACGCGGTAGAGAACATCGATATCGGCGGTCCGACTATGGTACGCGCGGCCGCGAAAAATCACCGGGACGTCACCATCGTTGTCAACGCCGGCGATTACGACCGGGTACTCGCCGAAATGGATGCTAACGACAACAGCCTGACCCTGGATACCCGTTTTGACCTGGCTATCAAAGCCTTTGAACATACTGCTCAGTACGACGGTATGATCGCCAATTACTTCGGTGCCCGTCTGGCGGACCAGGCCAGCAAGTTTCCGCGCACCTATAATCTGCAGCTACAGAAAAAACAGGACCTGCGCTACGGCGAAAATAGCCATCAGCAAGCAGCCTTCTATGTTGAATCTGAAGCCGCCGAAGCCTCCGTCGCAACGGCAAAACAACTGCAGGGTAAAGAGCTGTCGTTCAATAATATTGCTGATACCGACGCCGCGCTGGAATGCGTTAAGTCGTTTGCTGAGCCAGCCTGCGTTATCGTTAAGCACGCGAACCCATGTGGTGTAGCCATTGGTGATTCGCTACTCAATGCCTATGAACGCGCCTTCCAAACCGACCCGACGTCAGCGTTTGGCGGCATCATAGCTTTCAACCGTGAACTTGACGCGACCACCGCCAAGGCTATCGTCGATCGCCAGTTCGTTGAAGTTATCATCGCGCCTGTTGTCAGCGCCCAGGCCCGCGACATTGTGGCCAGTAAAGCCAACGTCCGGTTACTGGAATGCGGCCAATGGTCAAGCCAACGGCCTGATAGCTTTGACTATAAGCGCGTTGCCGGTGGCTTGCTGGTACAAGATGCTGACCAGGGCAAAATCGACCGCAGCGATCTCAAGGTGGTGACCAAAATTCAGCCCGATGAAGCGCAACTGCAGGATCTGCTGTTCTGCTGGAAAGTGGCTAAGTTTGTGAAGTCCAACGCCATCGTTTATGCCCGTGACGGCATGACCATTGGTGTCGGAGCTGGCCAGATGAGCCGCGTGTACAGCGCGAAAATCGCCGGTATTAAGGCCGCCGATGAAAACCTTGAGGTGACTGGTTCCGTAATGGCTTCAGACGCCTTCTTCCCGTTCCGCGATGGCATTGACGCAGCGGCGGCGGCAGGGATTAAAGCCATTATTCAGCCGGGCGGTTCTATTCGTGATGAAGAGATCATTGCTGCCGCTGATGAGCATGGCATTGCGATGGTCTTTACCGGTATGCGGCATTTCCGGCACTAACAGGGCAGTTAACGGGGGCAGTTAACATTGCCCCTTAGCCACAAGCAGACTAGGATAAGCAGTATAATTAGTTAGTTACCGAACACCCTCTACAGGAGATTGGTTATGAAACATGCAATGTTAACTACTGCAAGTATGCTTGCCCTGCTGGTTTTAGCGGGCTGCGACAACGCCCCACGCGAAACAGAACAGGCAACGGACACCAACGATCAAAAAATTATCACCCTGGGCGAAGCCCAGAATCATCCGGCTCGATCAACCTCCAATAAACTTCGGGATGAGTTCCGTAACCCGATAGAAACACTTCAGTTTTTTGGAATTGAACCGGATATGACCGTGGTTGAAGTCTGGCCAGGCAGCGGCTGGTATACAGAAATTCTGGCGCCTTACCTGCAAGCTCAGGGGCAACTTTACGCCGCGCATTTTCCAGCATCTGAAACACGGAGCTACTACGCGCAATCGCGCCAGGAGTTTGCTGAACGAATAAATAATGATCCTTACTTCTCGGATGTCATTCTTACCGAATTTGCGCCTCTGGCTGACAGCGAAATTGCGCCGCCCGGTAGCGCCGATATGGTATTGACCTTCCGTAACCTGCATAACTGGTATATGGCGCATGGCGAGGAAGGCGTTGAAAGTGCGTTCAATGATTTTTACCAGGCACTCAAACCTGGTGGTGTGCTGGGCGTTGTGGATCACCGTCTGCCAGAAGACCGGCCTGATGAAGATATGGCATCAACCGGCTATATGAAAGAAAGCTGGGTGATTGAGCAGGCTGAACAAGCCGGTTTTGTGCTGGCTGCCAGCAGCGATGTAAATGCCAACCCTGATGATACCGCGGATCACCCGCGCGGCGTCTGGACCCTGCCACCAACGCTGCGGCTGGGCGAAGATAACCGGGATTACTACGTTGGTATTGGCGAGAGTGACCGCTTCACCCTACGATTTGTGAAACCTGAAACAACGAACGAGTAATGAGTCTGAGTATGAATGTATTGGTTATTGGCGGCGGTGGTCGCGAACACGCGCTGGCATGGAAAGCAGCGCAGTCATCCCTGGCGGACACTGTTTATGTAGCACCCGGCAATGCCGGCACCGCCAGTGAAAAAGGTATTGAAAACGTGAACATCAGTGCAGAGGATATCAACGGCCTGCTGCATTTCGCCAAAACCAACAAGGTTGGGCTGACTATTGTCGGCCCGGAAGCCCCACTGGTAGCCGGTATTGTTGATCAGTTCCGGGCCGCCGGACTGATGATTTTCGGTCCCACCCAGGCAGCTGCGCAACTGGAAGGTTCCAAGGCTTTCAGCAAGGACTTTCTGGCCCGGCACAACATACCGACAGCTGCGTACGGTACTTTTACTGATATCGACCAGGCAAAATCTTATGTCCGGCAAAACCGCCTGCCGATTGTCATCAAGGCCGATGGCCTGGCAGCCGGCAAAGGCGTGATCATTGCTGAATCTGAAGCCGACGCCTTTGCTGCTATTGATGACATGCTCGCTGGTAACCGCTTTGGCGAGGCTGGTAGCCGGGTGGTTATTGAAGAGTTTCTGGTTGGTGAGGAAGCCAGTTTTATCGTCATGGTCGACGGAGTAACTGCCCTGCCTTTTGCTTCCAGTCAGGACCATAAAGCCCGCGACGATGGCGACAAAGGTCCTAATACCGGCGGTATGGGCGCTTATTCACCGGCTCCGGTAGTAACGCCAGATGTTCATGACTGGGTTATGAATCACGTCATCAAACCTACTATTGAAGGGATGGCCGATGAAGGTCACCCCTATACCGGCTTCTTATATGCGGGTCTAATGGTGGCGCCCGATGGCACCGCCAAAGTGCTCGAGTTTAATTGCCGCTTTGGCGATCCTGAAACCCAACCGATTATGATGCGTCTACAGTCCGATCTGGTCGCACTCTGCCTGGCTGCCTGCAAGCAGGAGTTGGCCCAGCAAAACATTGAGTTTGATGAGCGCGCAACCGTTGGCGTGGTGTTAGCGGCCGGAGGCTATCCTGATAAGTATCTTAAAGGTGATGTAATTCAGGGGATTCACGCGGCCGAGCGAACGGGTGCCAAGGTATTCCATGCCGGAACCCAGACCGATGAGCAAGGCAACCTGGTGACGGCCGGTGGCCGGGTGCTCTGCGTTACCGCGATCGGCGATAGCGTGACCGAAGCGCAGCATGCGGCGTATCGGGCGGTTAAGGAAATCGACTGGCGGGATTTATATTACCGGAATGACATCGCTCACCGGGCAATCGCCCGCGAGCAATAACAGAACAAGAGCCGGAGCCTGGCATGATGCCAGGCTCCGGTTTTTTGAATTAGTCTTCGACTACCAAATCATCATCGTCACTACTGGTCACTTCAAAAGCATCGTCAGTGTAACGGCTACGGCCATACATGCTACCGACTTTAGGGCGGTTAATACGCGCCTGATACTTTGACCAGGCTTTCTCAACCACAGTTTCTGCCGCTTTTTCGCCACGGGCAACTGCCAGTAATGATTGTTCTTCTGCCGATTCAGGTTCAATTTCACCGCTCATCAGCGCGGCGATCAGGCTGCCATGCTTAGCCAGCAAGTCGCTTTCACGAATGGAGAAGTCACCTGAACGGGCAAAGCCGTAGGGATAATTTTTGAAGTCGTTAAACGCCTTCTTAGTGATCAGATCACGGTTCATCGTTGTCATTGTGTGCCTCTTCCTCCAGACCAACAACTAGCTAAAATTGGTTTCGCTTGCAGCGACACTGACGATATAGAGATGAATCGCGATCTTGTCAACAGATTTTTTTTATTTATTCACTTGTTCGCGCACCTCTGCGACTTCCTCCGGCGTCAGTTCGCCACCGCCATTATCAAACTGCTGTAAGATGTAGGTTCCGATAGCAGCTATTTCTACGTCAGTCAGATGGGGCTGCGCCGGCATCTGAGCATTATAGGTTTTGCCCTTTACTTCCAGTTTACCGGACATCCCTTTTAATACCGTTCTGGCGATATGTAATTTATCTTCCTGAATATGCGGGTTATCGTCCAATGGAGGAAATGCCCCCGGAATGCCTTGCCCTTCTACCTGGTGACAGGCTTGGCAGTTCGCAGCGTAAGACTTCTTACCATTCACAGCATGTGCATCCTGTGAAACCAGCGCCGCTAATACTGCAGTGGCACCAAAAATAACCGGGTAACTAACGCGAGCAAAAGCTAACTTCATGAGTGTCTCCTTGGGTAAATCTGGTAAGCTGATAAATAATGAAACCACTATAAGTATGGTAGCCAGGTGCGATTTGATCCATGTCAATTCATTGTGCTGCTATAGCGGAGTTAAGCCATGAAACTATTTGCGATGCTGGGGGCCCTGAATATGGCCATGGGCGTGATTTTAGGAGCCTTTGCTGCGCATACCCTCAAGCAACAACTAAGCGCCGATATGCTGGCGGTATTTCAGGTGGGCGTGCAGTATCAGATTTATCATGCGCTGGGGCTGTTACTGGTCAGTCTGCTGCTGCTTTATTTTCCCAACGCCAAAGGGATTCGCACCGGCGGCTGGATTCTGTTAGCCGGTATCATTTTGTTCAGCGGTAGCCTTTATCTGCTGAGCCTGACCGGCATCAGCTGGTTCGGCCCGGTTACGCCGGTGGGTGGAGCCGCTTTTATTATTGGCTGGCTATGGATTGCTTATGCCGTTATCAGGGCCTAGCAAACAGAGCTGATTAACGATGAATATAAATTCATTAAACAGCCCTATTCTTTCATCTTGAACAACTTTTTTATTTCGCTTTATTTAGCGGGCGGTGAAGGCGCTTTTTCGTTGCGGCACCCTTAGTTAGCATCAGCCAACCTGACTATACAACCACGGCAAACCTACCAAATAAGACTTTTTTTATACAACTTTTCGTTTAATAACGCTTTACTATTGTACAGAAGCTCTTATTGTAGGAGTTGTATAAACAACTTGACCGGGTGCGAACTCCGTCACAAAGCACACACTATAATGATAATTTATTCAGGGTGACAATATGAAAAAACTACTTTTCTCAACCGTGGCAGTAGCCGTTGCAACCGCAATGACGCCAATGACTGCACTCGCACAGGCAGACGATTCAGATCAGATGCAGGTGGATGAACGCATTACCGTCACCGGTTCTCGTATCAAGCGTACCGAAGCCGAAAGCGCATCGCCAGTGCAGGTATTTTCTGCCGAAGATATCGAAACATCCGGTGTGACATCGCTCGAAATGGTATTGCAGAGAATGTCAGCTTCAGCTGGTTTCGCCGGCAACCAGAGCAACGCGTACTGGACCGGTAACGGTTACGGTACGGCGCAGGTAAACCTGCGTGGTCTGGGTATTAACCGTACACTGGTACTGCTTAACGGCCGCCGGATTGTGAACGGTGGTACCGGTGCGAATAGTTCTGTCGACCTGAACATGATTCCCGTAGAAGTCATTGAGCGGGTAGAAGTGCTGAAAGACGGTGCCTCAGCCATCTATGGCGCAGACGCTGTTGCTGGTGTGGTAAACATTATCACCAAAAAGAGCTATGAAGGTTTTGCCATCGAAGCCCGCACCGGCGCTACTGATAGTGGCGACGCGCAGGATCGTAGCGTTAACTTGATTCTTGGTACGTCCAGTGACAAAGGCAGCGTAATGGCTACCGTCGGCTACCGTTCATCGGATGCCCTTAATATGGCGGACCAGGCACAATGCGCGATGGCTGAAACAGTTCCGGGTGAGTTACGTTGCTTCGGTAGTTCCAGCACTATTGGTGGCCGCGCTACCATCCTGACCGGTCCTAACGCTGGTCAACGAATCAACTTCAATCAGGATCCGAACGGCGACGGTGACGCGTACGCTCCCTATGATCCAGATATCCATAACTTTGACTATTTCCCGTTCCTGAACTCGGTCAACCCGGTAACTAACTGGAACTTCACCGCTTTTGGTGACTACAATCTGTCGCCAGACACTACGTTCTTTACCGAATTTGTTTATAACAATCGGACTTCTGACCAGTTGGCGACACCAGGCACATTGCGTGGTATTGAACTTGATGCGAGCCATCCGACCAACCCAACCGGTGAAGATATCCGGCTGGATGGCAGACGCCTGCTTGAAGGCGGACCACGGATCTTCTTTCAGGACGTCAATACCTTCCGCGTTGTTACCGGGCTGAACGGCGTTGTTGGTGAAGGCTGGAACTGGGAAGTCGCCTATAACTACGGTCGCAATACTGCGGTTGATGGCATGACCAATATCGTTAATACCCAACGTCTGGCCCAAGGCCTGGATCCAAACACCTGTGGCTCTAACGGTATCCCATGTATTGATTTATTGGGCTATGGCGACCTTACCGACGAAGCGTTGGATCACATTATGTTCCGCACCAGTGGCGATGGTGGTAACGAGCAGCGCTCATTAACCGCAAACATCACCGGCGACCTGTTCAGCTTACCGGCCGGCTGGGTACCAGTAGCATTCGGTGTCGAGCATCGCAAAGAGAAAGGCTGGCGTAACCCGGACTCCTCAATTGCAGCTGGCATTATGAACACCAACCAGGCTGAACCAATTGAAGGCCAGTACACGGTCAATGAAGTGTATGCAGAGACCTCACTGCCGTTAGTTGCTGACAAGCAGTTTGCTCAGCATATCAGTCTTGATCTCGCTTATCGCTACAGCGATTACGACACCTTTGGCAGCGATGGTAACTACAAGGCCAGCCTGCATTGGCAAGTGTCAGACGAACTGAAATTACGTGCTACCAAATCGACTGCGTTCCGTATCCCTAATATTCCGGAACTGTTTGGGGGCGTGGCTGAAGGTAACCTGACCACTACCGATCCATGTGATGGCTGGGATCAGCCCGGCAAAGATCCTGTGGTTGCAGCAAACTGTGACGCGGACGGCGTACCAGCGGGTTATACACAGCTTGGCGCTACCGTACTGACTACAGTCGGCGGCAACCCGAATCTGAAGCCTGAAGACGCTGACACCTTTACCGCAGGCTTTGTCTGGGATGTGTCCTTCGTAGAAAACCTTCAGTTAACGATGGACTACTACGACATCGATGTGAAAAACGCGATTCAGCGGATCCCGGGCTCAACCAAGCTGGCGGTATGCTATAACTCAGAAAACATGTCGCATCAGTTCTGTTCAGATGATCACTTCACCCGGGATCCTCTGACCGGAGAGATCAACTTCCTGTCGGCGCAGCCTACCAATGCGGCTACCGAAAATGTTTCAGGTATTGATGCAGCACTGTTCTATCAAACCGAGATTGCTGGCTTTGACAGCAGCTTCGACTGGAACATCAGCTACCTGAAAGAATACACTTTCGCGCCATTTGAAGGGGCTCCTGAAATTGAATATGCCGGCTACATTACCGGTGGTCGCGGCAGCTATGCGCAGTGGCGCTCAAATGCCTCGGCAACGGTAAAAGGCGACAACTGGCGTGCCCATTACGGCATCCAGTACATCGGCGGCGCTGACGATATCAACGCATCACCTGGTGATATCGGTGCTGAAGCACCAAGCGTGTTCTACCACAACGTGCAGGGTACTTATTACGTCAATAACGAGCTAAGCGTAACTGGCGGCGTAAATAACCTGTTCGATAAAGAGCCACCGTTTATCCAAAGCTGGACCGATGCTAATACTGACACCATGACTTATGATTTACTTGGTCGTCAGTTGTACGTCAAACTTCGCTACGCGTTCTGATAACTTCCCTGGTTGGCCGTCTGTTCTGCAGGCGGCCTTTTTCCAGATTACATTTTTGAGGTAATTCATGCCCCAACAGCAGCGTACAAGTCGTTGGCGAGTCTGGCACCGTTGGTTGTCCGTTATTTTTGGCGTTCAGATGGTGATCTGGAGCATTAGCGGCGCCTACATGGTGTTTTTTGATCTTGATTTCATTCATGGTGATCACCTGGTTCAGGATATCACCACCGTTGTTCCCCCTGACACTAATGTGCAGCCTGTCAGCGCGGTAATTGAAAAGTACCCGCATAGTCAGACAGTCACCTTAGATACCCGCTGGATTAACCAGCAATTACACCCGGTTTATGTCGCCAAAGGCCATCACGGCACCAAGCTGCTCGACGCTACGTCGCTGGAGCCGATTCAGTTAAGTGAAACAGACATCATTGAACTGGCCAATCGCTACTACGCCAAAGGCGAGGCCGAGGTGGGTTCAGTGGTTTATCTTACTGAAAATCCACCAACGGAACTGAACCCGAAGCTATTGCCGATCTGGCAGGTCAACTACGATGATTTTGGCAATACCAGTTTATATTTATCTCCGGAAACCGGCGAGATGCTGGTTAAACGCCATACCTTCTGGCGCGGTTTCGACTTTTTCTGGATGACCCACATCATGGATTACGAAGATCGCACCGATATAGAATCCTGGTGGTTACAGGGCTTTATGATTGGCACCTTCATCTTAATGATCACTGGCGCTGTACTGCTGGTTTACACCATTAGTTTCCGCCGTAAGCGTCCCGGAGGTGCACAATGATGCGATTTTTCCAATGGTTGCACCGCTGGGTGAGTCTGATTCTGGTCATTCAGGTTCTGTTATGGCTGGTCAGTGGTTTTTACTTCAGCCTGAACGGCCACCATGGCATGTCAGGGCACCAGTACCTTGAGCACGGCGATCATGCGATGCTGAGCGACGTGACTCCCAGGGTAGACGTCGCCGACATTCGTGAGCGCTATCCTGACGCGAAAACAATTCGTCTGCATAGCATCGCCGGCATTCCACAATTTATCGTGACCACAGTCGATGATACTCATTATCTGAATGGGCTCACCGGAGCGATCTGGACCACCAGTCCCGAGCTGGCGACCACTATTGCCATGAGCACCTATAATGGCCCGGGTACGGTAAAGGAAGTTTCCGCCATTCAGGGCTCAGATGAGATCCTCAACTGGGATGATGCCGGCTATCAGGTGAATCTGCAGGATGACCTTAACACCCGCATCTATGTTGATGCGACCTCCGGCCAGATGCTGAATCACCGGAATACGCCGTGGACCCTGGCTGACTGGGCTTTCCGTCTGCACTTTATGGACTACAGCGGCGGCCGCAGTTTTAATCACTTGTTAATCTGGAGCGCCGGGCTCTTTGCTTTATGGTTCTCACTGTCCGGATTAATCCTGCTGATTAATAACTTTGCCAAAGGCGACATGAATCCGCGCCGCAAGCCAACCATGCTGGAACACTTACAGCGTGAGCAGAAACCGGTAGCCAGCAGTTGTGGTGGCGGCGGTACCTGTGGCCTGTGCAAAGTGACGCTGGAAGGCGAGGATCTGCCCGCAGCCACTACTGCTGAGAAGATTTTACTCAGCGAGTCGGAAATCGAAGGTGGCTTGCGGTTGTCATGTCAACATCGTGTGGATGACAAATACACCATCAAGCTGCCGGATCACGATGCTGCAACTGTCACGCTGGAGCTGGTAGCAAGGCGTTTGCTGTCGCCATCCATCGTTGAACTGACATTCAACAGTAGTGAAGCAGTCGAGTATCAGGCAGGTCAGTTTATGCAGTTCTGCATTCCGCACCGGGAGCAGGTGCTGACACGCCACTACTCAATGGCGACCAGAACGGACCCGCATCGTTTCGTATTTACGGTACGGCAAATGCCATCGCCGAGTGAGAAAATCCCGCCGGGAATCGGTTCAACCTATCTCTGTAATATGGAGAAAGGCGCTACCATCGAAGCGATTGGCCCATTTGGTGACTTCGTACTCAGTGAAAGCAATCAGCGTACACAGTTGTTTATCGGTGGTGGTGCAGGCATCGCGCCATTGCGCGCCTTGCTGCAAACTGAACTGGGCCAGAGCCAACCGCGTAACTGCGTATTCTTCTACGGTGCGCGCCACGTAAACGAACTCTGTTATCGCAACGAGTTTACCGGTGCAGACCAGCTTGAGTATATCCCGGTCATTTCCGAGCCGGACGAAAACCGCGGCTGGAAAGGAGCACAAGGTTTCGTGCACGAAGAAGTTGAAGCCTGGATCAGACATCAGGATGTTAACCAGCTTGATGTCTACGTTTGCGGTCCGCCGCCAATGCTGAAAGCGACCATGGCCATGCTTGCCGAGGCAGGTGTACCACGCGATCAGATCCGCTTTGATGACTTTGGTATTTAACTGGTCTTAGTCTTATACCGGCATAACGTTAGATCGCGTTATGCCGGTATTTTTTTAACAATGAGGCACCATCGCCAGTGATTCCCGCCATGCTTCCTGTTCATTAAAGTTTTCTACCGGTTGATAAACCGGGCGAGCATAGCCAGCAGTGGCAGTTGCGTGCTCAAACATATAGGCGGGCTGATAAGCTGGCTTACCTTTTTCCAGAATCGCCTGACAGACTTCAGTATTGTCAGTCAGCAGTTCAACCACCTCCGATTGAAGTTCATTCAAAGCGCCTTCGGGTCGCCCGCTCAGAGCATACATCCGCAACAATGAAATTGCCTGATGCGCCCTTTCATCGGTGACCCGTTTGGTATCGTATACAGCATACAAGGTGCCCACTGTGTAGAGCTCCGCAGCGGCTTTGTAATCTTCTTTATCCATACATAAGGTCAGCGCCGCGAAGATATCAGCGGGGCTGTTGCTGTTAGTGACCTGATCAAGCGACACGCAGCCGAGGGGTTCAGCTGTCAGTAGCTTTGCTTCAGTTGCTTCGGAAGTAACGCCAAACGTGCTGAGTAGAGCGGAGAGTAAAAATGCTGTAGCTTTCATTGTCTGACCGTCCCTGATAAGTGAACAATTATTCCACAGAGGCAGTTTCTCACAACAGAATAGCTACGTCACGCAATTAGTTTTTAACATGCCCGTACAGTTATTCAGCAGCGGTAAGTCCGTAACCGGATGTCCACCGTCAGTTTAAGCTTTTGTAACGCGCGTGCCTTGTCCCGGCCATCGCTGCTTGCGCGGTATAAATGGGGCGTCATAGTGAGCAAATCCTGGATGACATCCTTCGCCGTGAGCTGCACCGGAAAGTGAATAACCTGCTCTGAGATCAGCGTAAAGGCATCTGTGGGCATCGGTGACTCGGTAGTTTTCGTCTTCACCTCGGGGTAAATAATTTGCTTGAGCTCGGCCAGATGGTCGGGGCCGGGATCAACCATGAATAACTGCCCGCCTGGCCGTAAAATCCGTCTGAACTCGCTGGCAACGGGAAATCCAAATACGCACATCAGGCTATCGATACTGTCGTCAGGCAACGGAATTGCCGCATTTGAAGCCACCAGCCAGGTTAACCGCTGATCCTGCTTCGCGGCTGCCATCACCGCCCATTTTGAGATGTCCAGTCCGGCGGCCATTAGCGGCACTTGCTGCGCTTCAGCTTTATCAACCAAATGCCTCAGGTAGTAGCCTTCGCCACAGCCGGCATCAAGCACACGCCCAGGGTTAGCTGCCAGAACCTGAGCGGCCAGCGCATCAGCAACGGCCGCGTAGAAGCCGTGTCCGAGGTAACGCTGGCGTGCCTGCACCATAGCTTTGCTGTCGCCAGGGTCTTTTGAGCGCTTGTTCTGCACCGGCAACAGGTTTACATAGCCCTGACGGGCAATATCAAAGCTGTGACCATGGGTACAGCGCCAGCTATTGTCGGCTCGTTCGAGTGCATCGCCATCAAGGGGGCAAATCAGATTTTCTATACCGGTAATGATGAGCTGTATCCTTTCATTAAGCTGGAGTGGTCAGCAGATGCTCCGGAACCATGCCATCGAGAATGGCACAGTTGGGCGCGCTATTTCCGCCACAATCCGCCGCCAGTTGCGCTAATGCGCGTTGCATGCGGCTCAGTTCTGCTATTTTCTGGCCGATATCGGCCAAATGCTGCTCGGCAATGGCTTTTACTTCGCGACTTTCGCGGCAGGGATCGCGCCAGAGCCTGAGTAGTGACTGAATTTCTTCCAGCGAAAACCCCAGATCCCTTGCTTGGCGGATAAACCCCAGTTGCTGCAACATAAAACCATTATATAAGCGATAACCCGCTTCTGTGCGGGCTGCCTCAGGCAGCATGCCAATTTCTTCATAGTAGCGAATCATTTTAGCCGATACACCGGTCAATGTCGCAGCCTCGCCAATCGTTAGCGGTTTACCCATGTGATTACTCCTTTTTACCCCAGCGTTGCAGCAGTAACGCGTTACTCACTACCAGCAAGCTACTGAAAGCCATAGCGCCACCGGCCAGGATTGGATTCAGATAACCTAATGCTGCCAGCGGAATACCCAGTGTATTAAAAATAAAGGCCCAGAACAGGTTCTGTTTAATCTTCCGGTACGTCAGCCGGGATAACCTGAGTGCCAGCACCACCAGTCGCGTTTCCCCCCGCATCAGGGTCATATCAGCCGCGCTGATAGCCACCTCAGTACCCGTCGACATCGCCATACCTAAATCGGCCTGGGCTAAGGCCGGCGCGTCATTAATGCCGTCGCCGACCATAGCAACCCGATAACCTTGCTGCTGATAGCGGGCGATAAAATCGGCTTTATCTCCGGGTAATACTTCTGCCTGGTAACTATCAAGACCAAGCTCAGCAGCAACCACTTCCGCGCTGGCCTGGCTGTCACCGGTTAACATAGCTACCCGGATGCCCTGTTGCTGCAGCTTCTGAATGGTATGGCCGGCTTCGGGTTTCACCGCGTCGCGGAAACAAAACAGCCCGATGAGATCTGTTTTCCCGTTATTCTGCCGCGCCAGCCAGGCGACCGACGCGCCTTTGCTTTCGATACGATCCAGCGGCAGCGCTAAGCCAAGCTCGCGCATCCAGTGACTACTTCCCATCAGCAGCTGCTGGCCATC
>CAYWXF010000032.1:0-21426 GCA_964462025.1 uncultured Pseudomonas sp. | reverse complement strand
GATATCGCTGAGAAGATGGTTGAAGGCCGGATGCGTAAGTTTACCGGTGAAATCAGTCTGACTGGCCAGGCATTTGTGAAAGACCCTTCAATGACTGTTGGGGAACTGTTGAAGCAAAAAGGTGCTGACGTAGTCACTTTCGTACGTTACGAAGTGGGTGAAGGTATCGAGCGTAAATCAGAAGATTTCGCTGCTGAAGTTCAGGCACAAATGGCTGCTGCGAAAAAGGCGTAATGCCAGTGTCGCTACCGACGACCAGAAGCTAATAACAAAAACCGCAACCTGCCTGGCAGGATGCGGTTTTTTTTTCGCGTATACTAATCAGCTTAATCAGCACATGGAGCAAACCGATGACCACTACACCTAAACCAGCCTACCGCCGTATTTTGCTGAAGTTAAGCGGCGAAGCCCTGATGGGCGACGAACCCTTCGGCATAGATGCAAAAGTTCTGGATCGCATGGCGCAGGAAATAAAAGAACTTGTCGAGCTTGGTGTTCAGGTTGGCCTGGTAATCGGCGGTGGTAACTTATTCCGCGGCGAAGGCCTTGCCAAAGCGGGGATGAACCGGGTTGTTGGCGATCACATGGGAATGCTGGCGACGGTCATGAATGGCCTGGCAATGCGTGATGCCCTGCATCGGGCTTTTGTAAACGCCCGGCTGATGTCAGCGATTGAACTTAACGGCGTTTGTGACAGCTATAACTGGGCCGATGCGATCAGTTTGCTGAAGTCAGGTCGCGTAGTTATTTTCTGTGCCGGCACCGGCAACCCGTTTTTCACTACCGACTCCGCGGCTTGTCTGCGCGGTATCGAAATTGAAGCCGAACTGGTACTCAAAGGCACCAAAGTGGATGGCGTGTATTCAGCGGATCCGAATAAAGATCCCAAGGCCGAACTATTTAAGCAAATCAGTTATAATGATGTGCTGGAACGTCAGTTAAAAGTCATGGATCTTGCGGCCTTTACTTTAGCGCGGGACCATAACTTACCTATCCGGGTTTTTAATATGAATACGCCGGGCGCACTGCGGGCGGTGATTATGGGTGAAAAAGTAGGTACACTTATAGGTACTGAGCCAGCTAGTAAAAAAGCGATAACAGATTAAGGGAAAGCAACGTGATTAACGAGATTAAACAAGACGCTAAAGAACGCATGGAGAAAAGCTTAGAAGCGCTGCGTTCACAGATATCAAAAGTCCGTACCGGCCGCGCCCATCCAAGCCTGCTGGACGGCATCATGGTGCCTTATTACGGAACCGCCACACCACTGAAACAGCTTGCTAACGTGACGGTGGAAGATTCCCGCACGCTGGCTCTGACTGTCTTTGATAAGTCGGCATCGGCAGCAGTCGAGAAAGCTATTATGACCTCGGATCTGGGGCTGAACCCGAACACCGCGGGTAATGTTATCCGGGTTCCGTTGCCGGTACTGACCGAAGAACGTCGTCGCGATCTGGTTAAGGTTGTGCGCGCTGAAGCAGAGCAGGGCCGGGTGGCTGTTCGTAATATTCGCCGTGATGCGAATAGCGACTTAAAAGAACTGCAGAAAGAAAAAGAAATCTCTGAAGATGAAGAGCACCGCGCGGCTGAAGAAATTCAGAAGCTGACCGATGCCTATATCGCTAAGGTTGACCAGTTACTGGAAGAAAAAGAAAAAGACTTGATGGAAGTTTAAGCGATTGCTTATTTCCTGCATTGGTAGACAGCGCCGTGTCAGTTATACTTGCACGGCGTTTTTTCTTGTATGGCCCTGAAAATGAATACAATGGATGTTGATCAAATTCGTATGCCACGGCATGTTGCTATTATTATGGATGGCAACGGTCGCTGGGCGCAGTTGCGCGGCCAGCACCGGACTTTTGGACATAAAGCGGGTGCGGAAGCGGTGCGGCGGGTGGTTGCCTTTGCCCGCAAAAAAGGTATTGAATCGCTGACACTGTTTGCCTTCAGCAGTGAGAACTGGAACCGCCCGGAGCAGGAAGTTTCAGTGTTGATGTCGTTATTTTTTACGGTTCTGAAACGCGAAGTTAAAAAGCTGCACAAACATAACGTAAAACTAAATATTATCGGCGATCTGACGGCGTTTTCGCCACGCATTCAGAAACGTATCGAAGAAGCTGAAGCGCTTACCGCGGATAACACTGCTTTGCAGCTTAATATTGCTGCCAATTATGGCGGTCGCTGGGATATGGCTCAGGCGGCTCGTAAGCTTGCGGATCAGGCGGTACAGGGGCGTATAACAGTAGATGAAATAACCCCTGCGCGTATCGCCAGTGAACTGCAACTTGCTGATCAACCAGAGCCTGATCTGCTGATTCGTACCGGCGGCGAACATCGCATCAGCAATTTTCTGTTATGGCAGCTCGCTTATGCCGAATTATATTTTAGTAAGGTACTATGGCCTGATTTTGATGATAATGAGTTTGCTGCGGCCATAGCAGATTTCAGTTGCCGGGAGCGCCGCTTTGGATTAACCAGTGAGCAGTTGCAGCGCGCCATTCTGGATACTGATGTAACAGTCGGGGAATAAGTTTGCTAAAACAACGATTATTAACAGCATTAATCCTGGTACCCGTTGCACTTTATTGTGTGTTTGGGTTGCCGTTACATTGGTTTGCGGTCGCCATCACAGCGTTGATGACAGCTGCAGCCTGGGAATGGTCCCCGCTGATGGGGCTGAAACGTCAGATTAGCCGTATTCTTTATACCGCGTCGGTGACCGCACTACTGAGCGTACTGTTGTGGCTTGTACCCGTAGGGGACGTATGGCAGCAGGGCATTCTGAATCCATTGTTTTATTACATAACCATTATCGGCTGCATCTGGTGGTTGATTGCCACCGTGCTGGTAATTAAATATCCCGCCAGTCGTCGCGCCTGGTCACGAACCCGATCGATTGTTGGTGTGTTCGGATATCTGATTTTTGTTCCATCCTGGGTGGCGCTGCTGACCATTCGCTCCATTGACTATGCTGCTGAGCCGCTGTTTGGTGGCTTTGCAGTGCTCTTCGTGTTGTTGCTGGTATGGGCTGCTGATGTCGGCGCCTACTTTGCCGGCGTTAAATATGGTCGTAATAAGCTGATGCCGGCGGTGAGCCCGGGCAAGACGCTGGAAGGCCTGGTTGGCGGAATCGCATTGGCATTTGTGGTGATGTTGGTTGTTGCCCACTGGGCTAAAATACCGGTTGAGCAGTTTGGTGGTTATTACCTGGCCGGCCTGATTACCGTTATCGCTTCCGTATTTGGTGACCTGAACGAGAGCATGTTTAAGCGTTGTGCCGGCGTAAAAGACAGTGGCTCTTTACTGCCAGGTCACGGCGGTATTCTTGACCGTATCGATAGCCTGACAGCGGCCTTACCGATCTTTACTTTGTCATACCTCTGGTTACTCGCCTGATGAGCAAACAAATTACTGTGTTAGGGGCGACCGGCTCTATCGGTCAGAACACGCTGGCGGTAGTAAAAGAAAACCCCGGGTTGTTTTCGGTTTTTGCGGTAACCGCCCAGCAGAATGTCGCCGATATGGTTGAGATCTGCTACAGCTTTAAGCCACAGTTTGCCGTGATGACCGACGCTGGTGCGGCGACAGAACTGCGGGAGCGGTTATCCGGGCTGCCCACTGAAGTACTCTCAGGTGCCGATGCCATGGCCGATGTTGCCAGCGCCCCGGAAGTTGATTTGGTTATGGCGGCCATTGTTGGCGCGGCTGGTTTATTACCGACCATGGCGGCAGTCAGAGCCGGCAAGCGGGTGCTATTGGCGAACAAAGAAGCCCTGGTAATGACCGGGCAATTATTTATGGACGCTGTAGTGAAGCATAAAGCTGAGTTGCTGCCGATTGACAGCGAACATAATGCGATCTTTCAGTGTCTGCCGGTTGATGTGCAGCAGCAGCTTGGCCGCAGTGACCTGGCTGCGGCCGGAATCCGTCAGATTATGCTGACCGGCTCTGGTGGCCCATTCCGTAATTTGCCGCTTGACCAGCTGGCAGAGCAAACGCCAGATGCGGCCTGTGCCCATCCAAACTGGTCGATGGGCCGCAAAATTTCTGTCGATTCAGCCACCATGATCAATAAAGGACTTGAATACATTGAAGCGCGCTGGTTGTTCAATTGTCAGCGCGAGCAACTGCAGGTTGTTCTGCACCCGCAAAGCGTTATCCACTCAATGGTCAGCTATACCGACGGTTCGGTTATTGCTCAGCTTGGTCTGCCGGATATGCGCACGCCCATTGCGTACGGGATGAGCTACCCACAGCGTATTCAGAGTGGTGTGAGCGCACTCGACTTTACGGCGCTGGGCGATCTGACTTTTGCTGAGGCTGATGCGAAGCGATATCCTTGCTTGCAGTTAGCCATTGACGCGTGCTGGGAAGGGCAATGGGCCACCACCACCCTGAACGCCGCGAACGAGGTAGCGGTAGCTGCTTTTCTTGATGGTCGTATCCGATTTACCGATATCAGCCGCGTGGTTGCAGACCTGCTGGCAAAGATATCGCCGCAGCAACTGAACTCCGTTGCCGAGGTCTTGTCTTTAGATGAGCAAGTCAGGGCATATAGCCGGGAACAGGTAGAGCAATACTCACTATGTTAGAGATTCTTTGGGCAATAGGAGCCTTTGCGGTCACGCTCGGCATCCTTGTTACATTCCACGAGTTCGGTCATTTTTGGGTAGCCCGGCGTTGCGGCGTAAAAGTACTGGTTTTTTCGGTTGGCTTTGGCAAACCAATCTGGCAGCGTACGGCTGCGGACGGCACTGTTTATCAGGTGGGCATTATCCCCTTAGGCGGTTACGTGCGGATGCTGGACGAGCGCGTTGATAATGTGCCCGAAAGCGAGCGCCACTTAAGTTTTAATGCGCAGTCAGTGAGTCGCCGGGCGGCCATCATAGCAGCCGGACCAGCAGCGAATTTTGTCATTGCTGTGGCGCTGCTATGGGTTATGTTTGTCATCGGCGTCCCATCAGTTAAGCCGGTTATCGGTTCCATCCAACCTGATTCGGTTGCCGCGCAGGCTGATATCCAGACTCCTGCTGAAATCCTGTCGGTTAATGGCCAGCAGACTGAAGACTGGCAGCAGGTTAACTTAGCCTTTGCCGCCGCTCTGGGTAACGAAGAAGCGACCATCCGGGTGCGTGATGCGCGCGACCGGGAACAAAATTATGTACTGAATATTGATGGCTGGCGTATTGGCGATCAGCAGCAACCTACATTTGTCGAGCTGGGCATGCTGCCATGGCGGCCGGAAGCGACCACCACCATAAATTATATTGCGGAAAATTCACCTGCCGCAGCCGCGAACTTTACCCCGGGCGATAAAATAATTGCGGTGAACGGAACTCCCGTAGAAGAATGGTCTCAAATCAGAGAGCAAATCATGGCGGCGCCCGGCGAGCGCCTGAGCTTTACCGTGGAGCGCGGGCAAACTCAACTTGAGTTAACCGCGCAAATCGGAGAACGCTCAGCAGAACAGGGAACCATAGGGTTTCTTGGCGTTGAACCGCAGCAGACTGCTTATCCCGACGAGTATCGGTTTGTGCAGCAGTACGGTATAGTAGGCGGCTTAATAAAAGGCGCCGAGCGCACTTGGGATTTAATGGTTTTAAGTGTGCAGATGATCGGTAAGCTGGTTACGGGTACTGTCTCGTTAAGTAACCTGAGCGGACCGGTCGCAATAGCTGAAGGCGCAGGCGCTTCAGCGAGTTATGGGTTAGTTTACTTTTTAGGGTTTCTCGCGCTAATCAGTGTTAATCTGGGCATCATAAATCTGGTACCATTGCCAATTCTGGATGGCGGCCACTTGGTGTTTCTGGCTATCGAAGGTGTGCGTAAGAAAGCAGTTTCTGAACGTGTACAAGAACTTAGCTACCGGATTGGCGGATTACTGATATTTGCGTTAATGGCAATTGCAATCAGCAATGATGTATTGCGATTAGCTCAGTGAGATCAACATATACAATAAACAATTAAGTTGCACAGAATGACGTTGAAAAAGCTGTTCTTAAGTGCCCTGATCGCAGGGGCCGCGCTTCCCGCGCATAGTGTCGAAAATTTCGTGGTCGAGGATATCCGGATCAAAGGATTACAACGGGTTGCACTTGGTGCGGCGCTGACGTACATCCCTGTGCGGGTCGGTGATACCGTAGACGAAGCTACCGTCCGGCAGAGCATCAGATCGCTTTACTCATCGACTCACTTCAATAATGTGGTTGTCAAACGCGACGGCAGCACCTTAGTTTTTGAAGTTACCGAACGGCCTACGATCAGCGCGATCGAGTTTGACGGTAATAAAGAAATCAAAGACGAGCAACTTACCGAATCCCTGACCGAGCAAGGTATTATTGAAGGCGAACCGCTGGATCTGACAACCATCTCGTCCATTGAAACCGGTCTGGAAGATTTCTACCATAGTATTGGTAAATATAACGCCAACGTGGAAGTTACTATTGTCAATCAGCCGCGTAACCGGGTGCGTTTGAGTATTGAGTTTGATGAGGGTGAGTCGGCGGAAATCCAGCAGATCAATATTGTTGGTAATAAAGCCTTCAGTGATGAAGAAATCCTCGCTAACCTCGAACTTAAAGATAAACTTCCGTGGTGGAATCTGATTGGCGAACGCCGCTACCAGAAACAACAGCTCAGCGGCGATCTCGAAACCCTCGAGAGTTTCTATAAAGACCGTGGCTATCTGACATTTTCGATTGAGTCAGTGCAGGTTACCATGACACCGGATCGAACCGGCGTGTATGTCACTATCAATGTGAAAGAAGGTGAAATATTTACGGTTCGCGAAACCAAGGTAATGGGTGATCTGCGCGGCCGTGACGAGGTGGTGAAACGCTTGGTGAGAATTGAGCCAGGCACCCAGTATAGCGCCGCTCAGGTTACTTACCTTGAAGAGCTGGTGGCGAAATTGTACGGCCGCTACGGCTACGCTTATCCGGAAGTCCGGGCTATTCCTGAAATTAATTCAGAAACCAACGAAGTTGACCTGATGTTCTCAGTTAATCCGGGCAACCGCGTGTATGTTAACCGGATTAATTTCCGGGGCAACATCAACACCCAGGACGAAGTACTGCGTCGCGAAATGCGTCAGCTTGAAGGTGCGCCGTTAAACGATGAAGCCATTGAGCAAGGTAAGTTGCGACTTGAGCGCCTGGGCTTTTTTGAAACCGTCGAATCGTCCACTGAGCGTGTGTCAGGCCGCGATGACCTCGTTGATGTCGAATTTGTCGTTAAAGAACAGCCGTCGGGTTCATTTAACTTTATGTTTGGTTACGGTGATTATTCGGGGCTGCAGGTTGGCGCCGGCGTGCAACAGGAAAACTTCCTCGGTACCGGTAACCAGGCAGCGATCAATATCAACACCAACCGATTTAATAAAAATCTCAGTCTGTCATATATGGACCGCTATTTTACCAAAGATGGTGTGAGTCTTTCAGGACAGATTTACCTGAGTGAGTTTGATGCCGGCCGTCAGGAAAACCTGATTCGCTACAATAAGAAGCAATACGGTATCGGCAGCACCGTCAGTTTCCCGATTAACGAGGTCAGTAGTCTGAATTTAGGCCTGACTTACCGGAATGAAGAAGTCACGAACGTTGAAGGCTATGAACAGATTCGTAAGTTTTATCAGCCGTACCTGGATGAGCAAGATCCAAACTCGGGTGTAGCCTTCGATATATTTGAAGTGTCGACAGGCTGGCAGCGCGTTACGCTGAACCGCGGTACCTTCCCAACCGAAGGAACCCTGAACCGGGTCAGCTTAGATGTTGCATTGCCGAACAGTGATGTGAATTACTTTAGAACCAGCTATAGCTTCCAACACTATTTGCCGATTACGGATGATCACAGCTTTACCTTCCTGACGCGTTTCCGTGCTGGTTATGGTAACGGTTACGGTGAAGATGATCGGGGCAATGAGTACCTGTTCCCATTCTATGAAAACTTTAAAATCGGCGGTAGCGACAACCTTCGTGGATTTGAAGCCAATACGATTGGGCCGCGTGCAGTATTCCGCTATCCGGACACAGTTAATGGTCCGCCTGGTTTTACCGGTATTCCAGGTGAATTCCCGGCTGGCCCGGGCGCTGATACCCTGGCGGTCAGCCGCTTCTCAATTGGTGGTAACGCCATGTTTGTCGGCGGGTTTGAACTGATTTTCCCAACGCCATTCATTAAAGAAGAAAACAAGAATGTGGTGCGCACCAGCGTGTACGTTGACGTCGGAAGTGTCTGGGATACCGAATTTGACTATGATGCTTATAAAGATTTAACGTTGTTAGCTGGTTCAGAAACCTTGCGGGATTATAGCTCGCCTGAAAACTACCGTGCTTCAGCAGGTGTTGCAGTACAGTGGTTATCACCTATGGGACCTCTGACTTTTGCCTTTGGTCGCCCGATCAAGTCGGTTGAAGGGGATAAGACTCAGGTGTTTACCTTTAACTTTGGTACCACTTTCTAAAAAGATATAACCATTTCAAAGGAGTTTTGTGTGAATAATTTAATAAAAACGACTGCTATTGCGGCGCTGTTATCTACTGCTGTTTTTGCCCAGTCTGCTGAAGCCCAGCAAAAAATTGGTATCGTGAATTTCCAGGCGGTGTTCCAGAACCTGCCTCAGGCTCGCGACATTGAGACTAAGTTACAGTCTGAATTTAAAGAGCGTATCGAAGAAATTCAGGGTATTGAAAAGCGCATGAGCGAACTGCGCGAAAAGCAACAACGTGACGCGTCAATTATGTCGCCAAGCGAACGCCTTAAACTGGAGCGCGAATATGAAATGCTGGAATCAACCCGTCAGCTGAAAATTCGTGCTTTGCGTGAAGATACTAACCGTCGCACCAGCGAAGAACGCGATAAGCTGATGATGGATATTGCCCGTGCTACTCAGACAGTTGCCGGTGAAAACGATTTTGACCTGGTTATTCAGAGCTCAGCTGTTGCCCATGCTGTTGAATCAGCTGATTTGACCGACGAAGTGCTGGCTAAAATGACTGGTGGTAACTAAGCCAATGCAAGCTATGACTTTGCAGCAGCTGGCTGATGCAATCGGTGCGGAAGTTCGTGGTAATGGTTCGATGACCATTGCCGGCGTCGGCACCCTTGCTTCGGCGCAGCCTGGGCAAATCGCCTTTCTGGCGAATGAGAAGTACCGCGCTCAGTTAGAAAAAACCGGCGCCAGTGCAGTCATTGTTGCACCTTCCGTCAGCGTTCCTGATCATCTGGCCGCTTTGGTTACGGCAAATCCCTATGCCGGATTTGCCCGGGTGGCTCAGTTGCTGGATACCACGCCGAGTCCGGCGCAGGGGATCGACGCCACCGCGCAGATCGCCGATAGTGCGAAGCTTGGACAGAATGTCCATATTGGCCCCAATACCATTATTGCTGACAACGTCCAGCTGGCTGATAACGTGGTTATAGGCGCCGGCTGCTACATTGGCCCGGGTGTGATTATCGGCGAAGGTAGCCGCTTGTGGCAGCATGTGGTGGTTTATCATAATTGTGTGATTGGCAGTCAGTGTCTGATCCATAGCGGTACCGTTATTGGCGCCGATGGCTTTGGCTGGGCGAACGAGCGTGGTAAATGGATTAAAATTCCACAATTGGGCCGGGTGGTGATTGGTGACCGGGTTGATATTGGTGCCAGTACCACCATAGACCGCGGCGCGCTGGATGACACAGTGATCAGTAACGGCTGTATCATTGATAACCAGTGCCAGATTGCCCATAACGTATTTATTGATGAAGACACCGCTATTGCGGGCTGTACGGTACTGGCAGGTAGCTGCCGTATCGGCAAACGTTGCCTGATCGGTGGCGCGACAGCAATCAATGGTCATATAGAGATCTGTGATGACGTGCAGATTAGCGGCTTCTCGATGGTCATCAAGGAAATCAGTGAGCCAGGCATTTATGCCTCAGGCATTCCGGCAGCGCCGCACCGCGAATGGCGCCGCAACGGGGCACGGTTCCGCCAGCTGGATGATCTGTTCCAGCGGGTAAAAACGCTTGAGAAGAAGCTCGACAGTAACAACTAAAGCCGGAGATTTATATTTTGTCAGTAACCGATGGTGCATTCGATATTAAAGAAGTGATGAGTCTATTGCCTCATCGTTATCCCTTCCTGCTGGTGGATAAAGTTGTCGCCTGCGACAATAAAAGCGCTATCCATGCGGTAAAAAATGTCACTGTTAACGAACCTATTTTTACCGGCCACTTTCCTGGTAATCCGATTTTCCCCGGTGTGTTAATCCTTGAGGCTATGGCTCAGGCGGCCGGTCTGCTTGGTTTTAAAATAACCAGCAGCAGGCCCGGCGCACGTGATCTATACTTGTTTGCGGGGGTTGATAATGCCCGCTTTAAACGACAAGTGCTGCCAGGAGATACCATGGATTTACATGTCACATTTGAAAAAGAACGCCGCGGTATCTGGGTTTTTAAAGGGCGCGCCGAAGTGAACGGTGAACTGGCCTGTAGTGCCGATATTATTTGCGCAAGAAGAGAAAGCTAAGTGATTCATCCAACAGCGATCATTGATGAAGGCGCAAAACTCGGCAGCAATGTGCGGGTTGGCGCTTATTCGATTATTGGTGCGGACGTTGAAATTGGTGACGACTGTGATATCGGGCCGCATGTTGTGCTGCGCGGCCCGACGACTTTAGGCCGGGGTAACCGGATCTTTCAGTTCGCATCGGTGGGCGAAGATTGTCAGGATAAAAAATATGCCGGCGAACCAACCCGGTTAGTGGTTGGTGATAACAACATTTTCCGTGAGTTTGTGACGGTTCACCGGGGTACCATCCAGGATCAGGGAATTACCCGCATCGGTGATAATAACCTGCTGATGGCGTATGTGCATGTCGCCCATGACTGTGTGGTCGGTGATAACGTTATCCTGGCTAACAACACTACCTTAGCGGGCCATGTTCATGTTGGTAACTGGGCCATTCTGGGCGGTTTTACCGGTGTTCATCAGTTCTGCCACATTGGCGCCCATGCGTTTACCGCCGTTAACTCAGTTGTGGTGCAGGATATTCCTCCCTACATTATGGCCCAGGGCCACAATGCGGTGCCGCGGACCATTAACAGCGAAGGCCTGAAGCGCAGGGGCTTTACCAACGAGCAAATTACTAATATTAAGCGGGCATTTAAAATGCTCTACCGGCAGGGGCTGACTGTGGCCGAAGCGGTTGAGCAGATGCAGCAGCTTGACGCGGAAGAAGTCCAGTCGATGATTGAGTTCGTGCAAAGCAGTTCACGCGGTATCATTCGTTAAATCCAGCGAGATCCAGTAACTATGACTGAGTCCTCTTCAGCAGCCCCTGTTATAGCCGTTATAGCAGGGGAGCACTCCGGCGATCTGCTCGGTGCCGGCATGCTCCGGGAGCTGCGGCGGCATCATCCGGACGCTGAATTTATCGGCGTCGGCGGGCCGTTAATGCAAGCCGAAGGGCTCACTTCACTTGTACCTATGGACGATCTGGCGGTGATGGGTATCGCCGAAGTGCTCGGACGCCTGTTTACTCTGCTCAGCCACCGGCGCAAGCTGGTTAAACACTTTAAGGCCGTGCGGCCTGCGGTATTTGTCGGTATTGATGCTCCAGACTTTAATTTGCCCGTTGCCCGGATGCTCAAAGCGGAGGGGATCCCTACCGTGCACTATGTCAGCCCGTCGGTATGGGCCTGGCGCCAGGGGCGGATCAAGGGAATAAAAGCAGCAGTTGATCATGTGCTGTGTTTGCTGCCCTTTGAGAAAGCATTCTACGACGAGCATGACTTGCCGGCGACCTTTGTTGGTCACCCCCTCGCTGACGCTATTCCCCCGGATTGGTCGAAATCCGAAGCGCGCGCTGAGCTGGGCATTGATGCCAGAGGCACGGTAGTTGCGATACTTCCGGGTAGTCGCGCTGGTGAAGTGGCCCGGCTGGGGCCGGTTTTTCTGCAAGCGGCGGCGTTGCTTGCAGAAAAAAATCCCCAACTGCAGTTTATCGCACCCATGATATCGACCCAACGCGCCGAGCAATTCCGCGAACTTCAGCAGCAGTATGCTCCAGGCCTGTCGGTTAAGTTGTTGGAAGGGCAATCGCGCACCGCCATGGCGGCAGCCGACGCGCTCTTGCTGACCTCGGGTACAGTAACCCTCGAAGCCATGCTGATTAAGCGGCCGATGGTGGTTGCTTATAAGTTTAACTGGCTGACCCACAAGCTTATCCAACGGTTATTTAAGGCGGCTTTTTTCAGCTTGCCAAATCTGCTGGCCGGGCGTGAGCTGGTTCCTGAACTAGTGCAGCAGCAGGTTACTCCGGAACGACTGGCAGCAGCAGTACAACAGCAGCTCAGCCAGCCCACCGGGCCATTGGTCGAAGCATTTACCGCACTGCATCAGCAGTTACAGCATGACGCCGATCAGGTCAGTGCGCGGGTGGTTGCCGAGGTTGGCAACTTAACCAGCTATCCCCATGGCGCCGCCAAATAGTTCGACTAAATAGAACAATTACACCGTTTTAAAGCGTTAATAATTCGAACTGACACCGTCTATACTTAATTCCTTAATGAATTGCTTACCATCGACACAGCAAACGGGGAGTCAAGTTATGGGTTTACTGGTAGACGGGAAATGGCATGACAAGTGGTACGATACCGATAGCAATGACGGCCGCTTCAAACGCAGCGAGTCACAATTCCGCAACTGGATCCGAAACGACCCGGACAGTAAGTTTCCCGCCGTCGAAGGCCGCTACCACCTTTATGTTTCTTATGCGTGCCCGTGGGCGCATCGCACCCTGATTTTTCGTAAGCTGAAGGGTCTTGAAGATCTGATCCCGGTGTCTGTGGTGCAGCCGCTGATGCTGGAAAACGGCTGGGAGTTTGGCGAGGCGCCCTTGCACGAGCCACTGTATGATTCGGATTTTCTGTATCAGTTGTATTTACGTGCCGATGATAATTACAGCGGCCGGGTGACTGTGCCGGTGCTATGGGATAAAGAACAGCAGACCATAGTCAGTAATGAATCTGCCGATATCATCAGAATGTTTAACAGTGAGTTTGATCATCTGACCGGTAATACACTGGATTTTTATCCCGAAGCCAAACGCGACCAAATTGATTCAATCAATGAGCAGGTGTACCACACCATTAATAACGGTGTGTACAAATGTGGCTTTGCGACTAAGCAGGATGCTTATGAGGAAGCCTATAAAGCGCTTTTTAACTCCCTCGACGATATTGAAGCGATCCTGGCCAGAAAGCGTTTTCTGGTTGGCGACGAGGTCACCGAAGCAGACTGGCGCTTATTTACTACTCTGATGCGTTTTGATGCCGTCTATTACAGCCATTTTAAAACCAATCAGCGACGTATAACTGATTATCCGAATCTATGGGACTATTTAAAGGCGCTCTATCAGGTTAACGGCGTAGCTGAAACCGTGGTGATGGACCATATTAAAACCCATTATTACGGTAGTCATACCATGATCAACCCGACTGGCATCGTGCCGGTTGGCCCGGCGATTAATTTTGATGAACCGCATCAGCGGGGAGAGGTATTATGAGTGGTATTGTTCGCAGCCGCCACCGGGGCATTCCGGCACAGGACGGCGCGGGTGTTAAACTAACACGCATTATTAATCAGCCATCGCTGCGTCATCAGGATCCGTTTCTGATGCTGGATGAGTTTCGCTCTGATAACCCCAACGACTATATTGCCGGGTTTCCGCCTCACCCGCACCGCGGGTTTGTCACCCTGACTTATATGCTGGCAGGCCAGATGGAACACGAAGATTCAGAAGGTAACCGTGGGGTGGTTGGCGCCGGCGGTGCCCAGTGGATGAAAGCCGCCCGTGGTATTATTCATGGCGAGATGCCAAAGCAGGAAGACGGCCTGATGTGGGGCTTTCAGCTATGGATCAATTTGCCCGCGGCAGAAAAAATGACTGCCGCCGAGTGGGCTGATCATCCGGAGCAGAGCGTGCCTAAAATCGTCTATGGTGATTCTGAAGTCCGTCTGATAGCTGGCGAACTGGAAGGTAACCGGGGCCCGGTGCAGCAACAGGGACAGCGTTTTCTGATGGCGGATCTGCGGTTTGGTGATAACACCGCAATACCCGTAACCAGCGCGGGTCAGGCCAGCCGTCTGGCGTATGTCTATCAGGGCAGCGTAACCATAAACGACGAGACAGTGGAGCGTGGTGAACTGGTGCGACTGGACGCCGACAGTAACCTGACCGTTCGTGCGGCCGAAGAGCCTGCCGGCATGATTTTACTGGCCGGTGAGCCCATTGGCGAACCCATTGCCCAGTACGGTCCTTTTGTAATGAACACCCAGGCGGAAATCGAGCAGGCCATCCGCGACTATCAGCAGGGTCGGCTGACTGGTTAAACTAACCTCATTCAGCTTAGCTCCGGAGTGAACCCTATGTATGGTATTTTTGCAGTGAACGGCAAGCCACAGCGCAAAACTATAGAGCTGGGTAGCACGGGCGCTCATGATATGACTATTGAAGTCGCCTTTGCCGGAATGAACCGCGCCGACCTGGTGCAACTGGCCGGCCATTATCCGCCCCCCGCAGGGGCGTCTGAGGTGCTGGGCCTGGAAGTCAGCGGCCGGGTAACAGCCACGGGCAGCGCGGTCAGCCGCTTTAAAGTCGGTGATCACGTTTGTGCCTTGTTAAGTGGTGGCGGTTACGCCAGCCATGTACTGGTGCCTGAAGGTCAGGTTAATCCGGTGCCGGACGGCATGAGCTTAAGCGATGCCGCTGGTATCTGTGAGGTGTTTGCCACGGCTTGGTTTAATCTCTATATGTTGGCAAACTTAGCCACAGCTGAGCGCCTGTTGCTGCACGCCGGTGCCAGCAGCGTGGGTCAGGCGGCGCTGCAGTTGGCTGCGATAACCGGCAATCCCACTTTTGTTACCGTTGGCTCAGAGAACAAACTAAAGCTTTGCGAGCAACTGGGCGCTGAAGCGGGCTGGAACCGGCATCACGGCAGTTTTGTCGATGCCGTGCGTGACTGGGGTGGTGCTGACGTTATTCTGGATCCGGTTGGTGGCGATTATATTGGCTGGGACCAACAGGTATTGCGCGACGACGGCCGGCTTATCCTTATCGGGTTGATGGGCGGGCGAGAAGCGCAGCTTGATCTTGGCCGGATGCTGATGAAGCGGCAACGGATTCAGGGCAGTACCTTGCGCAGCCAGTCAGTAGCGGTGAAGTCGGAAATTATGGCGCAGCTAAAGCAACACTTGTGGCCACATTTTGACAGCGGCCGGTTAACTGCGACCATAGATAAAGTGATCGGCATTGATGAGCTGGAAACCGGAATTGAGCTGATGCAAAAAAACGAAACACAGGGAAAGGTTATTCTGGATGTTCAGGCAGGGGAAAGCTAATAGAAATGGTGGAGGGGGCAGGATTCGAACCTGCGAAGGCTGAGCCGTCAGATTTACAGTCTGATCCCTTTGACCGCTCGGGAACCCCTCCGACTGAAGAGCGCGCATAATAGCAGATTGAGTCGATCTGTAAACCCCGATATGATGTTATCCGTACGCTTACCCAGCAGAGAATGCCATGGCGACAGTTGTTAGTGCTGAAATTGATGAAATTATAAGCGGTTTTCTGGATCGCCTGTGGCTGAAGCAGGGCATTAGTAAAAATACCAGCGCCGCCTACCAGAATGACCTGCGTAGCTTCCAGGACTACCTGACTCGTCAGAAAAGCAGTAACTTAGTGGCTGTTACTGCCAGTGATTTGGAAGATTACCTGTTATGGCGTCGCCAGCAAGGGCTGTCGCCCCGCAGCACGGCACGGGCACTCAGCGCGCTGAAAAAGTTTTATCACTACGCGCGCACTGAAAATCTTTGTGCGAGCGATCCGACGGCTCGCTTGCTCAGGCCCAAACAACCGCAAGCGATCCCTCATTCGTTATCTGAATCTGAAGTCAACGCGTTACTTGAAGCGCCTGATCCGGCGGACCCCATCCAGCTGCGGGATCGCGCTATGCTTGAAGTTCTTTATGCTACCGGACTGCGGGTAACCGAACTGGTGCAACTGACCATGAGCCAGGTTTCCCTTCAGCAAGAGCTGGTCAGGGTAGTGGGCAAGGGCAACAAAGAACGTCTGGTACCGCTTGGCGAAGAAGCCATGGACTGGCTGCAGCGCTATTTGCGCGAAGCCCGGCGCGAGATCCACCAGCAACCCGGCGACTGGGTATTTGTAACCCGCCGGGGCGGACCATTAACCCGTCAGGCATTCTGGCACCGGATTAAATTTTACGCCGGCCAGGCAGATATTCGCTCCCATTTATCACCCCATACCCTGCGCCATGCGTTCGCCACCCACCTGTTAAATCATGGCGCAGATTTACGGGTACTGCAGATGTTGCTGGGGCACAGCGATTTATCGACCACCCAGATATATACCCATGTGGCCAGGGAACGCCTGCAGCAGTTGCATGCGACCCATCATCCACGGGCTTAAATTGCAATTCGCGGGGCATCAGAGTAACGTTATGCGCATTGAATTAACCATCAATCAGTATGAGTTGTAAAAATAACCATGAAAAATTCCCTACTAAGTTTACTTGTCATCGGTTTAATGGCGTGCAGCCCTCAGGGCGATGCGCAGGATGCTAAAGCAGCGGTGACAGACATAGATACCACGCACCTGGAACGCATGGGCTTTACTATCGAGCAGATAAGCCCGTCTTCGGTTGATGGTTTATACGAAGTCATTACCGATGAAGGCCTGGTTTACGTGGCTGACGACGGCAAGAAATTAGTCAGCGGCCGGATTTACGATATCACCGGTGCGCAACCCGAGAATTTAAGCGAACAGCGGTTACAGGCGATGCGGCTTCGCGATCTGGAAACCGTGAAAGACAGCGTAATTGAATTCACGGCTCCGGATGAAGAGCATGTGATTTGGGTATTTACCGATCCTACCTGTGGCTACTGCCGGCAGTTACATGAGAATCGCGCGAATTACCTCGCTGAAGGCATTACCATTCGTTACCTTGCCTGGCCGCGGACGGGTTTGCAGGGGACTGCGTTTAATCAGCTACAGCAAGTCTGGTGCGCCGCCGATCCGGCCACCGCTATGACCGCTGTGAAGCAAGACCAGCCGGTTCGCTCCGGCGCCTGCGATGATCCTGTCGCCGAGCATTATGCGCTGGGTAAAAAGTTTGGTGTGCGCGGCACGCCGGCCATAGTGCTGGAATCGGGCCGTTTACTGCCAGGCTTATTACCACCGCAAAAGTTGCTTGAGGAAATCGAGAAGTAACCAGCAATGGGATCAGTTAGTATTCAGCGATATCCCGCGGCGGATATTTCCGCGTTACCCGATGATATCCCGGTGGTGCTCAGGCAAATACTGGCCCGCCGCGGTATCAAAGCGGCGTCACAGCTCGATCTGTCAACCCGTGGCCTGCCACACTTCAATACCCTGAAAGACGTGCAGCGGGCTGCTGCGCGTATTGCTGCGGCCCTCGATCAACAACAACGGATCTGTATTTGCGGCGATTTTGATGCCGACGGTGCAACCTCTACCGCGCTGATGATTTCAGTATTGCAGGCGATGGGCGCCCAGCACCTCGGCTACATTGTTCCGAACCGGTTTTCCGATGGCTATGGCTTATCGCCGTCGGTGGTCGAGCAGGCCCGGCAGCAAGGCGCTGAGCTGATCATTACCGTGGATAGTGGCATCTCTTGTCATGCCGGAGTAAAGGCCGCGGCGGCTGCAGGTATTGACGTGGTTATTACCGATCATCACCTGGCTGGTGCGGAACTGCCCCCTGCTTTCGCCATTGTTAACCCGAACCAGCCTGATTGTACATTCCCCGGTAAAGCAATTGCCGGTGTTGGCGTTGCCTTTTACGTTTTACTGGCGCTGCGTCAGCATTTACGTGACGCCGGGCAGAGCACACCGAATCTGGCCGACTGGCTGGATCTGGTAGCGCTGGGAACAGTCGCTGATGTGGTGAAGCTCGACGGCGTAAACCGGATCCTGGTGCAGCAGGGCCTGCAGCGGATTAGGGCGGGGCACTGTCGCCCCGGAATACAGGCGTTGCTGGAAGTGGCCAGCCGTAACCCGGCAAGCCTGCAGGCCGCCGACTTAGGTTTTGCGGTAGCGCCCCGTATCAATGCCGCAGGGCGGCTTGATGACATGGGCGCTGGTATCGAATGTTTACTGACAACGGATTTGCAGCGGGCGCGGTTAATGGCGCAGGAGCTGGATCAGCTGAATAAAGATCGCCGGCAGATCGAAACCGAAATGCGCGAAGAAGCCGAGATCTACGTCAGTGGGCTGAGCGATGATGACGAACAGTTACCGCCCATACTGGTCCTTCATCAGCCGGGCTGGCATCAGGGTGTGGTCGGTATTGTTGCCGGCCGTGTCAAAGAGCAGTGCCACCGACCGGTCATCGCTTTTGCCGAAGCAGAGCCCGGCTGGCTGAAAGGCTCAGCGCGCTCGATACCGGGCCTGCATATCCGTGATTTACTGGAACGGGTACACACCTTGCATCCGCAGCTGATTGAGCGTTTTGGGGGCCATGCAATGGCTGCCGGACTAACCTTACGCACAGAGAAGCTGGAGCAGTTTCGGATCGCAGTAACCGAGGTAACAGAAAGCTGGCTGGAGCCTGCACAATTAACCCGTACGATGTGGTCCGACGGCGAGCTGGATGCAACGGGTTTTACCGAGCCCTTCGTCAGGCAGATCGAGAGCTACGGGCCATGGGGACAAGGCTTCAGCGAACCATTATTTGACGGTGAATTTACTGTAGTGAATCAGCGTCTGGTTGGCGAACGTCATCTGAAACTGGTATTGCAGGGCCCTCAGCGCGTCACCGTTGACGCCATTGCCTTCAATATAGATACCGCGGTGTGGCCGGATACCAGTGTACAGCAGATCCATGCTCTGTATAAACCACAGTTAAATCACTTCCGTGGCCGCACATCAGTGCAGCTGCAGCTAGAGCATTTTACCGCTTTGCGATAGAATACACGCCTTTTTCCGAATTCAGCGAGTTGTGAGCAAAAACGATATGTTTGAAACCAATGCCACTTACGTAGCAATTAAAGAAATGCGCGCCCGCAGCGAAGCGCTCCGGGGGTATCTTTGACTACGCTAACAAGGTTGAGCGTTTAGAAGAAGTTACCCGCGAACTTGAAGATCCCAAAATCTGGGAGAACCAGGAACGCGCTCAGTCGTTGGGTAAAGAGCGGGCTGCTCTCGAGCAAATTGTTGAAACGCTTAACAATCTCCAGCAAGGGCTGGAAGATGTTGAGGGCCTGGTCGATCTCGCAGTGGAAGCAGAAGACGAGGACACCTATAAAGAAGCCGTAGCTGAGCTTGAGCAACTTGAAGGGCAACTGGAGAATCTTGAGTTTCGCCGTATGTTTTCCGGCGACATGGATGAGTCCGATTGCTATCTTGATATTCAGTCGGGATCGGGCGGCACAGAGGCTCAGGACTGGGCCAATATGCTGCTACGAATGTATTTACGCTGGGCCGAGGCGCATGATTTTAAAACAGAGATCACTGAACTGTCAGAAGGTGAAGTAGCCGGCATTAAATCGGTGACGGTAAGGATCCAGGGCGATTATGCTTATGGCTGGTTGCGTACCGAGACCGGCGTACACCGGCTGGTTCGTAAATCGCCATTTGACTCAGGTAACCGCCGGCACACGTCGTTCGCATCGGTGTTTGTTTATCCGGAGATCGATGATTCAATTGAAATTGAAATCAATCCGGCGGATCTGCGGGTTGATACCTACCGGGCTTCGGGCGCGGGCGGTCAGCACGTTAACCGGACTGACTCGGCCATACGTATTACCCATGAGCCGTCAGGTATTGTGGTGCAATGTCAGAGTGACCGTTCTCAGCACAAGAACCGCGATGCGGCGATGAAACAGTTACGCGCTAAGCTTTATGAAATGGAATTGCAGAAGCAACTTGCGGAGAAGCAGGCGCTCGAAGACTCAAAGTCGGACATCGGCTGGGGCAGCCAGATCCGCTCGTATGTATTGGACGATGCCCGAATCAAAGACCTTCGCACCGGCATTGAAAACCGTAATACCCAGGCGGTATTGGATGGTGCTCTGGACCCCTTTATTGAAGCGAGCCTGAAGTCAGGCCTGTAAAAACCATAGGAAGCAGAAATGAACGATAAAACGCATGGCACTGAGCTGGATGTAAACGAACAAATCGCTCAGCGTAAAGCCAAGCTTGCTGCGCTCCGTGAGCAGGGCGTTGCCTTCCCGAACGATTTTCGCCGTGACAGCCTGGCCGCTAACCTGCATAAGCAATACGATGGCGTTGAAAAAGAGGAATTAGCGGGTCAGGGGATCCGGGTTAAGGTAGCAGGCCGTATGATGACCCGTCGGATCATGGGGAAAGCGAGTTTTGCGACCTTACAGGATATGTCAGGCCAGATTCAAATCTATGCGGCACGCGACAACCTGCCGGAAGGATTTTATAACCAGGAATTTAAAAAATGGGATCTTGGCGACATCATCGGCGCTGAAGGAACATTATTTATTACCGGCACCGGTGAATTAAGTATCCAGGTTGATGATCTCCGGTTACTGACCAAAGCATTGCGGCCATTGCCCGACAAATTTCACGGACTGGCTGATCAGGAAACCCGTTACCGCCAGCGCTACCTCGATTTAATCACCAATGATGAGTCGCGTAAGACCTTTGTTATTCGTTCTAAAGTGGTCGACTATATTCGCCGTTACCTGGCCGCCAGAGAGTTTCTGGAAGTTGAAACGCCGATGATGCAGACCATTCCGGGCGGAGCCGCAGCGCGTCCTTTTGTGACCCATCACAATGCGCTGGATATGGAGCTCTTTTTACGTATCGCGCCTGAGCTTTATCTGAAACGACTGGTGGTTGGCGGATTCGAAAAAGTCTTTGAAGTAAACCGGAATTTCCGCAATGAAGGCCTGTCGACCCGGCATAACCCTGAATTCACTATGCTGGAATTTTACTGGGCTTATGCTGACTATCAGGATCTGATGAACCTGACCGAAGATATGTTGCGCGGCATGACCACTGAAATACTGGGTTCACCGCAATTTGAAAGTGAAGGTATTCAGTATGATTTCGGTAAGCCTTTCACCCGCATGACCGTACTGGAAGCCATTCTGGCCCACCTGCCGGAAGCGACCGCCGAGCAGTTATCTGATCTGGAATCGGCGACGGCACTGGCAGGCAAGCTCGGCATCCATATTAAGAGTATCTGGGGCCTGGGTAAGGTTCAGATCGAGATCTTTGAAGCCGTAGCGGAAGATAAACTGATCCAGCCAACCTTTATTACGGCGTATCCGGCAGAGGTTTCACCACTGGCCCGCCGTAATGATGAGGATCCCTTCATTACTGACCGTTTCGAGTTTTTTGTCGGCGGCCGCGAACTGGCCAACGGCTT
>CAYWXF010000031.1:14175-21712 GCA_964462025.1 uncultured Pseudomonas sp. | reverse complement strand
GATGTGCTGAAACAACAGCTGAAACCGGCTGCGCCGGTGAGTGAAAGCTGGCGGCAGCGTGTAATCGCGGCACGCAAGCTGCAGGTTGAGCGGCAGGATTGTCTCAATTGCGAGCTCAGTCCTGCCCAGCTCAGCGAGCATTGCCGGCTATCGGATGAGGATCACGAGTTTCTGGTTAAGGCGATTGAGAAGTTCGGGCTCTCACACCGGGCTTATCATCGCCTGTTACGGCTGGCCCGAACCATCGCGGATATCGATAGCAGTGCAACCATTGGTCGTCAGCATCTGGCTGAAGCACTCAGCTACCGCGCGCTAGACCGCCTGTTGCACCACCTGCGGGAACTCTGATCAAGCGCCCAACGCTTCCCGAAATCCACGAACCACCTGCTCGATATCGCTGGAACTCACATTCAGATGTGTGACCAGACGCATACGTTGCGAGCGGGCGGTAAGGATGTCTTTGCTGCGTAAGTGGTCGCTGACTTTCTGGGCGGCTTCCAGGCTGTCAAAATTCACATAGACCATGTTGGTTTGCGCGGGTTCAACGACGATGCCGGGCAGGCCTTTTAAGCCAGAAGCCAGTTCCAGCGCGTTGGCATGATCCTCGGCCAGCCGGTCGAAATTGTGATCCAGGGCATAGTCTACTGCTGCGGCAATGATGCCGGCCTGGCGCATGCCGCCGCCGAGCATTTTGCGCCAGCGATGGGCACGCTGAATCAGCTTCTTGCTGCCCACCAGCACCGAACCGATTGGTGTGCCCATGCCTTTGGAAAAGCACAGTGATACGCTGTCAAAAGGTGCGGTCAGTTCTGCCAAATCAAGACCCGTAGCAATGGAGGCATTGAAGATCCGCGCGCCGTCCAGGTGCAGCTTCAGGCCATGCTTGTCAGCCAGCTTGCGGGCTTTGAGCATGTACTGCTGCGGGATCACTTTACCGGTATGGGTGTTCTCAAGAGCCAGCAGACGGGTGATTGGAAAGTGCGGATCATCCGGCTTGATACGCTTTTCGACTAATTGCAGGTTCAGGGTGCCATCGGCTTCCACTTCAAACGGCTGGGGTACGATACCGCCGAGCACGGCAGCACCGCCGGCCTCATAGCGATAAGTATGGTATTCCTGGCCAACCAGATATTCGTCGCCGCGCTGACAATGGCTCAGCAGGGCCAGCAAGTTGGTCTGGGTGCCGCTGCTGGCAAACAGCGCGGCTTCTTTGCCGGTTAGCTCGGCTACCCGTTGTTGCACGGCATTGACCGTGGGGTCGTCGCCAAATACATCATCGCCAACCGGCGCATCGGCCATTGCCTGGCGCATGCCGGTGCTGGGACGGGTCACAGTATCACTACGCAGATCGATCATAAAATTCAGGCTCCCTCCGGATTTATTCGGGTGTATAGCCCCAGGCTGGCGGGGGCAAATCAATTGGCTGGCTGAGGTCAACGTGCACTTCAAAGATACGGCCCGGGCGGCTCAGCTGATAGCTCATGGTATTTTCATCAACAAAGCGAATGGTCCAGGTATTGGTCACGGACACATCCAGCCCATTTTCAATAAACAGCGCTTTGCTGGCTTCATCCACGGGGAAGGCCTGCTCAGTAGCGGTGCCTTCAGCTACGGTTTGCCCGCCGTATGGCGACACCGCATCGGGCGTGCCATCTTCATGTAAGTGAATATGCTGAAAATCAATGTAATCGTCGTGCTGGGTCAGTACCCAGGTGCGGGAGCGATCATCGCCCACATGCAGCGGCATGCGCACCAGGCCGGGTTCGCAGTCGCGCACATGCACCACCAGTGGCTTATCCCAGGCCGGGGAGGGCTGGTTGTCTTCCACTATGGTGGCGGCGAAAGCCTGGCCACAGTATGGCTCGAACGCAGCCATAAAGGCATCCTGTGGTGATTCAACTTCGGCCACTACCGTGGTATCCGTGGCGTCATCAGCCTGGGGCTGGCAGGCGGCCAACAGGCCGATTGCGAAAAGGGCTGTAGCCCCGGTGCGGATGGAATTTGTCATTGCTGGCTCCTGCTACTAGGCTTCAGAGGTTCGTGTGGCGGATGATGTCGCCGGAGGAATTGCAGTTAATGTGCCATATCTTATAGCAAAAAGCATGGCGTATTTTGCAGTTCAAATTGGCATCACGGGGCTGCATCGTGCGATAATAAACCAACTTAAATCAACCAGCAGCGGAAACCTCAGCATGCAAGTTTTTCAAAACGTACTCGAAATGATCGGTAATACGCCCATGGTCAAGGTCTCGAACATGGATACGGGCCCTTGTGAGCTCTACCTGAAACTGGAACAACTGAATCCGGGCGGTTCGATTAAAGACCGGATCGCGGTCAGCATGATTGAAGCGGCAGAAAAAAGCGGCAAGCTTAAGCCGGGCATGACCATCATTGAGGCCACTGCGGGTAACACCGGTCTAGGGCTGGCGCTGGTTGCGGCAAGCAAAGGCTATCCGCTGAAGATTGTGATGCCGGATAAAATGTCGTCCGAAAAAGTGAATAACCTCAAAGCTATGGGCGCCGACGTGGTGCGCACCCGCTCGGATGTGCAAAAAGGGCATCCGGAGTATTACCAGGATATGGCCGCGCGCTTAGCGGAAGAAAACGGCTACTACTATGTGAACCAGTTCACCAACGATGCCAACGTGGCAGCGCACTATGAAACCACCGGCCCGGAAATCTGGAAGCAGATGGACGGCAATATTGATGCCTTCGTTTGTGGTGTCGGTTCCGGCGGTACCTTAAGTGGTGTCGGCCGTTACCTGCGTGAGCGCAGTGCCACTGTGGATCTGGTGCTGGCGGATCCTGAAGGTTCCATCCTGGAGCCACTGGTTAACCGCAACGAAGAAGTGGAAGCGGGCAGCTGGCTGGTTGAAGGCATCGGCGAAGACTTTATTCCCGATATCTGTGAAATCAAACTGGCTAATAAAGCCTACGCGATCAGCGATAAAGAAGCCTTCCGCGTGGCCCGTGAAGTATTAGTGAAAGAAGGCGTGATGGTTGGCTCGTCAAGCGGCACCCTGATTGCCGCGGCGCTGCAATACTGCCGCGAACAGACTGAACCCAAGCGCGTCGTCACCTTAGCTTGCGATACCGGTAACCGGTACCTGTCTAAACTATATAACGATGAGTGGATGGCCGCTCAGAACTTGCTGGAGAAGTAAGCATGTCAGAACAAAAGAATTTAAAATTTGCGACCCGGACTATTCATGGCGGACAAGCGCCGGAGCCGGCTACCGGTGCGGTGATGCCACCGATTTTTACCAGCTCGACCTATATTCAGGAAAGCCCGGGCGTTCATAAAGGCTTTGAGTATTCGCGTTCACACAACCCGACCCGTTTTGCCTGGGAGCGCTCAGTCGCTAACCTGGAAGGCGGCAAGCAGGGCCTGGCTTTTGCGTCGGGCATGGCAGCCACTTCAACCATCATGGAGCTGCTGGACAGCGGCGACCATGTGGTGGCGATGGACGATCTGTACGGCGGCACCTTCCGCTTATTCGATAAAGTCCGTGGTCGCTCGGCCAACCTGAAATTCTCTTACGTTGACCTGGCTGATATCAGTGCCGTTGAAGCTGCGATCACTGACAAAACCAAGATGATCTGGGTCGAAACCCCAAGTAACCCGATGCTGAAGCTGGTTGATATCGATGCCATTGTGAAAGTCGCCAAAGCGCGTGACATTCTGGTGGTGGTGGACAATACCTTCGCGACACCTTACAACACCCGTCCGCTGGAATTAGGTGCCGACATTGTCATGCATTCAGCGACCAAATACCTGAACGGCCATTCAGATATGGTTGGCGGTATTGCGGTGGTTGGCGATAACCAGGAACTGATCGACAAAATGCTGTTCCTGCAGAACTCGGTGGGTGCGGTAGCCGGTCCGTTTGACAGTTATCTGGCGCTGCGCGGCGTGAAAACCCTGGCCCTGCGGATGAAGCATCATAACGAAGCGGCCCTGGAACTGGCCAAGTGGCTGGAACAGCACGATCAGGTTGAGAAAGTGATTTATCCGGGTCTGCCAAGCCATCCGCAGCACGATCTGGCGAAGCGTCAGATGAAAGGCTTTGGTGGCATGATCTCGATTTTACTCAAAGGCGACATCAACAAAGCCCGTCGCTTCCTCGAAGAAGTTGAAATCTTCGCGCTGGCGGAAAGCTTAGGTGGCGTCGAGAGCCTGATTGAGCATCCGGCGATTATGACTCACGCCTCGATTCCAAAAGAAAACCGCGAGAAGCTGGGCATCCTGGATAACTTCGTGCGCATCTCTGTGGGTATCGAAGATCTGGACGATCTGATTGCCGATCTGGATCGGGCGCTGAAGGCGTAGAATTAAGAGAAAGGAGGCAAAAATGGCAAAGCAGGTGCAACCCTTTCATCTAGCGATCCCGGTGAACGATATTGCCCGGGCACGCGCCTTTTACGGCGACGTGCTTGGGTTGAACGAAGGCCGCAGCGATAAGCAGTGGGTCGACTGGGATTTCTTCGGGCATCAGTTAGTGACGCATCTGGCCCCGGCGCAAGCCGGTGAAGTGCATCACAACCCGGTGGACGGCCATGCCGTGCCAGTGCCGCACTTTGGTGTGGTGCTGACCATGGATGACTGGCAACAGCTGGCGCGCCGGCTGCAGGAAAAAGCCATCAAGTTTGTGATTGAGCCGCATATCCGCTTTGAAGGGAAGCCCGGCGAACAGGCCACCATGTTTTTCTATGATTACAGCGGTAACGCACTAGAATTTAAAGCCTTCCAGGATATGAATCAGCTGTTCGCCAGCTGATTCACATTCCCCCCGCTAATCACCACACCAATGCGTTTACCGGCGAATAGCTCCGGGAACGCCTTGATGGCGGCCAGCGTGGTCGCCGACGAGGGCTCAATCAACATCCCGGTATGCTCAAAGCATAGCTGCTGCGCTGCCAGCGCCTGCTCATCGGTCACCAGCAGGATGTCGTCTACCAGTGGCTGAATGATCGCAAAGGTTTCCTCGCCCAGGCTGGTCAGCAGGCCATCGCAGACACTGCGCGGTGGCATCGCCGGCTGAATCTCGCCGAGCGCCAGTGAGGCCTTGCCATCGGCCGCCAGCTCCGGCTCCACCCCGTAGATTTTGTTGACCCCGAGCGCGCGGCCGACAATCGCGGTGCCGCTGAGCAAACCACCCCCACCCAGGGGCGTCAGTAAGATGTCGAGCTCTGGCTGTTGCTCAAGTAATTCAAGCGCCGCCGAGCCCTGACCACAAATAATGTGCGGATGGTTATAGGGCGGAATAAAATGCCGGCCGCTGGCCTGCTGCTGCTCAGCGAACTGCTCGCGCGCGGCCATGCCCGGTTCAATGGTGATAAGCTCAGCATCGTACTGCTCCATGTTGGCGCGTTTGACCTCCGACGCATTGCTGGCCACCCCAACCCGCACCGATATCCCCAGCTGCTTACCGGCGGCCGCCAGCGCCGCGCCATGATTGCCCGAGGATACGGTAAATACGCCGGCTTCGCGTTGCTCCGGTGTCAGTTGCAGCAGAGCGTTGCAGGCACCGCGGAACTTAAAGGCACCGGTATGTTGCAGGTTCTCGCACTTCAGCCATACCTGCGCGCCGAGCGCTTCGTCTAATGCCAGTTGATGGCGCACCGGCGTGCGCACGATGCGATCGCTGATGCGCTCCGCCGCGGCGCGGATCTGGCAAAACCATTGGTCCTTGCTTGATTCCATGTATACTTAGCCGTATCTGATTTTTAAGTTAGTTTACCAAGGATTTCCATGGCTGTACTGAACACTTTTGAACGCATTCGCGAATTACCCATGGCTTACCAGACGGTGGTGGCGCTGTACCTGTGTGAGCGCATGGTCCCCAATTACCATCTGTTCCATCAAGTCACCGGCTTTGGCGATCCGCAGCCCCTGGAAGGCGCCCTGAATGCCTGCTGGGACTGGGTATGGCAACCAAAGAAAGTGAAAGTAAACTTCAGCCGCTGGCAGGAAAAGGTCGACGATGTCACCCCCAGTGAATACGGTCATGATCTGCTCGGCGTGTATCCGGCGATTGATGCCTGTACCGCCATCAGCACTATGTTGCAGGGTCTGATGGACAATACTTCGTCCGAACTGGTCAGCGTGGCGAAGATTTCTCAGGCCGATGTCGCTAAATTTGTCGAACTCACAGAAGGCGCGGAGCTTGATGCGGAGCAACGCCAGCAGCTGCTGCGCGAGCATGAACTGGTGCAGTACGAAGTCGATATTCAGCAGGCGCTGCTGAATTACCTCGAGGTGGTGGCGCCGACCGCATCACTGCCAACCAAAGAACTGGTCGCGCAGATCCGCGCCATGGCCGATGATGAAGGCATCTCCAACATCGGCGTCGCGATTTCTGAGTAAGCGGGTTAGTCGGTGTTCTGGCGCGGCTGTTTTTGTAATACCGCCAGCCAGCCGATCACGCCAAATACGATGATTTGCAGGTAGTCGCCCCGCTGCCATTTGATTTTGTCGCCATAAACGGTGACAAACATCAGTAACTGCAGCAGGTGAATCGCCAGCAGGACAAACAACAGGATCAGAAACAGCGCAAAGCCTTTACCGGGAAACGGCCATACCAGATTGGCCAGCAAGGCACCCCACACCAGTGCAAATAAAATTCGACCCAACCACACGCTTATACTCATCAGTTCTCTACCTCAGGTTATAATTTTAATCGTTCACTTGCAGCAGCCGGAAAGCCACCTGCCCGGCTTCCTTTTCGCGGTGCAGGCGCCAGTTGGCGGGCCAGTTCGGCCGCCAGTCGCGTTCGGTCTCCAGATAAACCCAGCTACCCGGGCGCAGCCAGCCATTCTGCTGCAATAACTCGCAGGCGCTGTCCGCCAGTTCCATGCGAAAGGGCGGATCCACAAATACAACGTCGAAGGGCGCGGCTGGCTTCTGCTGTAAAAAATTCAGTGCATCGCCGGATTGCACCAGTGCCGTGCCCTGGCTGGCAGCGGATAGACGCTCGGCATGCTGGGCCAGTAATCGTGCCGCCTGGCTGTCCTTTTCCAGCAGGATCACTTGTGCGGCACCCCGCGACAACGCTTCGAAGCCCAGCGCGCCGCTACCGGCGAATAAGTCCAGGCAGCGCTGATCGGCCAATTCAAACTGCAGCCAGTTAAACAGGGTTTCGCGCACCCGGTCGGTAGTGGGGCGCAGGCCGGGCACGGCGGCGATACTGAGTTTGCGGCCGCGCAGTGAGCCGCCGATTATGCGCAGTTCGCCGCTGCCTTCGGCACTGGCCTTTTTGTTCTTGTCTGGGCTTCGCGGCATGCTAAAGTAAGCCTTCTGTTTAGTCGCGTGTTAAACTACCGGCATAGTGTAAACCCTGTAGTAATGAACTTCCAAAGGTAAACTGGGCATGGCCAAAGGATCGCTGTTTTCGTTATTTCGTAAATCCAAAAAAGACGCACCTGAACAATCGCCTGAGAGCGAAGCGCCCGCGCACGATGAGGCGCGGCCAGAAGAACAGTCCGTAGCGGAGCAGGTTGCGCCCGATGCCGCCGAGATTTGTGCGCAGGTTACCGC
>CAYWXF010000031.1:5212-14075 GCA_964462025.1 uncultured Pseudomonas sp. | reverse complement strand
AGCCAGCTCCCCAGCCGGCGAAAAAAACCGGCCTGTGGCAACGCCTCACCGCCGGCCTGCGCAAAACCTCAAGCGCGATCGGGGATGGGCTGTGGGGTATTTTTAAAGATAAAAAAATCGACGATGACCTGTTTGAAGAGCTCGAAACCCAGTTACTCACTGCGGATATCGGCGTGCCCACTACCATGCGTATCGTCGAGCGGCTGACCGAACAGGCGGATCGCCGCCAGTTGCAGGATGCCAGCGCCTTATATGAATTGCTGCAGCAGGACATGACCGAAATTCTTAAGCCGGTCGAACAGCCGCTACAAATCAGCGCAAAGAAGGGCCCGTTCGTGATTCTCATGGTTGGTGTGAACGGCGTCGGCAAAACTACGACTATTGGTAAGCTGGCCCAGCAGTTTAAGCGCGAGGGCAAATCGGTGATGCTGGCGGCCGGCGATACCTTCCGGGCGGCCGCGGTCGAGCAGCTGCAGGTATGGGGCGAGCGCAACAGCATTCCGGTCGTCGCCCAGCATACCGGTGCCGATAGCGCCTCGGTCATTTATGATGCGGTGGAAGCAGCCAAAGCCCGCGGCGTTGATGTGTTGATTGCCGATACCGCCGGACGTCTGCAGAATAAAGCCCACCTGATGGATGAGCTGAAAAAAGTGGTGCGGGTGATGAAAAAGCTGGACGCCGATGCCCCCCATGAGGTTATGCTGACGCTGGACGCTGGTACCGGACAAAATGCTATCAGCCAGGCCAAGCTGTTTACGGAAGCGGTCGGTGTAACGGGGATTACCCTGACCAAGCTCGACGGCACCGCCAAAGGCGGCGTGATTTTCGCCATTGCCGACCAGTTTAATATCCCGATCCGGTATATCGGTGTGGGTGAGGGTATTGATGACCTGCGGCCCTTTAAAGCTGATGAATTCGTCGGCGCCTTATTTCAGCGTGAGATCGCGCAACCGGAGTAATAAATGATTAAGTTTGAGCAGGTTAGCAAAACCTACCCGGGCGGCTTTACCGCGCTGAACCAGGTGAGCTTTCACCTGGAGCCCGGTGAAATGGCGTTTCTGACGGGCCATTCAGGTGCCGGCAAGAGTACCCTGCTCAAACTCATCAGTATGATGGAGCGGCCCACGGCTGGGCGGGTGCTGATTAACGGCCATGACTTAAAGCGCATCAATTCGCGCCAGATCCCTTATGTGCGCCGTGACATCGGCATGATTTTTCAGGATCACCGGCTGCTGATGGATAAAACCGTGCTCGATAACGTCGCGTTACCGCTGTTGATTGAAGGCTACAGCATGCAGGAAGCACGTAAACGGGTACAAGCCTCGCTCGAGAAAGTTGGCCTTGGCGATAAACTGCGCTATTACCCGATGATGCTCTCCGGCGGTGAACAGCAGCGCGTAGGCATCGCCCGGGCGGTGGTGAACAAGCCGCCCCTGCTATTGGCCGATGAGCCAACCGGTAACCTGGATCCCAAATTATCAACGGAAATTATTAAGTTGTTTGAAGATTTTAACCGCGTTGGCGTATCAGTGCTGATTGCAACGCACGATCTGGGCCTGATTGCCCGGCTGCGCTACCGTACCCTGAGCCTGAAAGAGGGCCGCATGATTAACGACGGCCTGCAGGAGAACTGAGCATGAGTATACTGTTCCGTTCGCGCAGCCAGGGTGCCCAGCAGGTCAAAATTTCTGGCTTTCGTCGTTTTGTCATGTTCTGGGTACATAATGCCCAGCAGGCCGTAGCAAGCTTGGGTGAACTGGCCCGTTATCCGCTGGCGAGCCTGATGACCATGGCGGTGCTGGGCCTGAGCCTGACCTTGCCGGCGACGCTCTATGTGGTGGTAAAGAATACCGACGCGATAGGCTCTGACTGGCAGGAAGCGGCAGAGATCACGGTATTTTTGCGTAAGAATTTAAGCCAGCAGGAAGTCGCCACCTTCACCAAGCGGCTGAACCTGTCGCCGGACATTGAGTCGGTGAAATGGATTGATAAAAATGAAGCGCTGGCGGAGTTTCGCGACGGTTCGGGGTTTGGCAGTGCGCTGGACGCGCTGAGTGAGAACCCCCTGCCGGACGTACTCTTGATTACACCGGTTGCCGATAAACGCACTCCGGCCGCGGCAGAAACGCTGTTACGCAGCCTCAAAGCCGAACGGGAAGTCGATGAAGCGCGGCTGGACTTAGCCTGGCTGCAACGGCTCGAGGCCTTACTGAATCTGGTTCGTGATGGCTTTCTGGCGCTGGCCTTGTTGCTTTGTATCGCGGTGGTGCTGATTGTCGGCAATACCATCCGGCTCAATATTAACAGCAAGCGTGATGAGATCATGGTGATGAAACTGGTCGGCGCCACGGATGCTTATATTCAGCGGCCCTTTATGTATACCGGCGTCTGGTACGGCATTGTCGGCGGCGTCATTGCCTGGCTGGCGACAGCGCTGTTGATCTGGTGGATCGACGATGCGGTGCGGGCGATCAGCGAATTGTATGAAAGCCAGTTCAGCCTTACCGGCCTGAATTTTCACGAAATGCTGGTACTCTGGCTGATAGCGGTGGGGTTGGGATTGCTAGGTTCATATATTGCGGTAAGAAAACATGTCGCGACCATTGAACCGCAATAAATCAGCCCCATATGATCTGAAGCAGGATCTATAGGATCGACCATTGTCACCTGCGTCAGATTTGCTAGAATGATAGAACTTTGCAGACCCAGAGAGGTCTGATGTCTGTGTGGCGATGCAGCCGCGCAGCAGTAAAAAGAGGATGTTGTTGGATGAGCACTGAAATGACAAATTTGGCGTTAGCAGTACCGCAGAGTAGCGGCAGCCTGGAAGCTTATATTCAGTCGGTCAATCGCATTCCAATGTTGAGTGCCGATGAAGAGCGTGATCTGGCAGAGCGCTTAGTAGAGCAGGACGATTTAGCAGCTGCACGGCAGCTGATCATGTCGCACCTGCGTTTCGTTGTGCACGTTGCCCGCGGTTATTCCGGTTACGGCCTGCCGCAGGCTGATCTGATTCAGGAAGGTAATATCGGCCTGATGAAAGCGGTACGCCGCTTCGACCCGAAAGTAGGGGTTCGCCTGGTGTCCTTCGCTGTACACTGGATCAAAGCAGAAATTCACGAGTATGTGCTGAAGAACTGGCGCATGGTAAAAATCGCGACCACCAAGGCGCAACGTAAATTATTCTTTAACCTGCGTAAGATGAAGAAACGCTTAGGCTGGTTTACTCAGGACGAAGTCAGCACCGTTGCCGAAACCCTGGGTGTAAGTACCAATGAAGTAATGGAAATGGAAGCGCGCATGAGCGCTTATGACCAGGCGTTTGAACTGAGCTCTGATGACGATGAGTCACGGGAAGGCACTGCTTATTCACCGGCTCAGTACCTTGAAGACAAACGCTCTGATCTGGCTGAAGAAATTGAAAACGAGCAGTGGGAAGCCCAGAATTCTCAGCGCCTGCTGTCAGCCATTAAGACCCTGGATGAGCGCAGCCAGGATATCGTCCGTGCCCGCTGGCTGGATGAGAACAACAAGACGACGCTGCAGGAGTTAGCTGATAAATATCAGGTTTCTGCTGAGCGTGTACGTCAGCTTGAACAGAACGCGATGAAGAAACTTCGTAACGCTATGGCGTAGATGGTTGCAGCAGTTTTTTCAGATTGTCAGAAGGCCCGCTAACCAGCGGGCTTTTTTGTGTTAGCCGCGACACAAATACCAGCGAAATGCCTTGTTGCTCCAGCTTTGGCAACTGCTGCTGCAAGAAGCTGTAAGTGCTCTGGTGCGGGTGAGCAATGGCGACTGCAAAGCCGTTTTTACGCGCGAGTTTCAGCAGTTGCGCCCACTCGCGGGCGATGGCTTCAGGTTGTGGGTCATGGTCAAGAAACACATGCCGGCGGGCAACGGGCAGGCCAATTTCATCGGCCATGTGCTCAGCGCGGGTGGCAGCACTGGTCCGGCTATCCAGAAAATATAAATTCCGGCTTGCCAGCGCCTGCATCAGCCAGCGCATGGGTTCACTGCTGGCGGTCAGCAGGCTGCCCATATGATTGTTGAGCCCCCGGGCTCCGGGCAGGGTCGCCAGGGCCTTATCCAGTTCCGCAATGAGTTCAGCTTCATTGTGCAGGGTGCTGAGCATGCCGGGGCCTGCTGCCTGACCGCCAGCCGGCTGCATCGGCATATGCACCATGACTTCTTTGCCATGGGCCTGGGCTTGTGCTGCCAGTCGGGCGGCGTGGGGGGTATGGGGCAAAAACGCCAGGGTCAGGGCGCCGGGCAATTCGGTAAAGCGCTGATGGCTGGCGCTGTTACCTAAGTCATCAATAACCACGGCTATCTGCACCGGTCGCAGCGGGGCCACGGCGCTGACAGGTTCGGCGCTGGCGCTGCCAGCTACCAGCAGCATCAGGATGAAACACCAGCGGCTACGCATCAGCGGAACCACTGGGTTGGATTAACGGCATCACCCTTCGCCCGGATCTCCAGATACAGACCTGGCTCTGAGCGCCCGCCACTCTGACCGACCAGAGCGACAGTTTCGTTGCGCCGCACGGTTTCGCCCACAGACGGAATAATCGTCTGGTTATGGCCATATAAACTCATATAGCCATTGCCGTGATCGAGAACCAGCACCAGGCCAAAGCCACGCAGCCAGTTGGCGAACAGCACCCGGCCATCGGCAATGGCGGTTACCGGAGTTCCGGCAGCGGCTTCAATAGTTATGCCTTTCCAGGTCACGCCGCCACTACGGGGCTTGCCAAATACCCGCTGCACCCGACCCTCGGCAGGCCAGCTTAGTTGTCCCTTTAAGCCCTGCAGGCCCTCAAGACGCGGTTCATCACGTAGTGCCGCGATGATGGCATCAAGTACGCGCTCGAGTGCTTCCTGGTCTTCTTTGAGTTGATTAATGCGTTGCTTGTCGGCGGCCTGCTCGCGCTGCAGGCGGGTAATTAATTGTTGCTGCTCGCGTTGCTGTTCCTGCACCACACCCTGCTGTACCCGTTGTTCCTGCTGCTGCTGGGCCAGGGTCTGGCGCTGGCTTTCAAGATCAGCGGTAACCTGAGCGAGTTCGCTCTGTATGGTTTTCAGTTCTTCAACTTCGGCCAGGCGGGCGCGATTCAGGTAGCCGTAATAGCCCAGCAGCCGTTCAAAGCGGGCCGGGTCTTCCTGGTTAAGCACCAGCTTAATGAAATCGTGCCTGCCCATGCGATAGGCCATGTCGAGTTGCCGGGCCAGCAGTTGCAGTTGTTGCTGCTGCCGCTGCTCCAGCTGTGTTTGCTGTTGTTGCAGTTCGTTAATGCGGGCCTGAGTTTCGCGCAGGGCATTGCGGGTGGCATTAAGTTCGTTGGTGACGGTACTGATTTGTAATTCCAGCAGGCGCAGTTCCTGCTCGGTCAGGCTGAGCTTTTCGGCGCGCTGCTCAATAGCGGCCTGGCGGCGTTGCAACTCCGCCGCAATAGCTTCAAGCCGCGCCTCGGTTTCTGCCTGGTCAGCTGACTGCTGCATGGCGTTGGCACTGAGCGACCATAACAGCACCAGCAACAGCCATCTGGCCATCACGTATCCAGCTTCACAATGGGCGAACCAGTCATTTCTTCAGGCTGATCCAGGCCCAGCAGATGCAACATAGTAGGTGCCACATCAGATAGCCTGCCGCCCTCACGGGCCGTGGCTTGCCGCCCCACGTAGATAAAGGGCACCAGCTCACTGGTATGCGCGGTATGCGACTGGCCGGTGGTATGGTCCTGCATTTGCTCGGCATTGCCATGGTCGGCGGTGATCAGACATTCGCCACCCACCTCGCGCAGCGCTTCAACCACGCGGCCGACGCAGCGGTCAACGGCTTCACAGGCTTTAACGGCGGCCTCGAAGTTACCGGTATGGCCAACCATATCGCCATTAGGGTAATTACAGATGATTACGTCGTGCTTACCGGCTTTGATGGATTCCACCAGCTTGTCAGTGAGTTCTTCAGAGCTCATCTCGGGTTTCTGATCGTAGGTGGCAACATCCGGCGATTTGATTAGGATCCGATCTTCGCCCTTAAACTTTTCTTCGCGGCCACCGCTGAAAAAGAAGGTTACGTGCGCGTACTTTTCGGTTTCCGAAATGCGCAACTGGGTGTAATCGTGTTGCGCCAGCCAGTCACCCAGCACATTTTTCAGTTCGGTGGTGGGGAAGGCGACTTCAGCGTCCAGATCGGTTTCATACTCAGTGAGCGTAACAAAAGCATTCAATGCCGGACGATGACCGCGATCAAACTGGGAAAACTCTTTGTCGGCAAAGGCGTGGCTAAGCTGGCGCGCCCGGTCGGCGCGGAAATTCATAAATACCAGGGTATCGCCATCGTCGATTTTGACGGTTTCCCCAATCAGCGTTGGTTTAACAAACTCGTCATCTTCGTTGAGCTCGTAGGCTGATATCAGCGCTTCACCGGCGCTGCGGGCATGGCGCTGGCCTTTGCCGGATACCATCACATCCCACGCCTGCTTGACGCGATCCCAGCGGTTGTCGCGATCCATAGCAAAATAGCGGCCTGAAACCGAAGCAAAGCGGCCAACACCGAGTTTGCTGAACAGTTGTTCAAAGCGCTCAATGGATTCTTTGGCGGAACGGGGCGGGGTATCACGCCCGTCCAGAAACGCATGCACATAAATGCGCTTAGCATTGCGGTAGGCCGCCAGCTTCACCATGGCTTTCATATGATCTTCATGGCTGTGGACACCGCCCGGCGACAACAGACCCATAATGTGCACGGCTTTGTCGTTAGCCACGGCTTTATCGACCGCTTCGGTGAAGGCCGGGTTCTCGAAAAAGTCACCGTCGGCAATGGCTTTGCTGATGCGGGTAAAATCCTGATAGACCACCCGACCGGCACCTAAATTCACATGGCCAACTTCAGAATTGCCCATCTGTCCGGCCGGTAAACCCACCGCTTTACCCGAGCCATCAACCAGGGTGCGCGGGCAGTTCGCCCAGAGTTTATCCATGTTCGGGGTACGTGCGGCAGCAATGGCATTGTCTGCTGCGTCTTCACGATGACCCCAGCCATCCAGAATAAGTAGCGCAAGTGGGGTGTTTTGCTTCGCCATAGCATCCTCAATCCATCTGATAGTGCATTCAGTTTATGCGATTTTTGCATTCGGCGCATCCGTTGTGGTGGCAAAATGGGCCCAAATTTTGCTGGTATCTGCCATTTCAGCAGGTATACTCTGGTGCTTGATTTTTTCAGTTGGAGCTATTGGTACCATGGAGCAAATCCTCGCATTCGCAAGCGACCATTACCTGATGAGTACTCTTTGGGTTATTTTATTGATCGCGTTGATTGTTACTTATGCGCAGGCGGCAACCTCAAAGGTAAAAGCGCTGCCACCGCAGCAGGCGACTTTACTGGTTGATCGTAATAATGGCGTGTTTGTGGATATTCGTTCTGTTGACGAGTTTCGCAAAGGCCATATCCAGGGTGCATTAAATATTCCGGCTGAGCGGATCCGGAAAAATGACTTCGGCGCGCTTGAGAAATACAAATCTGCCCCCATCGTTGTGGTATGCGCTACCGGAATGACCGCGAAAGGGCCTGCGACACAGCTAAGTAAAGCAGGTTATGAGCAGGTCGCGTTGTTGCAGGGTGGTATCTCTGCCTGGCAAAGCGCCAGTTTTCCACTCGTTAAGAAATAATTCAGAACTCAATCTTATAGGAAGTAACTATCATGGCTGACGAACAGCAAACAAACGGCGCCGCTCAAACCGACGCACAGCAAGAGCAGGCATTCGCAATTCAGCGCATCTACACCAAAGATGTGTCTTTTGAAGCTCCGGGCGCACCAGCGATTTTCCGCAAAGAGTGGAAGCCTGAACTGAACCTGGATCTGAATGTGAAAAACACCATCATCGAAGATGGCGTGTATGAAGTGGTTCTGAAAATCACTGCGACCAACAAGGTTGGTGATGAAGTGGCATTTTTAGCTGAAGTGCATCAGGCCGGTATCTTCACCATCGCCGACTCGATTGAAGACAATCAGCGGGCTCACCTGCTGGGCGCGTTCTGTCCGAACATTCTGTTCCCATATGCGCGTGAGTGCTTGTCGAGCCTGGTTAGCCGTTCGACCTTCCCACAGCTGAACCTGGCGCCGGTGAACTTTGATGCGATCTTCGCACAACACCTGCAACAACGTCAGCAGCAAGGCGAGCAAGCTGACGCTTAAGGGCTGACGCTAGCTACTATGCGTAATACGCAAGTTACAGTGCTGGGTGCGGGTTCTTACGGAACCGCCCTGGCACTTTGCTTTGCCCGCAAGGGTACCAAAACCTGTCTGTGGGGCCGTGATGAGGATCAAATCACGGCTATGCAGGAAACCCGCGAGAATTCCCGTTATCTGCCTGGTATTGAATTACCGGAAGCCGTGATTGTGACCTCGGATCTGGTTGCTGCGGTTGAAGATGCGGTGAATATCGTGGTGGTAGTGCCAAGCGGCAGTTTCGCTGAGGTGCTCAAAGACATCCAGCCCCATTTGCGGGCCGATGCCCGGGTTGCCTGGGCCACCAAAGGGCTGGAGCCGGAAACCGGCCGCCTGTTGTTTGAGGTGGCCGAAGAGATCCTTGGCGGTGATCGGGTGCTGGCGGTATTATCCGGGCCCACTTTCGCTATGGAAATGGCAAAAGGCCTGCCGACAGCCATCTCGATGTCGTCCACCAACGACAAATTTGTCTACGACTTATCTGAACTCCTGCACTGCGATCGCAGCTTCCGGGTGTATACCAACGATGATTTTATTGGTGTGCAGCTGGGCGGCGCGGTAAAGAACGTGATTGCGATCGGAGCCGGTATGGCCGATGGCATCGGCTTTGGCGCCAATGCCCGCACGGC
>CAYWXF010000031.1:0-5112 GCA_964462025.1 uncultured Pseudomonas sp. | reverse complement strand
TACGACGTGCTTTACGGTGAAACCACGCCCCAGCAGGCAGCGATTAATCTGCTCAGCCGGGCGCGGACCTCAGAATAATTAACTCAGTAATTGCTGCGCCATCGTCTGCCACTGCTCATCAAAGTGCTCCGTTGGCGCACGCTTGAACTCTGAGCGGACAAACTGCGCGATCTTGCCATCGGCATAAGCCATCAGCAGGTTCGCCAGAACCCCTTCATCAATCCGGGTCTGAACATTCTCACGCAGCCGGCGCTCGCGGATGGCCTGCTTCAGGTTGGCTTCAATTTTCTCAAAGATACCCAGCACCCGCGCACGCAGCCGGTCATGTTCACCCATCAATGCATCACCGGTCAGTACCCGGGTAATGCCGGGATTACGTTCCACAAAGGTCAGCACCACGCGCAGCATCATTTCGCAGCGCACCAGGGTGTCTTTCTCAACTTCCAGCACCTGATTGATCCGCGACAGCACGGCATCTTCGGTGAACTCGATTAGTCCTTCGAACATCCGCGCCTTAGACGGAAAATGACGGTACAGCGCCGCTTCAGATACGCCCAGCTCCGCCGCCAGCCGGGCGGTGGTGATACGCTGGCCGGGGCTGGTTTCCAGCATGGCAGCCAGGGTGCCGAGGATCTGCTCTTTGCGATTCGGTTTTTTGGTGGTCATAGTTATAGGTCTCAGTTTTCGTAAAATTAATCGGTAGCGATACTGTAGTCGTCGCTGGCCTGTAACCGGGCGGCGTGCTCCAGAATACCGCGGGCAATCTGTTGCTTGCTGGCTTTGTCCAGCGGCTTGCTTTGCAGTTGCTGCTGGCGGTCCAGCCAGAACAGGCTGATGGCATTTTCGTCACTGTTAAAGCCGATGCTGGTGTCGCTGACATCATTGGCGGCAATCATCGCCAGCCGTTTGCGCTTGAGTTTATCCTGCGCATAGTCCGCGACGGCATGGGTTTCGGCAGCGAAGCCAACGGTGAATGGCGGTTTGCTGCTACTGGCCACTGTGGCCAGGATATCCGGATTACGTACCAGCTCCAGGGTCATGCTGCTGGCTGATTTTTTGATTTTGCTGTCGGCGACGGCAGTGGGCCGGTAGTCGGCCACCGCGGCGCAGGCGATAAAGAAATCAGCACCTGCTACATGGTCCTGTACCGCGCTCAGCATCTGTTCGGCCGATTCCACATCAACGCGCTTCACCTGCGGCGGAGTCGGCAGCTGGCAAGGCCCGGCAACCAGGGTCACCTGAGCGCCCATCTGCTGCGCAACTGCGGCCAGCGCAAAGCCCATTTTACCCGAGCTGTGATTACTGACATAACGCACCGGGTCAACGGCCTCGCGGGTCGGGCCGGCGGTAATCAGCACGTGTTTGCCGTTCAGCACACCTTCAGTGGGGCTGAGTAACTGGCATATCTGTTCACGCAGTTCGAGCGCTTCGGGCAGACGACCGGCACCCACATCACCACAGGCCTGCGCACCGCTGGCTGGTGCGATGATGTGCACGCCGCGGCGCGACAGCGTCGCGATATTTTCCTGTACTGCGGCTGCCGCCCACATCTGCTGGTTCATGGCAGGCGCGACCGCGATGGGTGCCGGAGTGGCCAGGCACAGGGTACTCAGCAGATCGTCGGCCAGGCCATGGGCCAGCCGTGCCAGGATGCTCGCTGAAGCCGGGGCAATAACGATCAGATCAGCCCATTTGGCCAGTTCAATATGGCCCATCGCCGCTTCGGCGTCCGGATCCAGCAGGTCATCGTGTACCGCGTGCCCCGACACTGCCTGTAAGGTGAGCGGGGTGATAAAGGCCTTGGCACCATGGGTCATGACCACCCGCACAGTGGCGCCATAATCACGTAGCCGGCGGACCAGATCAGGTATTTTATAAGCGGCGATGCCACCACTGATCCCAACCAGTATATTGCGTCCGGATAGCGGCATATCAGGCGTTGCAGTCATAGTGAGTCCTTACCTTTTAGTTGCGCTAACCATAGCATAGGCGCGCCGTCGTTGGCGAGTGTATAAATTGTTACAAACTGCCTGTAGCTAGTACCTGAAATGTGTATTAAGGTAGGTGTGTAAAACTAACATAAAGGATAAGTAATGAAGCAGTTATTATTAGCCGCCTGCGGAGCTTTAATGATAGCCGGGTGTGCGAACACGACAGAAGAAGACATTGGCAGTGGTTATACACGTATTGTTAATGATAAAGGGGAAGTCACTCATGTATGCCGCAGTGAGCAGGTAGTGGGGACTAACTTCAAGAAACGTATGTGCCGCTCGATTGCTGACATGGAACGCGACCGTGAAGACGGACAGGATTTCATCGATGCATATCAGCGCAGTGACATGACAGGACCGACCGGTAACATCTAAACTGGTTGTTCTGCGCGTGTTGTAAAAGGCCACCTGCGGGTGGCTTTTTTTTGCGTATCTGTAATTGACTGTTCGATAAACCAGGGAGGGTTTTCATGGATTCAGTAAAAGACTGGCCGGTGCAGGAACGGCCACGGGAAAAAATGGCCGAGCTTGGCGTCAGTAATCTGAGTGATGCTGAATTGCTGGCGATCTTGTTAGGTACAGGCATCCCGGGCAAGGACGTGGTCGCCTATTCACGCGATTTACTGCAAACCTTCAAAGGCATCGGCGGTATGCTCTCAGCCCCGGCCCGCGAATTACTCGCACAGCGCGGGCTGGGACCGGCGCGGGTGATGCAGCTACAGGTGGTGATGGAAATATCGCGGCGCTATTTGTGCTGGCAGTTGCAGCGCGAGGATGGCTTTACCCAGCCAGCCATGGTGCGTGATTATCTCACCGCTCAGTTGCGACACCAGCAGCGGGAAGTGTTCGTGGTGCTGCTGCTGGACAGTCAGCACCGGCTGCTAAAATATGTCGAGCTATTTCACGGCACCATCAACGCGGCACCGGTGTATCCGCGCGAGATCATTAAGCTGGTGATGCAGCATAATGCCGCGGCGGTGATACTGGCCCATAACCATCCGTCGGGCGTTGCTGAACCCAGCCAGGCGGATCAGCGGGTAACGGAACGACTGAAGCGGGCATTAGGGTTGATCGATGTGGCGCTATTGGATCATTTTGTGATCGGCGCCGGCGAACCGGTGTCCTTTGCCGAGCGTGGGCTGCTGTAGCGACTATTTTAACCGGTGCCGCGATAATCGCTGGCACATTGGCGGCATTTCAAGTAAAGTAGCGCGGCATATTTACACAGACAGACACGATCAAAAAGATCAAAAAATCGCCGCGATCACTTGATTGACGGGCGGATTTGCTGTATAAAATGCGCCCTCGGATTTGAACGCAAGGCCGCGATGGGCGTCAGGCGAGCTTGAAGCAATTTTGGAGTAAAAACAATGTCACGAGTATGTCAAGTTACAGGAAAGCGTCCGGTAGTGGGTAACAACCGCTCGCACGCTAACAACGCAACCAAGCGTCGTTTCCTGCCGAACCTGCAATCTCACCGCTTCTGGGTAGAATCAGAAAAGCGTTGGGTAAAGCTGCGTATTACTACTAAAGCAATGCGCATTATTGATAAAAACGGTATCGACGCGGTGCTTGCGGATTTACGCAGCCGTGGCGAGAAAGTGTAAGGAATTTAAACTATGCGCGATAAGATTCGTTTAGTATCTTCTGCCGGTACTGGGTTCTTCTACACTACCGACAAGAACAAGCGTACTATGCCTGAAAAAATGGAAATCAAAAAATTCGATCCAGTGGTTCGGAAACACGTGATGTTCAAAGAAGCGAAAATCAAATAAGATTTTTGCGGCATAGCATGAATTAAAAAACCCGGCCTGCGCCGGGTTTTTTGTGTCTGGAATACCTTGCCGCCAGTTTAGCGGGTGGGATCAATCACCCCACCAATACTGGCATTAAGCCGGTACCAGCCGGTAATGCTGAAGCGGTCTCGCTGGCCGGGCAGCACCTCGTGAACAAACTTGTCACTTAAAAACAGCACCAGTTTACCGGCTTCAGGGAGCACGGTTTCAAGTACCTCGCCTTGGTCCCCGTAGATAACCAGTTCACCGCCATCAGTCGCTTGCCACTCGGGGTTCAGGTAGAACACTGTGGTCAGAATGCGGTTACTGCGGCCTTTAAAGGCATCCAGGTGCTTGCGGTAAAACGAGCCGGGCGGGTAGTGGGCCAGATGGCATTCGTAATCGAACAAGCCCATGAACAGCTCCCGGTTGATGAGCTCCCGTAAGTGCTCCATCATCTGCAGGTAATCGCGCTCAACCTCCAGCGCCGGGCTTAGCCAGCGAATTTTGTCCTGGCGCACGGCGGTATTGGTGGTGTACTGATCGGCGCGGCCGATACCGGCCTGTTGCCAGCCGCCCGCCGGCAGTTCGCGGGCATAATCAAAGAGGATGCTGCATTGGGCGCTGGCCAGGAAATTAGGTACAATCACATAGCCGTGTTCAACCAGCTGATCCACGTCAATGGCCTGGGTCTGAAATGCCTGTACCGGTAAATCGGAAGATAATTCTGCAGTGTGCATGAAACTCGGTGATCTCGTTTTGCCAACGCCGCGAATATAGGTGAGATTTTCAACAAACACAAGTGACGGACGATGCCTGAATTACCAGAAGTGGAAGTCAGTCGGCGCGGTATTGAGCCGCACCTGCTGCAACGCCGGATCACCGGCCTGATTGTGCGCGATGCGCGTTTGCGCTGGCCGGTGCCCGATGCTGCCCGGGCGGTGGTTGGCGAAACCATTACCGCGGTGCAGCGCCGGGCAAAGTACCTGCTGATCCAGACTACCGGTGGCTATCTGATCGTGCATCTGGGGATGTCGGGTAAGCTGCGCGTGGTGCCGGCCGAGACCCTGGTGGTGAAACATGATCATATTGATCTGGCGCTGGATTCCGGCCAGGTGCTGCGGTTTAACGACCCGCGGCGCTTTGGCTGCTGGCTGTACAGCGAGGAAGATCCGGAGCAGGCGCACCCGTTACTGGCTGAATTAGGCCCTGAACCGCTCACTGACGCCTTTGATCCAGACTACCTGTTCAATGCCTCCCGCGGACGGCAACAAGCCGTTAAAACCTTTCTGATGGACAATCACGTGGTAGTGGGGGTTGGTAATATCTATGCCAATGAAGCGCTG
>CAYWXF010000030.1:0-21919 GCA_964462025.1 uncultured Pseudomonas sp. | reverse complement strand
CGTTCTATGAAGCCAGCACGCTGCCTTACCAGGCGCCTGACTTTACCCAAATCAAGTTTGAGCATTTCCGTCCGGCTTTTGAAGCGGGTATGGCTGAGCACATGGAAGAAATCGTCGCGATCGCCAGTAATCCGGAACTTGCTACCTTCGAGAACACTATCGTTGCAATGGAGCGGTCCGGCCGTCTGCTAAGCCGCGTATCTTCTGTTTTCTATAACTTAGCTGGTTCAAACAGCAATGATGATATCCGCGATTTACAAGGTGAACTGGCGCCGAAAATGGCCCGTCACCGCGATAACATCATGCTGAACGCTGACTTGTTTGCCCGCGTACAGGCGATTTATGACAACCGTATGATGCTCGAAGGTGAAGATCTGCGTCTGGTTGAAGAAACTTACAATGATTTCGTCCGCGCCGGCGCTCAGCTTTCTGATGAAGCCCAGGCTGAAATCCGCGAATTAAACGCCGAGTTGTCATCACTGACTACAGAATTCCAGCGCAACCTGATGAAACTGGTTGGTGAGAACCTGATCGTGGTTGACGATAAAGCCGAACTGGCTGGCCTGAGCGACAGCGAAATTGCCCGTCTGGCAGAAACCGCAAAAGCTGAAGGCATGGAAGGCAAGTACGTTATCAAGCTGACCAACACCACCCGTCAGCCGATCTTACAGTCACTGGAAAACCGTGAACTGCGTCAGCGTATCTGGGAAGCTTCGGCAAACCGCGGTACCGGTAACACTGAAACCGATAACCGTCCGCTGGTCTCGCGCTTAAGTGAACTGCGTGCCCAGAAAGCGAAACTGCTGGGTTATGACAATTGGGGCTTGTATGTGCTGGATACCAGCATGGCTAAAACACCAACTGCAGCGCAAGATATGTTGCGTGACCTGGTGCCGGCAGTAGTCAGTAATGTTGCTAAAGAGCAGGCCGCGATTCAGGAAATGATTGAAGCAGAAGGTGGCGATTTTGAAGTGAAGCCGTGGGACTGGGCGTTTTACGCTGAGAAAGTTCGTGAAGACCAGTACGCTATCGATTCAGACGAAGTGAAGCAATACTTCGAGATTAATCGCGTGGTTGAAGACGGCGTGTTTTTCGCTATGAACCAGCTGTTTGGTATCACTTTCCATCAGCGCGATGATATCCCGGTTTATGCCGATGACGTATTTGTTTATGAAGTAAAAGACGTTGATGGCTCGACGCTGGGCTTGTTCTACACCGACTGGTATACCCGTGATGGTAAGCGCGGCGGTGCCTGGATGAGTTCTTTTGTCAGCCAGTCACACCTGCTGGATACCAAACCCGTTATCCTGAACAACATGAACATCAAAAAAGCCCCGGATGGTGAGCCGACCTTACTGAGCTTTGATGAAGTTAGCACCATGTTCCATGAAGTAGGCCATGCCTTACACGGTTTGTTCTCAGACGTGAAATATCCGTCGCTGGCAGGTACTTCAGTATCGCGTGACTACGTTGAATTCCCGTCAACCTTCCAGGAAGACTGGACCATGCATCCAAAAGTTATGGCGAACTACGCGCGTCATCATGAAACCGGTGAAATTATTCCTGAAGAATTATTGGCTAAGGTAATGGCCGCGAAAAACTTCAACATGGGTTTTGACACCCTGGAATACATCTCATCAGCTTTGCTGGATCTGGAATACCACACCTTATCAGCAGATGCGGCTAAGATTGATGATGTACTGGCGTTCGAAGAAGCAGCCCTGGAGCGTAATGGTGTTGATGTTGAAGCCGTTCCGCCGCGCTACAAATCAACTTATTTCGCTCACGTATTTGCAGGCGGTTACTCAGCCGGATACTACGCTTACATGTGGTCTGAAGTGCTGGCGGCAGATGCTTTCGCTTACCTCGGTGAGCGTGGCGGCCTGACTATCGAAAATGGCCAGGCATTCCGTGAAGCCATTCTGTCGAAAGGTAACAGTATCGATCCGATGAAACAGTACATTAACTTCCGCGGCCAGGAGCCATCAGTGGAAGCCTTGCTGGAACGTCGTGGTCTGACACCACCTAAAATCGACTAATTAGCAAAAAAAAGAAAGAATAGGGGGCTGACACCGATTTGATGGTGTCAGCCCCCTTTTTTGTTTGTCTGAACAGTGATATAAAAATGTAAAGATTAAATGGAGTTAGGAATTTAACAAATGGCAGAGACGTTATTTGCGGCACAGCCTATATATGATAACCGACAGCGGATAGTTGCCCACGAACTCCTGTATCGTCATGAGAATGGCATAACAGCGCTGGAGGTAGGCGATAGTCAGGCAACCAGTGAAGTGCTGTTTAATCTCTGCACCGGTATTGTCGAACATGTCGAGCATTTTAAGAAGCCGGTATTTATCAATGTAGCGACCGACTTTCTGATGTCGGGCTCATTCCTGCCCTTAAATCCAAAAGACGTGATGATTGAACTGGTGGAACGCATTCGCCCGACGCCCGAAATAGTGGCGGCAATCGAATCCTGGGTTCGGGAAGGATTTCAGTTTGCGCTGGATGACTTTGCCTTCGAACCTGAGTGGGAACCACTGATTCGCCTGGCATCGGTTATCAAAGTCGACATCAGCCTGATCAGTATCGACGAAGTCAGAGTCCATTTTGAAAACCTCCGTCATTTACCCGTGCAGTGGCTGGCCGAACGGGTTGAAGATGAGCAAACCTATAACGAATACCGCGAGCTCGGTTTTGATCTCTTTCAGGGATTCTATCTGGCACGTCCGATAGTCATTGAAGGCACACGGGTGCCCTCTGCAGCCAGCCAGTTAACATTTGTAATCGAACATTTATTCGCAGAAGAGCCTGATCTTTATGATCTGGTGGGTGCCTTATCTACCGACCCACTGCTGGTGGTTAATTTACTGCGCATCGCCAATAGCCCGTATTATGCGGCGCGCCGACGCATCGAATCGCTGAAAGAAGTCGTAATGATGTTAGGGCTTGAGCCCCTGCGCAAATGGGTACTGCTGATTATCTCGTTGCAGAGCACCACGCCGGTGAAAGCCAAACTGGTGCTTACCCGTGCTTATATGTGTAGCGAACTGATGCAACTCAATATTGCTGACCAGCGGCTGGCGGGTCCGGCTTTTCTGGTCGGCCTGTTGTCAGGAACGGATACGCTGCTGGGTGTTAAGACCAAAGAATTTGTCAGTAAGCTGAATATTACTGAAGCCGTTCGTGATGCGGTACTGCATAACAAAGGCGAACTGGGTGAACTGCTGGCTTCAGTTGAAGCCTTCGAATATGCGCTGGCAATGAAGAAGCCGATCGATCCGGATAATCCATTGTTCGGAATTTATCAGCAATGCCACTTTTTAGTTGATGAAATGCTTTCAGCGGCAGGTTTCGAATGAAAACCAAATTAATTCTGATGTTTGTGGGATCTCTGGCATTAACGAGCGCGGCCTACAGCACAACCTGGGGTGAGCGCGAAGTCGCTGACCCCATATTACCAGGTGAAACCTGTAAAGTGCGGGAGCCAATCAGTTATGGCGGTTATATCTACCACTGGGAATCCAAATATGATCAGGTGTTCTGGCCGCTGATTGATGTTGAAGGGATCTGGCACTGCGAAAAATCCGGATTCATGGCGCTTATCGGCGACTTTGGGTTAAGCCCGGATGAAGTATTACGAATCAAAGCCTTTCTGGACACCCACCCGATTACCCCGGTGAGCCGGGAGGACAAACTGGCGCGGTTGGATGCGCTCTATGCGCTGCGTGATAAAGACCTGGACTATCAGAATATCATCAACCGGGTGCTGGCTCGTCAGTACCAGAGCGTCAAAGACTATGAAACAGCAAATCGTTATCGCGCTGAGGCTTTTGCTACTATTGAAGAGATACTGGTGCAGCCTGATTTAGACCTGGCCAAACGCGCCCAGTATTTGTACCTGGGAGTGAATTACGCGCGGCAGCTCGGTGAAATGGAAGCGAGTGAAGAATACCTGCGCCGGTTACATATCGTCATGACCGATGGGCGTGGCACCGAAGCGGGGCACTTTATTGAATACGTTGAAGAATTACTACCAGATAGCCAGTATATCACGCCCGGCGGCAGGCTCGATCCTGAGCTGCCTGAAGCAGCCCCTGAAGAAGGGGGCTGACACCGCCTGCTCATGCCCTGAGCCACCCCTGACTAGTGCCTGCGTCTGCTTCCTGCTATAATCTGCACCACTTTTTGAAGCCTTTTATCATTCTGAACTTAAGAATAGGAACAACTATGTCGAACGATGGTTCAAAGATTATTTATACCGAAACCGATGAAGCCCCGCGCTTAGCGACGTATTCATTGTTGCCCGTTATCCAGGCCTTTACTAAAGCGGCCGGCGTTTCCGTCGAAACCCGGGATATCTCGCTGGCAGGCCGGATTATTGCGAACTTCCCTGAGAACCTGAAAGAAGATCAGCGCATCAATGACGCGTTGGCGGAACTCGGCGAAATGGCGAAGACTCCTGAAGCCAATATTATTAAGTTGCCAAATATCAGTGCTTCTATTCCGCAGATGGTTGCCGCCATCAAAGAACTGCAAAACCAGGGCTATAATCTTCCTGACTATCCGTTTGATCCAAAAACTGACGAAGAACGCTTCGCCAAGTCGCGTTACGACAAAATTAAAGGTAGTGCGGTTAACCCGGTACTGCGGGAAGGTAATTCAGACCGCCGCGCACCTGCATCGGTTAAAAACTACGTGAAAAAGCACCCGCACCGTATGGGGCAGTGGAGCAAAGACTCAAAAACTCACGTGGCACATATGAACCACGGCGATTTTTACGGTAGTGAGCAGTCAACTACTATGGTGAACAGCGACACCCTGAAAATTGTCCTGAATACACCAGAAAGCCAGACCGTACTCAAAGAAGGCGTGAAAGTGCTGGCCGGCGAAGTAATTGATGCGGCGGTTATGAACACAGCCCGGCTGGAAGATTTCTACGTGAAAGAAACCAACCGCGCTAAAGAAGAGGGCGTACTACTGTCGCTGCACTTGAAAGCGACCATGATGAAAGTTTCTGATCCCATCATGTTCGGTCACGCGGTGAAAGTTTATTTCCGCGACCTGTTTGCGAAGCACGGCGAGACCTTCAAAAAGCTAGGTGTTGATGTAACCAACGGTTTTGGTGATATCGAATCGAAGATCAAAGAATTACCAGAAGACCATCGCAAAGAAATCGAAAATGATATTAACGACGTCTTTGCTAAGCAGCCTGAACTGGCGATGGTGAACTCTGATAAAGGCATCACCAACCTGCACGTTCCAAGTGATGTGATTATTGATGCATCCATGCCGGCAATGATTCGTGACTCGGGCAAAATGTGGAATCGTGACGGTAAGCGTCAGGATACCAAGGCCATGATTCCGGATCGTTGCTATGCCGGTGTGTATCAGGAAACGATTGATTTCTGTAAAGAGCATGGCGCTTTCGATCCATCGACCATGGGAACCTGCCCTAACGTTGGTCTGATGGCACAAAAAGCCGAAGAATATGGTTCGCACGACAAAACCTTCGAAATTCCTGCGCACGGCACGGTGAAAGTGCTGAACTCCAAAGACGAAGTGATTTTTAAACACGACGTCGAGAAAGGTGATATCTGGCGCATGTGTCAGGTTAAAGACGAGCCGATTCGTGACTGGGTGAAACTGGCCGTGAACCGTTCGCGCTCAAGTGGTATGCCAGCGGTATTCTGGCTGGACAGCAACCGTGCGCACGACGCCCAGCTGATTGCCAAGGTAAAAAGCTACCTGCAGGATCACGATATCGAAGGTCTGGATATCCGCATTCTGTCACCGGTCGAAGCGACCCGTCATACCCTGCAGCGTCTGAAAGACGGTAAAGATACAATTTCTGTAACCGGTAACGTACTGCGCGATTACCTGACGGATTTATTCCCGATTCTGGAACTGGGTACCAGCGCCAAGATGCTGTCAATTGTGCCGTTAATGAATGGTGGTGGCTTGTTTGAAACCGGCGCCGGCGGTTCTGCGCCAAAACACGTGCAGCAGTTTGTGGAAGAAAACCACCTGCGCTGGGATTCGCTGGGCGAGTTTCTGGCCCTGGCGGCGTCACTAGAGCACATGGCTGAGCGCATGAACAATGATCGGGCGCAGATTCTGGCCGATACGCTTGATGATGCCACGGCTAAATTCCTGGAAAACGACAAGTCGCCGTCGCGTAAAGCGGGTGAGTTGGATAACCGGGGCAGCCACTTCTACCTGGCAATGTACTGGGCCGAAGCACTGTCGCAGCAAACCAAGGATAGCGCGCTGGCGGAACGCTTCAGCAAACTGGCAAAACAGTTCAATGAAAATGAAGACGCCATCATTAATGAATTGAATGAAATCCAGGGGCAGCCAGTGGATATCGGTGGTTACTACAACCCGAACCCAACGCTGGTTTCTAAAGCCATGCGCCCTTGTGATTTACTGAACGATATCCTGGCAAGCCTGTAAGCGCGCCAAAGATAAAATCGGTTTGTGAAAAGGCGAAGCTCTGCTTCGCCTTTTTTTGTGCGCGTCCTGACGGCATCAGCTACGCTTAAGAGAACTGTAACTTTTAGTTCGCCAGGAGGTTCATATGGAGCAATCAATTGAACTGACCGATGTACGGAGCTTTTTGCTGTGGTGCGTGATTGGGCACTACGCATTGTTGCTGATCTGGTTTGGTTTCTTTGTGTTTGGCCACCGCTGGCTATACCGCCTGCATAATCGCTGGTTTAGCATGACCAGAGAAACTTTTGATGCCTTGCATTATGCTTTGTTAGGTATTTTTGAAGTGCTGGTTTTAGTGTTCTTCCTGGTGCCGCTGGTGGTTCTGTACCTGACAGGCTAGACTGAATTATATGTAATGAATTGCTTAATCAAGGAGAAGTAAATGTCTGATAAAGAACCGGAACAAAGCCCGTTGACCCAGAAGGTTACTGTCGATGATAAGACGGTGGAGATTGATATTTACCGGGGCGATGAAGGTGGCTGGATTCTGGAAATCGTTGATGAAGGCAACAACTCAACCATGTGGGAAGATGAGTTTGAGTCGGACGAAGAAGCCTTAGCTGAAGCAAAATCGGCCATCCGCGAAGATGGTATTGATGCGTATATTGGTGAGCATAAAGAGTCAGATAAAGGCAAGTACGGCTACGAGCATCGTGACGATACCGAGCCCCGGGTTGAGGAAATTCCACGCATTAAAAAAGGCCCTAAGCAAGGCATGGGCAACGGTTAAGGAGGTAATATGAAGTTAATAATGAGTTTTTTTCTGGCGGGCGTTGTAACCCTTAGTGGTTCTGCCATGGCGGTAACCGATACCTGCGAATTAAAAGCGGAAACACCGGGTAAATTTCTGGTGCTTGACAGTAACGGTGATGAAGTGGGTTATATTGAACTGAGAAGCGATGACAGCTGGAAAGCCTGGGTAAACGAAAGGGGCGCTGCCATTGAGACCTTCTGGACTCCTGAGGACGCTATGGGCCATGTATGCCGAAACCGGGTTATTGACTAACCCGGCTTCGGAAAGGTACTAGCGGCGAAGTACTAGCGCTGGATACATTCTGCCAGTGAACACCCCTGATAGGTGCGCTCACACCGCTGATAGGCGTTATGCGCCGCCAGCGAACGAACGGTATCGCTGGCTTCAACTGTCATACCTGAGGCACTGGTGGAATAACAGTGCCAGTAACCGGTTACGTCAGCCGGTGCCGGCTCATCAGCAGAATCATTGGCGCCACCAGCGCAGCCCGCCAGCAATAGGGCGAGCCCGCTTATTAACATGGTACGCATCATTATCACCGTTGTACGCACTGCGGTGCAGTGCAGGCCTGATAATGTTCGTTACAGCGTTCCATAGCAGCCGCTTCGGTATCTTCGCGGTCCATGCCGGTAGCCTCATAAACTCTGCCACCACCGACACCACTTTTAGAAACGCAGTACCATTCACCACTTACCATAGGTGATGCGCTGATGTCCGGATCAGGCTGACTGGTATTCGTGCAGCCGAATAAGATAAGTGTGAATCCCGCAACTAAAGCTAAACGAATCATACGTTTGTTCCTCCTTGCTTCGAATGTTCATGTCAAAGTATAGGAGGTGATCGTGAAAAAACCAGTTTTCCGGGGTAACCCGTACTGCCCGGGCTCAGGACTTAGTTAAGCGGAAACGCTGGGTGTACATGCCCTGGTGCTCAACCATTTCAGTAAACATCTCAAGTGGTCGCACCCAGAGATCACCTTTACCCTTGTTGTCATCCAGCGGTCGGTACACCACCATATCCTCTTCGGTTTCGGAATGGCGTGCGACCCCGATAACCTCGTAATCCTTACCTTTAAAATGCCGGTAAATGCCCGGAATAATCGTTGGCATAATAACTCCTCGTTAAAGTACTTCAGGATTCAGTTGCCAGATCCGATAGCTCAGTGCCGCTGCAAAAGTCACCCAGACAAAATAGGGCACCAATAGCAGGGCTGCAGCTTTGCGCTGCCGCCAGAACAGAATAATAGTCGCCAGAATAAAGGCCCACAGCGCGATTATTTCAATAAAGGCGATTAAGCCCAGATACAAGCCAAAGAACAACCAGCTCCAGAGCGCATTAAGGGCTAACTGAATGATAAATATCTTCAGCGCGGGCCGGGCGGCACCCTCATAGCCTTGTTGTCGCCAGACCAGCCAGGCGGCCACACCCATCATGGTGTAGAGTGCAGTCCAGACCGGACCGAACAGCCAGGCTGGCGGCGCCCAGCCGGGCATTGTCAATTCACGATAAAATACCGGTGCATTGGCTGAACCAAAACCGCCAATTGCAGCAGCGATATAAACCAGAACGAGCCAGCCAATAAGACCTGCCAGTTGTTTGCCGATCGACATAATATACGCCCTTTTTATCTGTGATAACGCTAAGTACTATAGCCGTAATTGCGTTAAGAGTGCTAGTCAGAAGCCGCAATACTCGGCATGACAATTTGCTCGGGCTGAGGCACAATACGGCTAACTCATAAAAAGACGAATCAGAAGCTTATGACGTTTCAGGCCGCAACCACAGAACCACAGTTTATCCATCTTCGGGTACATAGCGATTTTTCAATGATCGATGGCCTGAATAAGGTGGGTCCGATCTGTGAGGCGACTGCTACACGCAATATGCCGGCCCTGGCAATTACCGACCAGATGAACCTCTGCGGTTTGGTGCGATTTTACCGGACCACCCATAAGCTTGGCCTGAAACCTATTGTCGGCTGTGACTTGTGGGTACTTGATCCGGAGCAACCCGATGAACCGCCAAGCCGCCTGACGGCACTGGCTATGAACAACGACGGTTATCAGCAACTTACCCAGTTAATTTCACGTGGTTACCTGGCCGGTCACCGGCAGGGTAAGCCGTGCGTTGACCGGCCCTGGCTGGCGGACCATAGCAATGGCCTGATACTGCTTAGCGGTGGCCGCGAGGGCGATATTGGCCGTCAGTTGCTTAGCCATCATGAAGATGAAGCCGAAGCGGCGTTGGAGTTTTATCGCACGCACTTTCCTGATCGCTTTTACCTGGAGCTGATTCGTACAGGACGGGCCGGCGAAGATGACTATATTCACGCGGCAGTAAAACTGGCGGCCAAAACCGGTACCCCGGTGGTAGCCACCAACGAAGTGGTGTTCCTGCAACCCGAGAACTTCCATGCCCACGAGGTGCGGGTGGCGGTGCATGACAGCTTTACCCTGGACGATAAGCGCCGCCCGAAAAGATACAGTGATCAGCAATATCTGAAGAGCCCGGAAGAAATGGCCGAGCTGTTTAAGGATATTCCTGAAGCGCTGGCTAATACAGTCGAAATAGCAAAGCGCTGTAACGTAACCGTACAACTGGATACGCCGGTGTTACCGGAATTCCCGACCGGCGGTATGTCGCCGGGCGACTACCTGATTAAAAAGTCGCGCGAAGGCCTTGAGGTGCGGCTGCAGAAGTTGTTCCCCGATGCCGCAGAGCGTGCTGAAAAGCGTAAAGAATATGACGAGCGCTTAGCGATTGAGCTCGACGTCATTAACCAGATGGGGTTCCCGGGTTACTTTTTGATCGTAATGGAATTTATCCAGTGGTCGAAAGATAACGGTATTCCGGTAGGTCCGGGCCGGGGTTCAGGTGCCGGCTCACTGGTGGCCTATGCGTTGAAGATCACCGATCTGGATCCGCTGGAACTCGACCTGCTATTCGAACGTTTTCTTAACCCAGAGCGGGTGTCTATGCCGGATTTCGATATCGATTTCTGTATGGATCGCCGCGACGAAGTGATCGATCACGTGGCTGATTTATATGGCCGCGAAGCGGTCAGCCAGATTATTACCTTCGGTACCATGGCGGCCAAAGCGGCAATTCGCGACGTTGGCCGGGTGCTGGGGCATCCTTACGGTTTTGTCGACAAGATCACTAAGTTGGTGCCGCCGGATCCGGGCATGACTCTGGAAAAAGCCTTTGAGGTTGAGCCGCGCCTGGTCGAAATGTATGAACAGGATGAAGATGTCCGCGACCTGATTGATATGGCGCGCATACTTGAAGGTGTGACTCGCAACGCGGGTAAGCACGCCGGCGGCGTGGTTATTGCCCCGACTAAAATTACCGATTATTCGCCGCTGTACTGCGACGATGAAGGCAAGCAGCCGGTCACCCAGTTCGATAAAAACGATGTGGAAGCCGCTGGCCTGGTCAAGTTCGACTTCCTGGGACTGCGCACCCTGACGATTATTCAGTGGGCGCTGGACATGATCAACGCCAACCGCGCGAAAGAGGGGGCTGACCCCATCTATATCGAGGATATCCCGTTGCAGGATCCTGAGTGCTTCAGGCTACTGAAAACGGGGAAAACCACTGCGGTATTTCAGCTTGAATCGCGCGGCATGAAAGAGCTGATCAAAAAGCTGAAGCCGGACAGCTTCGAAGATATTATCGCACTGGTTGCCTTGTTCCGGCCCGGCCCGCTGCAGTCAGGCATGGTCGAAAACTTTATCGACCGTAAACATGGCCGTGAAGCCATTAGTTATCCTGATAAAGACTACCAGCACGAATTGCTCAAGCCCATTCTGGAACCGACCTACGGGGTTATCCTGTACCAGGAACAGGTAATGCAAATCGCTCAGGTGCTGGCAGGCTACTCGCTGGGCGGTGCCGACTTGCTACGCCGCGCTATGGGTAAGAAAAAGCCTGAAGAAATGGCCAAACAGCGGGCGGTATTTGAAGAAGGCGCAAAAGATAACGGGATTGACCCGGAACTTGCGGTTAAAATCTTCGATCTGGTAGAGAAGTTTGCCGGATACGGCTTTAATAAGTCGCATTCTGCCGCCTATGCTCTGGTTTCTTACCAGACGCTGTGGATGAAAACCCACTATCCGGCGCAGTTCATGGCCGCTGTTATGTCGGCGGATATGGACAATACCGATAAGATTGTGACCCTGGTGGATGAATGCGAGCAAATGGGGCTGACCCTGTTGCCGCCGGATGTGAATAAAGGCCAGTACAAGTTTACCGTCGACGCGGACCAGCAGATTATCTACGGAATTGGCGCGATCAAAGGCGTGGGAGAAGCGCCGATCGAAGCCATTCTGGAAGCCCGGAATGAAGGCGGACCCTTTACCGATTTATTTGATTTCTGCTGTCGGGTGGATCTGAAGCGGCTGAACCGGCGGGTGCTCGAGAAACTAATCAAGGGCGGCGCTATGGATAACCTTGGCCCGCACCGTGCAGCCTTAATGGCAACCATGGATAAAGCCATGCGCCAGGCCGAGCAACATGCGCGTGCTGAAGAGATCGGCCAGACCGATTTGTTTGGGGTACTAACAACTTCCAACGACAACGACGAGATTGAACACGAATTCGTAAAAGTTACGCCATGGCCCGAAGCGCAATGGCTGGAAGGCGAACGTGAAACCCTTGGGCTATACTTGACGGGACATCCGATAAATCGCTACCGTGCCGAGTTGCGTAATTATGTTGCCGGCACCCTGGCCGAGGTAAAACCAACCGGTCGGGATCAGGTAACGACGGTGGCCGGTCTGGTGATTGACGTGCGTACCCTGGTGAACAAAAAAGGGCACCGCTGGGCAATTGTTACGCTGGACGATAAAACGGCGCGGCTGGATGTACGATTTTTTGCGCAAGACTATGAAAATCACTATGAATTGCTGGTAAAAGACAAGATATTGGTAGTGAAAGGAGAGGTCAGCTTTGATGATTACTCCGGGGGCAATACAATGTCCGCGCGCGAAGTCATGACCATCACCGGCATGCGCGAGCAATATGCCAAAGCATTAAAGCTGACGCTGCGCCCCGAACAATTAGAAGGCGCCGGACTGAAACAGCTGACCCAGCTGCTGGCACCTTACAGGCAGGGAACATGCCCGTTGCGTCTGTGCTACGTACGTGACGATGTGAGCGCGGAATATAAGGCCGCCACAGAATGGCATGTAACGCCGGCTGATGAATTATTGCACGAGTTGGAAGTCCAACTTGGTAAGAAACATGTTTCTTTAGAATTTTAATGGCAAACGGGAGCCATAATGAGTCTGCAATTTTTAGATTTTGAAAAGCCTATTGCTGAGCTACAGGCGCAAATCGAAGAACTAAAGTCTGTTAGTGCGAAAGGCGATTTTGATATCAATGTTGAGGATGAAGTCCGCACGCTGCAGCAAAAGCGTGAACAGCTCATCAAAAAGATTTTCGGTGATCTGGGCGCCTGGCAGGTTGCCCAACTGGCGCGTCACCCGGAGCGTCCGTATACGCTGGATTATATCGAGCATATGTTTACCGATTTTGACGAACTTGCCGGCGACCGGACCTTTGCTAATGACCGTGCCATTGTGGGCGGTACGGCGCGGCTGGATGGCCAGCCGGTGATGGTTATTGGTCACCAGAAAGGCCGTGAGACCAAAGAAAAAATCAAACGTAACTTTGGTATGCCAAAGCCTGAAGGCTATCGTAAAGCCCTGCGCCTGATGGAAATGGCCGAACGCTTTAAGCTACCTATCGTAACCTTCATCGACACCCCCGGCGCTTATCCGGGCATCGGTGCGGAAGAGCGGGGCCAGTCGGAAGCGATTGCCCGTAACCTGAAAGTGATGGCGCGTCTGACTGTGCCTATCGTTTGTACCGTTATTGGTGAGGGCGGTTCCGGTGGTGCGCTGGCGATTGGCGTGGGTGATAAAGTGAACATGCTGCAGTACAGCACCTATTCCGTTATCTCACCTGAGGGTTGTGCGTCGATTCTCTGGAAAAGTGCCGCGAAGGCCGAATTGGCGGCCGAAGCTATGGGCGTAACCGCTGACCGCAGCCTGGAGCTGGGGCTGATTGATGCCATTATCAAAGAGCCGCTGGGCGGCGCGCATCGCGATCATCCCGAGATGGCGAAGCGTCTGAAAAAGCAAATTTTGTCCGATTTAGGAAAGCTTGAGAAACTTGATAAGAGCAGCCTGCTGTATCAGCGCTACCAGAAACTGATGTCGTTCGGTTACTGCTGATTCTGTTATGGCCACTGAGCAGCCTCTGTGCGATCTCTATCCCGTACTCACACAGAGCCTCAGTTGTCTTGAGCTGAAGCCAGGCCGGCAACTGGTTGCCTGCCTGGGTGGCGGCGCGGATTCACAGACCGTTCTTGATTTACTGGATCGCTATCGCCGCGAACATCCGCAGTACGAATACCTCGCAATTCATCTTGACCATCAGTTTCATCCAGCTTCAGGCGAATGGGCTCAGGGCCTGGTGGATGACTGTGCCCGGCGGCAATTCCCCTTGTATACCGAAGTGCTGGCGGTACCGTCGGGCAGCCGGATAAGCAAAGAGGCGGCGGGCCGCGAAGCGCGCTATGCCCGCATGGCGGAACTGGCGAAGCCCGACGCGGTGTTTTTGCTGGGCCAGCACCGTAACGATCAAATTGAAACCTTCTTACTGCAGCTTAAGCGGGGCAGTGGGCCCAAAGGCCTGTCGGCAATGGCTACCGCGGCGTCCGGACAGCATCAGCAACAGTGGATTCGACCATTGCTGCGGATTAGCAAAGCTGAAATTTATCGTTATGCCGAACAGCATCAGTTGTTCTGGATTGAAGACGAGACCAACTTTGACACCAGTATCGATCGTAACTTTTTACGTCATCAGGTGGTGCCATTGCTGGAACAGCGCTGGCCGCAGTTTGGTGAAGCCGTGCTGCGCAGTGCGTCCTTGTGCGCAGAACAGCAGCAACTGCTGGACGAGTTACTCAGCGTGCAGGTTGAGCCCATGCTGGACGCCGACGGCAATCTGCAGAGCAAGCCGCTGGAGCAGGCGTCGCCGCAGTTGCAACGTGCCGCACTGCGATTCTGGCTGGCGCGCCGGAACGCCTCTATGCCCTCATACGCGCAACTGGAGCAATTACGTACCCAGATGTTGCTGACCACCAACGATGCCAGCCCTGCGGTCAGTTGGGGCCGCTACACCGTCACCCGGCGGCGTGATCGCACTTTAGAGCTCAGTTACCGATGATCAATCAGCGCAGAGCGATCCTGTATGGCTTACTGGCTGTATTGCTCTGGGCTACAGTCGCAACGGCCTTTAAGCTGGCGTTAATCTATCTCACGCCAAGACAACTACTGTTTATTGCCGCGCTCACCAGTCTGGTATTTTTCGCGGTCGTCATCAGCGTGCAGGGCAAATGGTCCCAGACCATCGCGGTGGCGCGCATACATACCGGTTTTTACTGCCTGCAGGGGTTTATTAATCCTTTTGCCTATTACTGGATATTGTTTATGGCCTACAACCAGCTGCCAGCCCAGCAGGCACAGGCCATTAACTACACCTGGGCGATCACCATGGCGTTGCTGGCGGTGCCCATTCTTAAGCAAAAACTGTCGGGGCGAGAGCTGCTGGCTATGTTGATCGCTTATTGTGGCGTGGCCCTGATTGCTACCGGTGGCCGCTGGGATCTGGCTCAGACCAACTGGTCAGGCGTTGGCCTGGCGCTGTTGAGTACCTTATTGTGGGCCGGTTACTGGCTTATCAATACCCGTAACCACGACCAGCCGGTCATCGCCCTGTTCTGGTGCTTCTTCTGGGGTGTGGTGTGGCTGCTGGCGGCAGCATTGCTGTGGCCCGAGCCCTGGATGCCGGCCTGGCAGGGGCTGGTGGCCGGTATTTACGTGGGTATTTTCGAAATGGGTCTGACCTTCCTGATTTGGCTGACGGCGATGCGCACTGCCAGCAAGACCAGCCAGGTGTCAGCCCTCATATTCCTGAGTCCGTTTTTGTCATTGATCCTAATCTACTTTATATTGGGAGAGGTAATTTACCTGACAACGCTGCTGGGTCTGTCGCTGATTTGCGGCGGCCTGTACTTGTTGCGTGGGACCACTAAGAAGGATGCTTAAGTGAATAGCGGATTTACAGACGTACTTTTGCTGCTGGCCCTGGCGGTCGTGTTGGTATGGGGATTTCGCCGGGTGCGCTTACCGGCTATTCTGGCCTATCTGGCGGCCGGCCTTATCGCCGGGCCCTATGTAACGGGCTGGATTGCCGACCCCAACGAGTATCACTTTGTGGCGGAACTGGGCGTGGTTCTGCTGCTGTTTTCCCTCGGACTTGAGTTCTCGCTGCCAAAGATGATCGCCATGCGCAAGCTGGTATTCGGACTGGGAGCGGGTCAGGTCGTTATCTGTACCATTTTATTTGCGCTGTTGGCAGTGCTGCTGCTGGATGACTGGGCTGCGGCGTTCGTCGTCGGCGGTACCATCGCGCTTTCGTCTACCGCCGTGGTCATCAAGCAGCTGGCAGAAAGCTCACAACTGGCGACCAAAAAAGGTCAGGTCACGGTTTCGGTGCTGCTATTCCAGGATCTCGCGGTAGTTCCTATGCTGATCATTATTCCGCTGCTGGCGGCCAATAATGATGTCAGCATCTGGGAAAGCCTGGGGCTGGCACTACTCAAAGGTGCCGGTGTGGTGGTGTTGCTGATGGCGATTGGCAAGTGGGTGTTGCCCCATATTTTCAAAGAAATCGCGCGGCTGCGCACCGATGAACTATTTGTACTGGCAACCCTGCTGGTGGCGTTGGTAGCTGGCGGCCTGACCCATCTGTTCGGATTGTCGATGGCGCTCGGCGCCTTTCTGGCGGGCATGATGCTGGGTGAAAGTAAGTATAAGCACCAGTTGGAAGCGGATATCAGGCCATTTCGTGACATCCTGATGGGCCTGTTCTTTATTACTGTGGGCATGCAGCTGAATCTGGATGTATTTCTGCGCAATATGCACTGGGTGATCCTGGCGATGCTGGTGATCGCGGTGGTGAAGTTTGTCGTTATTCGCTGGCTGGCCGGCCTGATGGGCGAGCGTCGTGAGGACAGCTGGGCCGCGGGCCTGATGCTGTTCCAGATGGGCGAGTTCGGTTTTGTGCTGGTATCGCTGGCTTTAACCTATCAATTGCTGCCGCCGGACTTTGCTTCGCTGCTGGTCGGTATCGGCGTATTTGGTATGGCACTGACGCCGGTAATTATTCAGCGCAACAACACCATAGTGAAAACGCTGCTTAACTGGCGCGGTAAGAAAGCTGAAGATTTGCCTAAAGACGCGATTCCCACGCCGGAAAAACCAAGCAGGGTGCTGATTCTTGGCTTTGGCCGGGTTGGTCAGACAGTCAGCCGGTTTTTGAATTCTGAAGAGATTGACTATCTGGCCATTGACCATGACCCGCGGCGCGTGCAGGAAGCTCAGGCGGGCGGAGCTAATGTCTACTTTGGCGATGCGGCGCGCCGGGATATCCTCAAGGCGGTATATGTTGAGCAGGCGACGCTTATTATCATCAGCTTTGCCGAAGATGACAGGGCCATTGAAGTACTTAAATCCGTGCGTTCGCTGAACGAGCGGGCCGAGATTATCGTGCGTAGCCGCGACGATGCCAAGCTCAGCGTGATGATGGATGAAGGTGCTACCCAGGTGGTTCCGGATACGCTGGAGGCAAGCCTGATGCTGGTTTCTCAGGTGCTGCGGCGCAGCGACATTCCAATCCGCCGCATCCTGTCGCAACTGGATAAAGCGCGGCGCGAGCATTACGGCGATATGCACGGATTTTATCCGGGCGAAACCACGGATATGGATCCGGAAAAAATCGATCGGCTGACTTTCCTGCACGCCGTCGCGCTGCCGGAACAAGCCTTTGCCGTGAACAAGAAGCCGCGGGATCTGGAACTGGATGAGATTAAGGTGAAGATCAGATCAGTGCGCAGGAACGATGAAGAACTGACTGAAATCGACGATGATTTCACTTTTTCTGAAGACGATGTGGTGCTGCTGGCCGGTTCACCACGAGCAGTCGAAGAGGGCGAAAGCTATCTTCTTAACGGCTGAAACAAATAGCAACACAAAGGCGCTTAGCTATTTGGTTCTAATCCCTCATACTATATGTGTCTTTAACCTGTAACGGAATTGCTGCTAATGGCTTTTAAGAAACGAGTTTTGTTACCCCCCGCGATTATTCTGGTTGCCATCTTGCTGGTTGTTGTTTTAGCTAGCCTGCGCCCGGAACCGCCCAAACGTGAAACCACCCGCCCGGCTGTATTGGTCGAGGTCAAAAAGGTGCAGCCTGAAGACGTCAATTTTCTGGTGGCCGGGCAAGGTAATGTTGAAGCCCGTAACAGCACTACGCTGGTCGCGCAGGTAAGCGGGCAGGTTATCGATATGGCCGATGATTTTGTCGCCGGCGGTTTTTTCAAAAAAGGTGATGTGCTGCTGCGGATAGACCCTTCGGACTATCGTGTTGCCGTACAGAGCGCGAAGGCAAACCTTGCCCAGGCCCGTTCTAATCTTGCCGAAGAGAGTGCCCGCGCCCAGGTCGCGAAAGAAGAATGGGAATCGCTGCAGATGGGCGAAATTCCGGATCTGGGTTTGCGTAAACCACAGGTCGCCAGTGCCGTAGCAGCGGTTCAGTCAGCTGAAGCCGCCGTTGCCAAAGCCGAGCGCGACTTAGCACGCACTGAAATCAAAGCGCCTTTTGATGGCTTGCTGCAAAGTAAAAATGTTGATTTGGGCCAGTTCGTTTCAATGAATTCGCAGATTGGTCAGCTCATGAGTACCAATATCGCCGAAGTCCGCGTGCCACTAAGCGACCGCGATGTGTCTTACCTGAACCTTCCGGAAATTGGCAATACGCTTGAGCTTAATGAATTTCCTGAAGTTGAACTCTATTCGGATGTCGCTGGCCAGCGTCACAGCTGGATGGGCCGCCTGGTGCGTACGGAAGGCGTGCTGGATCCGGCCAGCCGGGTTATCTATGGCGTGGTTGAAGTAAAAGACCCGTACAACCGTGCCGGGCAGACCCATGCAACACCGCTGCGCTTTGGCCGCTTTGTGCAACTGAATATTGAAGGCGTAGAAGCTGAGCAGGTGTATAGCCTGCCACGTTACGCGTTGACGACTACCGGTAAACTTTGGGTAGTAGATGACGAGCGCCGCCTGAACATGCGTGATGTCAACGTGGTGCGGGCAGAAGCAAATACGATATATGTCGATGAAGGCCTGCAGCCTGGCGACAAGGTGGTGCTGACGCAGCTGTCTAATGCGCTGGTGGGTATGAAGGTACGACTGCCGGGCGACCCGCTGCCGGAAGAAAACCAGGAAACCGCGACCAATGAAGCTGACGACAGCGATGCTGTCGGCAGTAATTAATCAGGAGCCTGACCTATGAGTGATTCGACACCAAAAGGCCCTGATCTGCCGACCAATCCGCCTGCTCCGGTTCCGCCAGAGCAAAAGGGGCTTATTGCCTGGTGGGCCAATAATACGGTTGCCGCCAACCTGTTAATGTTTCTGATTATTTTTGCCGGCCTGTTCCAGGTTTCACAGGTCCGCAAAGAGATGTTTCCTGAAGTTGAACTTAACACCATCAGTATTCAGGTGCCATTTCCCGGTGCCGCTCCGCAGGAAGTCGAGCAGGGCGTACTGGTGCTGATTGAAGATGCCATTGAAGATGTTGATGGCATCGAGCGCATTGTCTCCACCGCCCGCGAAGGCAGTGGTTCGGTCTCGGTTGAAGTACAAAGTGACTATGACCCGCAAATCGTCATGGACGAAGTCAAAATGCTGGTCGATGCCATACCGAACTTTCCGCAGCAAATTGAAAGCCCGAATATTTACCGGGCACGACCGCAGCGGCAGGTGATCTGGATCAGCGTTTACGGTGATCTCAGTGAAGTAGCGCAAAAAGAGCTGGCGAAATCCATTCGTGATGATCTGAAGAAGGCATCAGGTATCACTAAAGTTGATGTGGTCGGTGATCGCGATTATGAGATTTCCATCGAAATTTCAGAGGCTGATCTGCAGCGTTATAACCTGACCTTCCAGCAGATCGTGAACGCGGTGCGGGGCACCTCTATCGACGTGGCCGGTGGTTCAATCCGCACGCCTAACGGCGATATTCTGCTGCGTGCCAGTAACCAGGCTTATGTTGGTGCTGAGTTCGATAAGATTGTGCTGATCAACCGGCCAGACGGCACGCGCCTGACCCTGGGTGATATTGCCCAGGTCAAAGATGGTTTTATTGAGCGTCGCCGTTTCACTCAGTTTGACGGCCAGTCAGCGACTTTCGTGCGGGTGAACTCGGTTGGCGATCAGAGCGATCTGGCTGCCGCAGAAACTGTCCGTAATTATATTGAGCGCAAGCAAAAAGAGTTACCACCGAACGTAAACGTAGCGCACTGGGGGGATTCGTCCTATTACCTGCAGGATCGTCTTGACCTGATGCTGGGCAACATGGTCAGCGGGGGCTTGCTGGTATTTCTGATGTTATCGATGTTCCTGCAGTTGCGGCTGGCGTTCTGGGTCATGATCGGTATTCCGATTTGCTTCCTGGGTACCATCGCCATGATGCCGATTATGGGGATCTCCATCAACATGATCTCGTTGTTCGGATTTATCCTGGTGCTGGGTATCGTGGTGGACGATGCCATAGTGATAGGTGAGAGCGCCTATTCGGAAATTGAGAAGAACGGTAAGTCGACGGCGAACGTGGTTACCGGGGCCAAACGGGTCGCGATTCCCGCCACCTTCGGGGTGCTGACCACCATGGTCGCCTTTATTCCCATGCTTATGGTTGATGGCGGTATGGGAACCATCTGGCAGTCTATCGCGCTGGTAGTTATCCTGGCGTTGGCGTTCTCGCTGATTGAATCCAAGTTAATCCTGCCGGCCCACATCGCGAACATGAAGTTTTCCCGTGGCCGCGGCGAGAAGCTGAACGCCTTCCAGCGTACCCGCAACAAGATCTCGGACAGCCTGAAAGTTTTTGTGGTGCGGTATTACATGCCGTTCCTGAAAAAGTGCCTGCATTATCGCTATACCACCCTGGCGACTTTTATCGCGATGTTTATCCTGATGATCGGGCTCATCAGCGGTGGTGTGGTGCGCTGGGTATTCTTCCCGAATATCCCAAGTGACTTCGTACAGGCCCGGGTTGAGATGCAGCCAGGCTCGTCAGAAGAAGCGACCATTCAGGCGCTGAAGACCATTCATGAAGCGCTGCTGGAAGTTGACGCGGAAATTGCCGCCGAAGAAGGCGATGGCGTTGTGCGCCACACCAATATGTGGATGAGCAGTGCCGGTGGTGGCAGCTTGATGACAGAACTTAAGAAAGGTGAAGACCGGCAGGTTGACGGCTTTGCCATTGTTAATCGCTGGCGCGAAAATGTGCCTGAGATTGCCGGCGTGAAAAACCTGAACTTCCAGGGCAGTATCGGCGGTGGTAGTGGCTTTGACGTTGAGTTTCAGCTGACCGGCGAAGATCTGGATCAGCTGGCCGCCGCGTCACGCGAGCTGAAGCAGGTGCTGGGCGGCTACGAGGGCGTATTTGATATCGAAGATACCTTCGGTGAAGGTAACGATGAAATCGTACTTAAACTCAAGCCGCTGGCTAACGCGCTGGGCATCACCTTGTCAGAACTGGCGACCCAGGTGCGTTATGCGTTTTATGGCGCGGAAGCCCAGCGTATCCAGCGCGGCGATGAAGAAGTGCGGGTTATGGTTCGCTATCCGCTGGCCGAGCGCCAGTCGGTTGGTAACCTCGAGGATATGAAGCTGCGCACTGCAGATGGCGGCATGGTGCCCTTTACCGAGCTTGCTGACATTGAGTTTTCGCAAGGCTACAACACCATCACCCGGATTAACCGCGAGCGGTCAGTGAACGTGCGGGCGCGGGTTGATAAGGATCAGGTTGAACCTTTTGAAATCGTGCGTCAGGTGCAGGGCGGGCGGCTACAGGAAATTCTCGATAAATATCCTGCGGTCGGCTCGAAACTGGAAGGTGCTTCACAGGACGAAGCTGAGGCGACCAACTCGCTGGCAATCGGCTTCCTGCTGGCGCTCTTTGCTATCTATGCGCTGATGGCGATACCGCTGAAATCGTATAGTCAGCCGTTGATTATTATGTCGGTTATTCCGTTTGGCATGATCGGCGCGGTGGTTGGTCACTGGATTCTGGGGCTACCGATCTCAATTCTGAGCTTGTTCGGGATTATTGCGCTGGCCGGGGTTGTGGTTAACGACTCGCTGGTTATGGTGGACTATGTCAACCAGGCCCGGCGCGCCGGCACCGGCCTGCGCAAAGCCGTGGTTGATGCGGGAGCCGCGCGGTTCCGGGCCATCATACTGACCTCGCTGACGACTTTCTTCGGGCTGCTGCCGATTGTGCTCGAAAAGAGCCTGCAGGCGAAGATGGTTATTCCGATGGCGGTGTCACTGGCATTCGGTATTCTGTTTGCCACTGTGATAACCCTGTTGCTGATTCCGTGCCTGTACCTGGTGCTGAATGACTTCACCCGGGGCACCCGTACTATGTTTTCCTGGTACGGACTGGCCAAACCGCCTGAAGCTCTGGGATCAACTGAGCCGAAAAGAGAAGATCAAAATTCGGTCACATAATGGTAAACTACTGACCTTA
>CAYWXF010000029.1:0-22093 GCA_964462025.1 uncultured Pseudomonas sp. | reverse complement strand
ATCTGGCCGGTTAAATCAGCGCAGAGCTAACGGAGGAATTTATGAAAGACGTAGTAATTGTCGACTGTATCCGCACCCCTATGGGGCGCTCTAAGAACGGCGTGTTCCGCAATGTGCGCGCTGAAGATTTGTCTGCCCATCTGATGAAAGGTTTGCTGGAACGCAATCCGCAGGTAGATGTAAACGAACTTGAAGACATCTACTGGGGCTGCGTGCAGCAAACCCTGGAGCAAGGCTTCAACGTAGCCCGTAACGCGGCTTTACTGGCGGGTATCCCCCACCATGTGGCTGCTGTCACGGTAAACCGCTTGTGCGGTTCGTCCATGCAGGCCATTCACGATGCCACCCGCGCCATTATGGCGGGCGACGGAGAGATCTTTATTGCCGGTGGCGTAGAACACATGGGCCATGTGCCGATGGACCACGGCATTGATTTTCATCCTGGCCTCAACAAGTCGGTCGCGCGTGCCGCCGGCATGATGGGCATGACGGCTGAACTGCTGGCCCGCAAATTTGATGTGGATCGCGCCGCGCAGGACGCCTTTGGCGCCCGCTCGCACAAACGCGCCCATGCGGCGACGGTTGAAGGCCGCTTTGCTAAAGAGATCCTGCCCATTGAAGGCCATGATGCCGATGGCGTGCTACGCATGATCAAAAACGACGAAGTGATTCGCCCGGAAACCACGGTCGAAGCGCTGTCGCAATTGCGCCCGGTATTTGACCCGGCCAACGGCACCGTCACCGCCGGTACGTCCTCAGCCTTGTCTGATGGCGCTGCGGCCGTACTGATCATGTCTGCTGATAAAGCCAAGGCACTGGGGCTTACGCCGCGCGTACGCATCCGGGGTATGGCGGTGGCCGGTTGTGACCCATCGATTATGGGATATGGCCCAGTTCCGGCTACCAAAAAAGCACTGAAACGTGCTGGCGTAGATATCAAGGATATCGATCTGTTTGAGCTGAACGAAGCCTTTGCCGCGCAATCCCTGCCGGTACTGAAAGGGCTGGGAATTTATGAGCAGATGGAAGACCAGGTGAACCTCAATGGTGGTGCGATTGCACTGGGTCACCCCTTAGGTTGTTCCGGTGCACGGATCTCGACCACGCTTATTAACCTGATGGAAGAGCGTGATGCCACCCTGGGTCTGGCGACCATGTGTATCGGTCTGGGCCAGGGCATCGCCACCGTCTACGAGCGCGTGAACTGATAGTACAATAAGTAACGCAATAAGTAGTACAATAAAGCCGCTGCCGGTTTACTGGCCGCGGCTTTTTTAACTGAACTGGCTGGAGAATAAAGCTGATGTCCGACACCCAACAACCTGAAGCCCATGTTGAGTTAGACACGCTCGGGCTACGCTGCCCCGAGCCGGTCATGCTGATCCGCGTTGCCATCCGGCGCATGGCACCGGGTGAATTATTAGCGGTGATTGCCGATGATCCGGCCACCACCCGGGATATTCCCAGCTTCTGCCGCTTCATGGATCACGAGCTGGTGCAGGCGTCCACAGCTGCGACGCCCTACACCTATCTGATTCGCAAGGGCGAATCGTCCTGAACTGGTATCAGAGTGACTTTTGCCAGAACTCGGCTTTGCCCATAGCTTCGTCAAGCTGGTAAGGCGCAAAACCAAACTTTTCATAAGCAATTTTAGCCGGCTCATTCCCTTGCAGCACTTCCAGCGTCAGCTTACAGCAGCCGCGGAACTCAGCCAGAGTCGCAACTTCTTCTAACAGGCGCTTCGCTATGCCCTGGCCCCGGAACGGCTTCGTTACCGCGATGTCGTGAATGTTCATTACCGGCTTGGCGGCAAAGGTTGAAAAACCTTCCACGCAGTTGGCCAGCCCGACCGGTTCATCGTCAACGAAAGCCAGCAGCGAAAACACATAATCCCGTTTTGCCATTTCATCGACCAAATTCTGGCGCGTTGCCTCGGGTATCCCAGTGCCACCGCCCATAGGGTCGCGGGCATAATCGTCGAGCATAGTTACAACGGCTTGCCGATGCTTGGGGTTTTGATAATCGGCTAAGGTAATCTCTAACATGGTTTTCTCATAGTTAAGGGTATGAATTAAGGGTGAAATTTCGCATCTGATCCGTTACCGGCTGATAGCAGTGACAGTCCACCAGGTGATCATTCACCATGCCCACCGCTTGCATAAACGCATAACAGATGGTGGTGCCGACAAAAGTGAAGCCGGCCTTTTTAAGTGCTTTGGCCATGGTATCAGAAACCGCGTCCGAGGTGGGCACCTCGCCGCTGTGCTGGCGGCTGAAAATACGCGGCTTCCCGTCACTGAATTGCCACAGATACTGATTAAACGCGATGCCCTGCTCCTGCAAATTCAGATACGCCCGGGCATTTTTGAAGATCGACTCAATTTTCAGACGATTACGGATAATCCCGGCATTTTGCATCAGTTCGTCTTTATATTCCTCTGGTAATGCGAGGATACGCTCGGGGTCAAAATCGCAGAATGCCTGGCGGTAGCCGGCTTGTTTACGCAACACCGTCAACCAGCTCAGGCCCGCTTGTTGGCCATCCAGGCACAGCTTTTCAAACAGCTCGCGACTGTCTGTTACCGGCCGTCCCCATACCTCATCGTGGTACTGCATGTAGTCGGCATGGGTGCCGCACCAGCCGCATCGCTTAATTGTCGCTGCCATTTTGCATGGTGTCCTGTAACCGCGCGTAAACAAAGGGTATAATTTACGCCAATTCGACCTAAAAAGCAGCAAGAGAAGAGCATGGCGAGCTATGATGTGAAGACGTTTCAGGGTCTTATCCTGGCCCTGCAGGATTACTGGGCCCAGCAAGGCTGTGCCGTGGTGCAGCCACTGGATATGGAAGTGGGGGCAGGCACCTTTCATCCGATGACCTTTCTGCGCGCGGTTGGCCCCGAGCCGGCAAGCTTTGCCTACGTGCAGCCGTGCCGCCGCCCAACCGATGGCCGTTATGGTGAGAACCCGAACCGGTTGCAGCACTATTATCAGTTTCAGGTGATTCTGAAGCCGTCGCCGAGCGATATTCAGGATCTTTATCTGGGTTCGTTGAAGCTGCTTGGTTTTGACCCGCTGGTGCATGATATCCGCTTTGTTGAAGATAACTGGGAATCGCCGACCCTGGGCGCCTGGGGCCTGGGTTGGGAAGTGTGGTTAAACGGTATGGAAGTAACTCAGTTTACTTACTTTCAGCAGGTTGGCGGTCTTGAGTGTAAGCCAGTGGCCGGCGAGATTACCTACGGGCTTGAGCGGCTGGCGATGTATATCCAGGGTGTCGATAGCATTTACGACCTGGTCTGGACCAAAGGCCCGCGCGGCACTATTTTGTACGGCGATGTGTTCCATCAGAATGAAGTGGAGCAGTCGACCTATAACTTTGAACACGCCGATGTCGCGGTGCTGTTTGACCGCTTTGATGCCTGCGAGCGTGAGTGTCTGCATTTGCTTGAACATAACCTTGCCCTGCCCGCTTATGAGCAGGTCATGCGCGCTTCCCATGCCTTTAACCTGCTCGACGCCCGCCATGCCATTTCAGTGACTGAGCGGCAACGCTACATTCTGCGGGTACGGACTATGGCAAAAGGCTGTGCCGAAGCCTACTACGCGGCGCGTGAAGCGCTTGGATTTCCACTCGTAGAGCAAGGATCTTAACCCGTGCGACAGGATACATTACTGGTAGAAATTGGCACTGAAGAGCTGCCACCAAAAGCGCTGAAGAGCCTGAGCGATGCCTTTACCGACGCCCTGGTGCAATTGCTGAAAGAGCAGGAGTTTAACTTCGGTACAGTGCGTAGCTTTGCTTCTGCGCGCCGGCTGGCAGTACAAATCCAAAAACTTGATGCTCAACAACCGGATAAAGTTGTGGAAAAACGGGGCCCGGCGGTTGATGTAGCCTTTGACGCCGACGGCAATCCGACCAAAGCGGCGGAAGGCTGGGCGCGTTCAAACGGCATCACTGTTGCCGATGCTGAACGGCTGGTCACTGATAAAGGCGAATGGTTGCTGTATAAAGCCGAGGTAAAAGGCCAGTCACTCAGCGCGCTGTTACCAGAGTTGGTACAGCAAGCTTTGCACCGCCTTCCTATTCCGCGGCCCATGCGTTGGGGTAACTCAACCGCAGAATTCATCCGGCCGGTTCACACGGTCACTATGCTGTATGGCACTGACCTGATTGCCGGTGAAATTCTGGGGATATCTTCAGGTAGCCACCTGCAGGGCCACCGCTTCCACTGCCCCGAGGGTACCAGGCTTGAGCATGCCGATAACTATGAGCAGACCATGGAAAAGGCCTGGGTTATAGCTGACTTCAGCCGTCGTCGCGAGCGGATCGAGAAAGGCATTAATAAGCTGGCGCAAGAATTAGGTGGCAAAGTGCTCGCCGACGAGGCGCTACTGGATGAAGTCACAGCCTTGGTTGAGTGGCCTGTTGCCCTCTCGGCGAGCTTCGACAGCAGCTTTTTGTCGGTGCCAAAAGAGCCATTGATTGTCACCATGAAAGACGATCAGCGTTACTTTCCGCTGCACGACCAAAACGGCGACTTGCTACCGGCCTTTATCTTTATTACCAATATTGAGAGCAAGGATCCGCAGCAAATCATTCAGGGCAACGAAAAAGTTGTCCGCCCACGCCTGGCTGATGCGCAGTTCTTCTTTGAGAGCGATAAGAAGATTCCTCTTACTCAGCGTATCGAAGCCTTATCCTCTGTGCTGTTCCAGAAGCAGCTTGGCTCGGTTAAGGACAAATCGGAGCGTATCTCTGAAATAGCCGGCAAGATCGCCGAACTTCTTGGCATCGACGCTGCTGTTCCACAGCGTGCGGGTAAGCTGTCTAAAGCCGATCTGGCAACCCAAATGGTGCTGGAGTTTCCTGAAACCCAGGGCGTTATGGGCATGCACTATGCGCATCACGACGGCGAGCCTGATGGCGTGCCACAGGCCATTTACGAGCATTATCTGCCACGTTTTGCCGGCGATGACCTGCCGCAAAGCCTGGCTGGCTGTACAGTCGCGCTGGCGGATAAACTCGATACACTGGTTGGTATTTTCGGTATCGGCCAGGTGCCAAAGGGTGACCGCGACCCATTTGCGTTACGTCGGGCGGCAATTGGCCTGCTGCGCATTATTGTCGAAAAAGACCTGCCACTTGATTTGCAGGAACTTGTGGCCGCCGCTAAATCCTCATTTAAATCAGGCACGCTGACTTCCGCAACCGTTGAAGACGATGTTGTTGAGTTCTTACTTGGCCGCTTTCGTCCCTGGTATCAGGAACAGAATATTGCGGTAGATGTTATCCAGGCGGTACAGGCCCGGCGCCCCACCCGTCCGGTCGATTTTGACCAGCGTGTACGGGCCGTGACGGCGTTCCGCGAGCTGCCCGAAGCATCGGCACTGGCAGCCGCAAATAAGCGGGTCAGCAACATCCTGGCGAAAGTTGAAGGCGACATCAGCCAGGAGATTGATCAGGGTCTGCTGACTGAAACGGCTGAAATCGAGCTTTCTAAAGCAGTCGGAGCCGCCCGCATCAGTTCCACTAAGGCCCTTGATGCCGGTGATTATACCGGTGCATTAAAGGCGCTGGCTGATTTGCAGAAGCCGGTCGATACCTTTTTCGATAACGTCATGGTAAACACCGACGACGACGCTGTACGTAAAAATCGTCTGGCGTTGCTATCCCGCTTACGCGAGCTGTTCCTGCGGATAGCTGATATTTCCGTGCTTAATTAATTGGAAATTGACCTAAAAAAAAAGGAGCCCTCAGGCTCCTTTTTTATTTCCGTTAATAGCTATCCAGAGGTTATACGTCCAGGTTAGCCACTTTCAGTGCGTTGGTTTCGATGAAGGCGCGGCGCGGCTCAACATCATCACCCATCAGAGTGTTGAACAGCTGATCAGCGGCAACCGCATCCTCGATGGTGACCCGCAGCATATGCCGGGTATCCGGATCCATTGTCGTTTCCCACAACTGGCTTGGATTCATTTCACCCAGACCTTTATAGCGTTGGATGTAGATGCCACGCTTAGATTCGCTGATTAACCAGTCAACAGCTTCAACGAAATCGTTCACCGGTTTCTCTTTATCGCCCCGGCGAACATAGCCACCCGGCTCCACTAAGCCGAATATTTTCTCGCCAATCGACACCAGTTGGTCGTAGTCACGCGACATTAAGAACTCATAATTCAGCGGATAGTCCGTATCGATACCGTGCTGACGAACTGTCACAACCGGCAGGTGCAACTGACGTTCAGCGTCGTGCTGAGACGATATGGTATAGGTTGCCGAATTCACTTCGCGGGTGGTCAAGTCACCCTGTAACGCCTGTACCCAAGACATCATAGCTTCTTGATTTTTAAGAAGTTCTTCTGTCAAACGCGGCGCATAAACCAGACGCTGCAGGAAGGTTTCCGGCATGCGGCGTGACAGCCGCTGTTTGATGCTGTTCTGCACCAGTTGGTATTCAGTGACCAGGGTTTCCAGCCGTGCGCCGCTAATGCCGGGGGCATCTGCGGTTACATGCAATGATGCGTTATCCAGAGCCAGGCTGGTCAGGTAACGGATAAGTGCCGGGTCATCCTTGATGTAGTTTTCTTGCTTGCCTTTTTTCACCTTATAAAGCGGAGGCTGAGCAATGTACATATAACCGCGCTCAATCAACTCAGGCATCTGACGATAGAAGAAGGTCAACAGCAGCGTACGAATGTGCGAGCCGTCGACGTCAGCATCCGTCATGATAATGATACGGTGATAACGGGTTTTATCCGGGTTATATTCGTCGCGCCCGATACCACAACCTAATGCGGTGATCAGCGTCGCAACTTCTTGTGAGCCAAGCATCTTATCAAAGCGTGCTTTCTCAACATTCAGGATCTTACCTTTAAGAGGCAGGATGGCCTGGAACTTGCGGTTACGGCCCTGCTTCGCAGAACCACCCGCAGAGTCACCTTCCACAATATAGAGTTCAGAAAGTGCGGGATCTTTTTCCTGGCAGTCGGCCAACTTACCTGGCAAGCCGGCGATATCCAGCGCGCCCTTACGACGGGTCATATCACGGGCTTTCCGGGCCGCTTCCCGGGCACGGGCTGCATCGATAATTTTGCCAACGATGATCTTGGCGTCGTTCGGTTGCTCTAGCAGGAAGTCGCTGAATTTTTCATTCATCGACTGCTCTACTGCAGTCTTCACTTCTGAAGAAACCAGCTTTTCTTTGGTCTGTGAAGAGAACTTAGGATCCGGAACCTTAACTGAGATGACCGCAGTTAAACCTTCGCGTGCATCGTCGCCCGTGGCATTGGTTTTGTATTTCTTATTCAGCCCTTCTTTTTCCATGTAGTTATTCATGGTGCGGGTCAGTGCTGAACGGAAACCAGCTAAGTGCGTACCACCATCCCGCTGCGGGATATTGTTCGTGTAGCAGAAGATGTTTTCCTGGAACGAATCATTCCACTGCATGGCGACTTCAACGGTAGTGCCGTCGTCGCGGTCATGGGTAAAGTGGAATACGCTCTGATGGATCGGGTTTTTCTTATCATTCAAATAAGAAACAAACGCAGATATACCGCCTTCATATTTAAAGTGGTTACTGCGATCAGAGCGTTCGTCTTTTAAAATAATGGAAACGCCAGAGTTCAGGAACGACAACTCGCGAAGACGCTTCGCCAAGATGTCATAGTGGAACTCGACGTCTGTGAAAATATCGGCGCTCGGCCAGAAGCGTAACTCGGTACCGGTTTTATCGGTATCGCCAATCTGCTTCAGGGGCGTGACCGGGTCACCCATTTTATAGAATTGCTCGTAAACATGGCCTTGGCGACGAATGGTTAACTGCAGATTTTCAGACAGCGCGTTAACAACAGAGACACCAACACCGTGCAAGCCGCCTGATACCTTGTAGGAGTTATCATCGAACTTACCACCGGCGTGGAGCACCGTCATGATAACCTGAGCGGCTGAAACACCCTCTTCTTCGTGGATATCAACAGGAATACCACGGCCATCATCGCGCACAGATACTGAGCCATCGCTATGGATGGTGACTAGTATGTCTTTGCAATAGCCCGCTAGTGCTTCATCGATTGAGTTATCGACGACCTCAAAAACCATGTGATGCAGGCCGGTACCATCATCGGTATCGCCGATATACATCCCAGGACGTTTTCGTACTGCGTCGAGCCCTTTGAGGACCTTAATACTGGACGAGCCGTAATCATTTTCTGCCATAACTAGTTTCTCTATTGTTCCTTGACGGTTCCATGTTCCACGTGGAACATTTTGGTATCAGGCGTTTGAAGTAGCTGATTCAAATCACCCATCTCAATCGCTGATACAAAAACCTGCGATTCTGATGCCACCAGGGCATCACAAAATTTAGTCTGGCTTTCGGCATCCAACTCAGCAGTTATATCGTCCACTAAGTAGATACACTGAACGCCAGTCTTCTGTTGTAAGTATTCGCCCTGGACAAGCTTCAATGCGGCTACTAACAACTTCAGCTGTCCACGGGACAGCAAATTCCTGACATCTTCCCCATCTGCCTGAATGCGTAGTTCAGCCTTATGCGGACCAACCGTCGAATGGCCGTATCGTAAATCTTGTTCCTGGTGCTTGATCAGCGCCTCGGACAAACTCACTTCGCGATCCCAACCATTCTTCAGATAAAACTCAAATTTGTACTGGGGAAGAAACTCACTGAGCCGCTCTTCTAACACCGGCAAAAATCCTTCAAGATAATCTTCCCGGTGCTTCCTGATACGCTCACCATACGCGGCGAACTGTTTATCCCAGTAGCTGCGCTCGGCTTCAAACCGGCGCTGCTTAAGCAAACTATTACGCTGCTTCAGCACTTTTGAAAAACTTAACCAGTCGTTATAAAAGGAATGTTCCACGTGGAACACTCCCCAATCTATAAACTGCCGGCGTTGCTTTGGACCGCCAAGAATCAGTTCGATGCTCTCAGGCGTCATCAGCTGGACCGGAACCAAACGCGCCAAAGCCGCAAAGCGTTTTTCTTTTTCCTGATCAATGCGAAGCTGCACTTCGCCACTTTCATCACGCTGATAACCAACCTGATGCCGCCGCCCTGACTGCTCTATCACCTTGGCAAACACCGTGAAGCGTTCGGCTTCATGTTGAATCAGTTGCTTGTAGGTTCCAGGTCGAAACGAGCGACCAAAACCCAGACAATAAATCGATTCCAATAAACTTGTTTTACCGCTGCCGTTATCTCCGATAATCAGATTCACGGTCTTCCCTGGTGCTAGCTTCGCCGATGCAAAGTTCCTGAACTGTGTTAACGCCAGAGCTTCAATATACATGAATGACTAAAGGCGCATTGGCATCACAACATAAAGCGACGAATCATCATCATTGTCTTCAACCAGGCCACTGGCATCAGGACCAGAAAGCGTCAGCTTCACCTTGCTGCCCTGGATGGTGTTCAGCACATCAATCAGATAACTTACATTGAAACCGATCTCTAAACTGTCGCCCTGGTATTCAACTTCGATAATTTCCTCGGCCGTTTCCTGCTCAGGGTTATTAGCCGTTAAAATCATCTCGCCAGAGCTCAGTGCAATGCGCACACCACGGTATTTCTCATTTGATAAAATAGCGGCCCGTGAGCAGGCATGTTTCAGTAGCTCGCGGTCGGCAACAACGGTCTTATCGCCACCCTGCGGCAATACCCGGCGATAATCAGGGAAACGTCCGTCTACCAGCTTACTGGTAAAACTAATGCCTTTGGTTTCGACCCGAATATGGTTATTGCCAATAGCGACCTTTACTTCGTTATCCACGTCGTCAAGTAACCGCAGCAGTTCCATCACGCCTTTGCGTGGCACAATCACTTGGCGACCGGTCAGGTTTGGCTGTCCAATCTCGCAGCTGCTCATCGCGAGACGGTGGCCATCGGTGGCCACGGTACGCAAAATATTGGCGTCCGTTTCAAACAACATACCGTTCAAATAGTAGCGAACATCTTGATTTGCCATGGAAAAATGCGTACGTTCCATCAAATCTTTCAACACTGCCTGGCTGGTTACCAGCTGAATATCGCTGTCCCAATCGTCGATGTTCGGGAAATCTTCTGCAGGCAGGGTTGCCAGGGTAAATTTACTGCGGCCTGAGCGAATCGTCGCTTTATCTTCCGAAGCGGTCAGCTCGATTGCCGCGCCATCGGGCAAACTGCGAATGATGTCCAGCAACTTCTTCGCCGGCACCGTTACCTGGCCTTCCGCACCTTTATCAATTTCGCAAGCAGATACCAGTTCAACTTCAAGGTCGGTGCCTGTCAGTCGGATCTCTGATTCGCTTACCTGAATGAGCACATTCGAAAGAATCGGAATCGTATGACGGCGCTCAACAGCTCCGCTCACAACCTGAAGCGGTTTTAAAAAAGCATCACGGCTGATGGTAAATTTCATCCCCACATTCCCCTGTTATCAGTTGAAAACGCTACTTACGCAGATAAGGTGCGTATTAAATTTCTGTAGTCTTCTTTTATATCATGTTGCGCGTCTTTTAATTCCTGAATTTTTCGACACGCGTGTAAAACTGTCGTGTGGTCACGTCCGCCGAAGGCATCGCCGATTTCCGGCAAGCTATGGTTGGTCAGCTCTTTCGACAGCGCCATGGCTAACTGCCGCGGACGCGCGACTGAGCGGCTACGGCGTTTAGACAGTAGGTCGGCCATTTTAATGTTGTAGTACTCGGCGACGGTTTTCTGAATATTGTCGATAGTAACCAGCTTTTCCTGAGCGGCTATCAAATCGCGCAGAGCTTCCCGCACAAAATCGATAGTGATCTGCCGGCCCGTCAGGTTTACGTTAGCTGCCAGACGGTTCAGCGCCCCTTCTAACTCACGCACATTCGAGCGCAGTCGCTTGGCAATAAAAAACGCCACTTCGTGGGGCAAGGTGATGCCCCGCTCCTGGGCTTTGCGAATCAGAATAGCAACCCGAGTTTCAAGCTCCGGCGGCTCAATAGCAATAGTCAGGCCCCAGCCAAAGCGCGAGCGCAGCCGATCTTCAACCCCTTCTATTTCTTTTGGGTAAAGATCGCTGGTCATAATAATCTGTTGATTACCTTCAAGTAAGGCATTGAAAGTGTGGAAGAATTCTTCTTGAGAGCCTTTCTTGTTGGCAAAAAAGTGAATGTCATCAATGAGCAGAGCATCAACTGAGCGATAATAGCGCTTGAACTCATTGATCGAATTGTTCTTAATCGCATTGACCATATCCTGCACGAACCGCTCGGCGCGCATGTAAAACACTTTAGCGTCTTTTTTATGCCCCATGATGGCATTACCAACCGCATGCAACAGATGGGTTTTACCTAAGCCGGTACCGCCATAGACAAATAGCGGGTTATACACACCGCCGGGGTTTTCAGCGACTTGCGAGGCTGCAGCTCTCGCTAGCTGATTAGACTTACCTTCGACGAAATTATCAAAGGTGTATTCAGGATGGATATTGCACTCAAATGCAGGTGCCGGAGTCTCGTCCCGGTCCCATGGATTCTGTCGACGGGTAGCACCATTAAGCCGGTTAATCGGGCGCTGTTGTTGTGCCGGAGCTGGTCGTGACGAGCCGTTAGCTGAAGGTGCCTGCATGCCTCCAACGGTAAAGGCCACGTTCGGTGCCCTTCCGCCTTTCTCTTTAACCAATTCGCTGAGGTAATCGTTGATCAGATTAAGGTACTTATCTTTAACCCAGTCAACCACGTAACTGTTTGGTGCGTAGAGCGTGAGAGTGTCATCCGACATGTCCGCCTGCAATGGCCGAATCCAGGTATTAAAATGCTGTGTCGACAACTCGCTCTGCAGTCGTTCTGAGCAATATTGCCAAAGCGATTTATTCACACCTGTCTCCCTGCGTATTCATTTATAATTATTTATTTTTCCGGCTGTCGGCGAGCGTCCCGACAAGCCAGTAAATACTGTCGCGGGATCACTGTTAACCAGCGCTTCTAGGATACTCTGATTGTACTGAAATGAGGCCGGGATCGCTAGCCTTCAGGCAAAATAATCCGCCCTGGATGTGCAGCCTTATCCACAATAGTAATCATTATCAAATCCTATTTGTGGATAGCTTTTGTCGTTGACTTTGACCCTGATTCTCGATAGAATTCGCGCTCTTAATTTTTAGGCAACCCGAATACGGACTAACGTTATGAAAAGAACATTTCAACCAAGCGTACTAAAGCGTAAGCGCACTCACGGATTCCGTGCTCGCATGGCAACGAAAAACGGCCGCGCAGTTCTGGCCCGTCGTCGTGCCAAGGGCCGCAAAGTCCTGTCAGCGTAATTGAAGAAGCTTTCCTATGGGCGGGAGTTACGCTTACTAACTCCCGCGCACTTCCAGGTCGTTTTCAATAACCCCCCGGTTAAGGCTGTTACGGCCGAACTGACTGCATTAGCTACTCCCAATAATCTCGCCAATCCTCGTCTCGGTGTCACCATCTCGAAAAAGCGTGCCAAACGCGCAGTTGATCGAAATCGTATAAAGCGTCAGATTCGCGAAACTTTTCGGCTAAAACAGTATAAAATACCGGCATTCGATATCATCGTAATTGCAAAAAGCGGTGTTACAGACCTTTCCAATGAGGATCTGCAACAGCGGTTAGACTATTTATGGCGAACTTTAAGCAAGCGTTGCGAGCAATACCTGTCGGCCTCATCCGACTCTACCAGTGGCTAATTAGCCCGCTGTTAGGTCCGCGTTGCCGTTTTCAGCCAAGCTGTTCGCAGTACGCCATAGAAGCTATACAAAAGCATGGTATGATGCGGGGCTTCTGGCTTGCCAGTAAACGCATTGTGAAATGTCATCCGGGGCACCCGGGCGGCTTCGACCCGGTACCAGGCACTGCCCCTGCACCGGACAATAACGATTCAAAGTAAAACAGAGACGAAAGATTTTATGAATTCGCCACGTTCTATCTTGTTTATAGCCTTTCTGGTTGTCACTTTTTTCCTCTACCAGAGTTGGGTGGTCGATACCGCTCCTGGTACGCAACGTAGTGCGCAACAAGCGCAGAATACGCAGCAAAGCCCGGTGCCAGAACCAATTGACAGCGCCGTTCCTGAAGCGACATCTCTGACTAGCGATGCCTCAACCAGTGTGCCGGTACAAAGTGATATCAGCCAGCAACCAGTGCGCGTCATTACGGACGTTCTCGATATCAATATCGACCCACGTGGCGGCGACGTCATTAACGCTCAGCTATTAGAGTTTGCCCGCACCCAGGATTCCGCAGCCCGTTTTGAGCTGCTGCATTCAGACCCGAACAACCTCTATATCGCGCAGTCCGGTCTGGTCGGCAGCGACGGTACGGATTCTGCTGAAGGCCGCCCACTGTTCCACGTAGAACAGTCTGAGTTCACTATGACTGGCGATCGACTCGAGGTGCCAATGCACCTGTCTCTGGAAGATGGCAGCACCATCACCAAGACCTTTATCCTGACCCGAGGCTCTTATGCTGTGGACGTGGTGTACAGCATTCGCAATGCCGGCACTGAACACAAACAGATGCAATATTACGCCCAGCTTAAGCAGCTAATCACCGAAGGTTCAGGCAGTATGATGATGCCAACTTACCGCGGTGGTGCGTATTCCTGGGATGAAGACCGTTACGAGAAATACGCCTTTGATGATATGCGTGAGCAGCGGCTGAGCCGCGCGACCGAGAACGGCTGGGTTGCTATGCTTGAGCATTATTTCGTATCCGCCTGGATACCTCGCATCGACGGCACCAAACAACTCTATTCCCGCGTTATTGGTGGCGATCAGGCCATTATGGGTATGCAATACCCGGTCACTATGGTGGCGCCTGGTGCTTCCGCTGAGATTCGCTCTACCCTGTTTATCGGTCCGAAAGATCAGGACGCCATGGCAGCCGTTGCCGAAGATCTCGATCTGACTGTCGATTATGGTTTCCTCTGGTGGCTGGCACAGCCCATCTTTAAGCTGCTGCAGATTCTGCAAAGCGTGCTGGTGAACTGGGGTCTGGCGATTATCGCCGTCACCATAGTGATCAAACTGCTGCTGTATCCGCTGACCAAGGCACAATATGTGTCTATGGCCAAGATGCGTATGATTCAGCCGAAAATGACCGCACTGCGCGAGCGCTATGGCGATGACCGCCAGAAGATGTCGCAGGCGATGATGAAGCTGTACAAAGAAGAAAAAGTGAATCCGTTAGGCGGCTGTCTGCCGATGATTCTGCAACTGCCAATTTTCCTGGCGTTGTACTGGGTACTGCTGGAGAGCGTTGAATTACGCCATGCACCGCTGTTCCTGTGGATTGAAGATTTATCAGCTAAAGATCCATACTATATTCTGCCACTACTGATGGGTGCATCAATGTTCCTGATGCAGCGCTTGCAGCCGACGCCAGCCACTGACCCCATGCAACAAAAACTGCTGCAGTATATGCCGGTCATCTTCACAGTGTTCTTCCTGTGGTTCCCTTCAGGCTTGGTACTGTACTGGTTAAGCAGCAACCTGATCACCATCGGTCAGATGCAGTGGATTTACCGTGGCCTTGAGAAAAAAGGCATCATGGAGCGTAAAAAGAAGAAATGATCGATGATCTGCTGACCAACGACACTATCGTCGCCCAAGCCACGCCTCCCGGGCGTGGCGGGGTCGGTATTGTCCGGGTCAGCGGTCCTGCCGCAAAACAGGTGGCCGAGCGCTTGCTCGGCCATTGTCCGCCACCCCGCAAAGCTGAATACCTTCCTTTCCGTGATCTGAACGGTGAATTACTTGATGAGGGCATTGCGCTGTTTTTTGCCGGCCCCAATTCATTTACCGGTGAAGATGTGCTTGAACTGCAGGGACACGGCGGCCCGGTACTCATTGATATGATCATCAAAGCGGTGCTTGATTTCCCTGATGTGCGGCCTGCCCGGCCCGGCGAATTCAGTGAGCGCGCCTTTCTTAACGACAAGCTTGATTTAACCCAGGCTGAAGCGATTGCTGATTTAATCGATACCACCTCGGAGCAAGCCGCGAAAGCAGCGCTACAGAGCTTACAGGGCGGTTTTTCGCATGAAATTGACCAGTTGGTCGACGCCGTTATCCATTTGCGTATGTATGTGGAAGCAGCGATTGATTTTCCTGACGAAGAAATCGACTTTCTGAGTGACGGTAAAGTCGCCGGCGACCTTGAAGCCATAATCGATCGACTTTATGAAGTACTGGTGCAGGCTCGCCAGGGTACTTTACTGCGTGAAGGGATGAAGGTGGTTATCGCCGGTCGTCCTAACGCCGGAAAATCAAGTCTGCTGAACGCCCTGGCCGGCCGCGAATCCGCCATAGTTACCGCCATCGCCGGTACCACGCGCGACGTGCTGCGCGAGCATATTCAGATAGACGGTATGCCATTGCATATTATTGATACGGCAGGATTACGCGAAAGCCCCGACGAAGTGGAACAGATTGGCATCCAGCGCGCCTGGGACGAGATTTTTGGCGCTGACCGGGTGCTCTTTATGGTGGATGCCACCGAAACCGATGCCATCCACCCCGCTGATATCTGGCCGGAATTTTTTGCGAAGCTGCCGGAAGACCTACCCTACACGGTTATCCGCAATAAGGTCGATCTCAACTCAGAGTCGGTCGCGCTGGAAGACATTGCCGGAATCCCGGTACTGCATTTGTCCGCCAAAACCGGCCATGGCGTCGATTTGTTGCGCGAACACCTGAAGCACTGCGTAGGCTATCAGGCGACCAGCGAGGGCAGTTTTATGGCCCGCCGCCGTCATCTGGATGCATTGGAAAAAGCCCGTCAGCATCTGCTGTCCGGGCAGGAACATCTGGAATCCAGTCTCGCCGGAGAGTTATTGGCCGAAGAGTTACGCCTGACTCAGCAGCACCTCAATGAAATCACCGGTGAATTCACCTCGGATGACCTGCTGAGTAAGATCTTCGGCTCTTTCTGTATCGGGAAGTAACTTAAGCCGCTCTGCGCCTTAACGCATGGCCTTGAGCGCCTGCGCCCATTTGGCCATCTCTTCAAGCATCGCCGTGCCCGAAAGCTCGTGAACCTCAGCGGCAACAAAGTTTTGCTGTTCGTCGAGCAATTCCCACGGCATCTGCACCATCACACCTTCAACCATCGGCATCATCTTCAGCGTGGTGATCAGTTGTTTGGCGCTCTGCGCCGAGCGCAGTCCACCCGAAACACCGCCATAGCTGACGAAGCCACATGGCTTGTAATTCCACTCTTTATACAAATAGTTGAGCGCGTTCACCAATGATGGTGGCGGCGAAAAGTTGTATTCGGGAATGACAAACACATAGGCATCGGCCTGGGCGACACTCGCTGACCAGGTTTTGGTGTGTTCGTGCTCGTACTGTTGCATGGCGGGGTGATTGGGTTCATCAAAAACTGGCAGATTGAAATCGGCCAGATCAATCAGCTCACTGGTGAAGCTACCTTGCTCACTGGCAAAGCCATTGAACCAGCGCGCAACAGACGGTCCAATCCGACCCGGGCGGGTACTACAGATAATAGTTTGAAGTTTAAGTGGCATCGCGATAATCCTGTTGGTCTCAGAGTAAAAATTCATGACCATAAGGATAACGATCGAAAAATAAGAAAAATAACGGATAATTTAGAGGTTTATTTTCTATTTTTACGAACAGATGCCTGGATTAAATTTTCGGCGCGACCAGGCGCGTGCGAATGCGCTTTATCGCCTGTGAATGAAGTTGGGAGACCCGCGATTCGGTTACATCCAGAACCGCACCTATTTCTTTTAAATTAAGCTCTTCCTGATAGTAAAGCGTCATCACCAGCTTCTCGCGTTCAGGCAAGCCGTCGATGGCGCTCATCAGTTGCTGTTTCAGTTGCGCAGAGCCAACCAGGCTGTCGGGATCACCGGTTTCGTCCGGGGTTTCCGAATTGGGCTGATCCAGCACCACTTCGTCATAGGACAATACCAGACCGTTATTGGTATCCTGCAATAGTTGCTGATACTCATCCAGGGTCATGCCCAGTTCAGTGGCTATTTCACGCTCTTCCGGCGCCCGGCCCAATTGTTGTTCCAGGCGGCGCATGGCTTGCTCAAGCTCACGCCCGCTGCGACGCACGCTGCGGGGAATCCAGTCGCGGCTGCGCAGTTCGTCGATCATGGCGCCCCGCACCCGTTGATGTGCGAAAGTCGAGAAAGCTACGCCAGCTTCCGGGTCAAAGCGGTCAATCGATGATAACAAGCCTTCCAGCCCCGCCTGAATCAGGTCATCTGTATCAACACCCGCAGGCAGGCGTACCCGCAGGCTAAGCGCCTGCCGGCGTACCATCGGGTAATACTGTTCAACCAGACTGTTACGGTTGATGGTGCCCTGTGCTGTATACATAGTTCCTCAGCTCTTCAGCCTTTAAATAATATCAATTCGATGCCCAGATAGCTGCGTGCCACCTGTTGTAAATTACCCAGCAACCCCTGCCGTGACGCTATCGGTGGATGCAGCGCGATCACGCGGCGCGGGCCAGCAGCAGCAATTGCCTTCAACGCCTGATAAGCGCGGTAAAAACCATTAATATCGTCCGCTATCCAGATAGCCCAGCGGGCATGCGCCTGCGCCAGTTCAGACAGATCATCGTAATCCGGCGAAGCCGCAATGATGTGCCAGGAAGCAGGATCCCCGACCCATTGCTTGCCCGCATCCGCCCAGCGCTCAAACACCTGACTGGCCAGCTCAGTCTGGGGTTCCCCGTTACCGGGTAAGCCCAATACCACCACAGATTTACTGCTGGCTGTCGGTTGTTGTTCGCTGTCGGTGCGTTTCGCCGCCCATTGGCGCAAGCCGTCTGCCTGATCACTCATAAACTATCACTTAACTTGTTAGCTCCCGTCCGGCGGCCTGCAGCGATTCATAACCCTGTAACGCATGCAGCAATCCGCTGACCAGTTTTTCGCCCTGCACGCGCCCGCGCTTGCCGGTCAGGCTAAGTAGTTCACCGCGTATACTGGCGAAGGCCGGTGCCTGGCTATATTCAATATGTACTGCGGCGGCCGCAATAGCGCCTGCCAGCCATAGTTGCAGTGCCTGGCGCTGCGCCTGATTGTCCTGGGGCGCGATGTGTGCGTCCAGCTGTTGCCATGCCAGCCGCGTCAATCGGCCATATTCTTCCAGTTGCAGTGCCTGCCGAATCCGTTGTGTGAGTTCCTCTGCAGAGCATTGTCCATCAACCAGCCAATAGCGCCGCTGAACCGGATTCTTGCCTGTGCCACCATGCAGTTCAGCGTAAACCAACTGGTGCGGCAGGGTGCTATCCGCTGCGTCTACAGCCGCTACCCGCACCGCCAGTTCACGCCGTTCGCCCCGATATTCGATACGGAGCCGAGACAATGGTACGGCCTGCTCCCGGGCTATCGCCACAACCGGCCGCCGCTGCCCCTTCACTACCAGGCGATGGTTTAAATTCAACGTAACCAGCCAGCCAGTATTATGCTGATCAAAAATATCCAGCAGCGCGGCATCAGGCAAGTAATCAAACAATTGTACCGATGCACTGTCAGCCGCAATTGCCATGGTCGCCGCAGACGTTTGCAGCTGTGGGAGCGCCAGCGGCAGCCCCTGACCATCCAGCACCAAATGCGGCGTTAGTTGCTGCCAGCCCTGTAATGGCTGTGGCGCGGCCCAACGCATAACTGCAGCTGCTTGTTGTCCGTCGGCTTGCGGTAACTGCTGCCGCTGCCAGGCTTCTTCCAGCAGACAAAATCCGGGAACCTGGGTACGCAGGGTTTCAATCACCGAGCGAATCACGCGGCTATGGCTAAACAGCTGACCAGAGGAGTAGTTCTGTGGAAGCTGTTGTTCCCAGTCATCATTGCCATAAGGCGATTCCACTTCGTTTGCGGCCAGCGACTCATTCACCAACTTACGGATATCGGCGGCAATCAGATCTTCAGGTACCCGCTGACCAACCGAACAGGCTTGCACCGCAAATTTATAGCGAATCACTGTATCCAGTACCCCGCCCAGTTGCGCCGCCTCATCCAGCTTCGTCAAAATACAGTCATTAATGTGGAGCCCGCTTTCGCTGGCAATCCGTTGATAAATCCGTGCCACTTCATCCAGGGTCTGTTGCTGTGACGCACTATTCAGTAGCAACACAATACGGGTGGCATCATCGGCCTGATCGCCCCGTAAGGCGGCCAGCCGGCGCGCCAGATTCTGATCACGCTGACTCATGCCGACGGTATCAACCAGTACCAGGCGTTTGCCCTGCATCTTGCCGGCAACGGCCGACAGTGAGTCGCCGTCGGCCAGTGCATGCATTTCGACATCAAGCAGTTCGGCGTAGATTGCCAGCTGTTGCTGCGCGCCAATCCGGTAGCTGTCGGTGGTAACCAGTAACAGGCTATTATTGCCATGTTTCATTACATAATTGGCAGCCAGTTTGGCGGTTGTGGTGGTTTTACCAACCCCCGTCGGGCCCACCAGCGCCAGCACGCCCTGCTGATTGAGGATATCCAGCTCAGCGTCAGGTAGGGCGACACGGGTAATCAACTGCTGCTGCAGCCAATCCAACGCGGCTTCAGATAGTTTTTCGGAATGGTTCAGATGCGCCGGTAGCAGGCTTACCAGTTGCCGGGCTAGTTCGTCGCTATAACCGCCAGCGCGCAGCTGCCGGTACAGGCGCTTGCGATTATCTACCGGTACCTTAGTTCCTTTTTGCTCATGCATCATGGTGCGCATGTCCTGCACTTCCGCCAGTAACTGCTGCGCCAGCGCGGCGAACTCAGGAGCATTGCTGTTGCCCAGGTTGCCGGGCTGAGCGGCGGCCGGAGCCTCGTTGCCGACAGCTTCCAGCTCTGCTTCAGCGATGGCAAATACCTCCGCGCCCTGTGCGGTTTTACGCGACGACACGATAACCGCGTCGTCGCCCAGGCTATCGCGTACCTTACGCATCGCGTCGCGCTGGGTACTACCGGTGAAACGGCGCACACTCATGCTGATTCTCCAATCACACTAACCACCTTGATTGATCGATCATCGGGAATTTCAGCCTGGGATAATACCACTAAATCGGGCAGTTGGCGGCGCAAGAAATGCGCTAATAATGGCCGCAGCTGATGCGGTACCACCATTACCGGCGGCATGCCAAGCGTTTCCGCGCGTTGCAGCGCCTGCTGTGTTTGCTGCTGCAGGGTATGCGCCAGACCAGGCTCGAGTGAGCCATTTTGCTGCAGTGCCTGGCTCAGCATCCCTTCAAGTTGCATATCCAGGCCGATAACCTGCAGTTCGCGCGCACTGCCAAACCACTTCTGGGTAATAATCCGGCCCAGCGCCAGCCGCACCCGGGCGGTCAGATCATGTACATCGCTCTGCTGCCCTTCGGATTCAGCCAGGGTATCGAAAATAGTGCGCAGATCGCGAATGGATACATCCTCAGCCAAGAGATTCTGCAGTATACGCTGCAGCGTGGTTAAGGTGACGCACTTAGGCACCACGTCTTCAACCAGGGTTTTGTTTTCTTCCGCGAGACGGTCTACCAGCTGCTGCACTTCGCCACGCCCGAGCAGGTCAGACGAATAGCGCTGCAACAGATGGTTCAGGTGCGTTGCCACAACGGTGCTGGCGTCAACTACGGTATAACCGTAAATCTGCGCGTGTTCGCGTTGATCTGACTGAATCCAAAGCGCTGGCAAACCAAAGGCCGGATCCGTCGTATCGATACCTTCTACGGTGCCGGTTACCTGCCCCGGATTAATCGCCAGCCAGCGGTCCGGGTGGATCTCGGCGCGGCCCACTTCGCCGCCTTTCAGGGTAATTGAATACGTGTTCGGCGGCAGCTCAAGGTTATCGCGAATGTGCACCACCGGCGGCAGAAAGCCGACTTCCTGGGCAAACTTTTTACGGACGCTCTTAATGCGGCCAAGTAACTCACCCTGTTGCTGGTCATCAACCAGTGAAATCAACCGGTGTCCAACTTCCATACCCAGGGTATCGACCAGTTGCACGTCCTGCCAGCTGGCTTCTGGCGAGCTGAAGCTTGGCGCCGCTGCGGCAGGTTCAGCTGAGCCGGCCAGCGCGAGTTCGCGTTGCTGCCGCTGGTGCATAACCCAGGCCAGCGAGCCCAGCATCACAGTGAACAGCAGGAAAACGAAGTTCGGCATACCAGGCACCAGCCCTAACATGCCGATAACGCCGGCCGCCAGCATCAGCACTTTGGGGCTAACGAAGAGCTGTTTTATTAGCTGCTGGCCAACATCCTGATCGGTGTTTACCCGCGATACGGTTACACCCGCCGCGGTGGAGATAATCAGCGCCGGAATCTGTGCCACCAGACCGTCACCGATAGCCAGCAGGATGTATGTATGTGAAGCGGTACCAAAACTGAGACCATGCTGCATGGTACCGATCATCAGGCCGCCAATGATGTTCACAACCATAATAATCAGGCCGGCGACGGCATCACCACGGACAAACTTACTGGCACCGTCCATCGAGCCGTAAAATTCTGCTTCCTGCGCCACTTCGGTGCGGCGGCGGCGGGCCTCTTCTTCGCCAATCAGGCCTGCATTCAGATCCGCGTCGATGGCCATCTGTTTGCCGGGCATAGCATCCAGGGTGAAGCGGGCGCCAACTTCAGCAATACGCCCGGCACCTTTGGTGATTACCATGAAGTTGATGATAACCAGGATCAGGAACACCACGATGCCCACAGCAAAGTTTCCGCCTACCAGGAACTGGCCAAAGGCTTCAATGACTTTACCAGCCGCATCACCGCCCTGGTGGCCTTCCATCAAAACTACCCGCGTTGAAGCAACGTTCAGCGACAGACGAAGTAAGGTGGTAAACAGCAACACCGCAGGGAAGGCAGCGAACTCCAGTGGCTTTTCGGTAAACATAGCCACCAGCAATACCATCAACGACAGAGCTATGTTGAAGGTAAAAAGAAAATCCAGCATAAACGGCGGTAGTGGCAGCACCATCATCGCCAGAATCATCAGGATAAGTACCGGCCCTACCAATACCTGCATGCGGGCACTGGTAATGCCGCCTGCGACCATACGCCAGTCCATATTCATCAGGCGGGTACCTCGTAATCATCAGGCACGGCAATATTTGCCGGCTTCGG
>CAYWXF010000028.1:0-22153 GCA_964462025.1 uncultured Pseudomonas sp. | reverse complement strand
CTATGGTCCATGACAGGAAAATCCAGATCAGCAGGATAGGCAGCGCCGCCAGCGCCCCGTAAATGGCCTGATAGGTGGTAAAGCTGGCAATGTAGTAGCCGAAGCCGGCCTTGCCCAGTTCAAATAACCCCGCCGCCAGCAACGCGCCCCAGATGGCGTGGCGTACCCGCACCACGCGGTTGGGCATGAGCACATACAGCAGCAGAAAGGCCAGTACCGACATTACAAAAGGCACCACATTGAACAGGAAGCCGCGGATGCCGGAAACGTATTCTTCAGCAAAAGCCGTCAGCGAAATCAGGTACGAGCTGACCAATACCCCGGAGCCGATCAGCAGCGGGCCTAAGGTCAGGATCATCCAGTACACCGCCAGCGCCATCGCGATGCGGCGGCGTTTTTCGGTGCGCCAGATGCGGTTAATGGTCGAATCGATAGTCGATACCAGATTAATCGCCACCACAATCACAAAGATCGCGCCCACCGCGGTCATATCCGACACATTGGTGATGAAGCGGTTGAGATATTCCTCGATGACTTCGCTGGAGGTAGGCACCAGATTGGAGAACAGGAACGACTCAATCTGGTCGCGCACCTCGCCAAACATCGGGAACGCCGAGAAGATTGAAAACATCACCACAATCAGCGGCACCAGCGCCAGTAAGCTGACAAAGGTCAGGTAGCCGGCGATAGTGGTAATATGGTCGGTTCCGCAGCGCTGCACAAAGTAACGGACAAACTCGAGCGCGCATCCCGCTGTTTCCCGCCAGTCTATCGATGTCAGTTTCTTCATGGATACTTCCCCGCCGGAGTAAACTTAAAACCACAGTGCTACGTAAGTGACTGTAGCAAACTTGAATTACAGGGAATATAGCATGATTGTCGTTTTTGGTGGCGGTGGAGGTTTAGGCCAGGCGCTGATCGACGAGTATCTTCAGCGCGGTGAGCAGGTGCTGGCGGTGAGCCGTCAACCCCGACCAGCAAAGGGCAGGGCCAACTGGCTGCAGGTTGCGGGCTATGAGCCGCACCAGCTTAACGGGCTGAAAGAAAAACTCGAAGGTGAACAGCTTAACGGCGTGATTAGCACGCTGGGGATTCTGCATACCAGCGAGTTCATGCCGGAAAAACGGCTGGAAGACGTCAACAAAGGCCAGCTCAGCGAAAGTTTTTATGTGAACGCGGTACTGCCGGTATTACTGTTACAGACCATGTTTCCGGTATTACCGGTAAAAGAGCGCTGTTTCTGGATACAGCTGAGCGCTAAGGTTGGCAGCATCACAGACAACTATCTGGGCGGCTGGTACAGCTACCGGGCCAGCAAAGCGGCACTGAATATGTTGCTGAAAACGGCGTCGATTGAGAGCCAGCGCACGCATAAGCAGTTGATTATCGCGGCTGTGCACCCGGGCACCACGGATACCGACTTATCCCAGCCGTTTCAGCAGCGGCTGCCGAAGGGCAAACTCTATTCGCCGGCGCAGTCGGCTGAGCGCATCGCCACCGTTGCTGAGCAACTGACTATGGAGCAAAGCGGGCAGCTGCTACACTGGGATGGTTCGGTGTTGCCTTATTAATAAACAGAAAATGCGAGGATGAGCATGACAGTATTAATTTTGGCCGGCAGTAGTCGGAAGGAATCTTTAAATAAAAAACTACAGCAGCGGCTGGCGGAGCGAGCGAAAGAGCTGGGCATCAATTGCCACGTGTACCCGCCGGAAGAACTCGACGCGCCCATCTATAACGGTGACGATGAGGTTGAAAAAGGTGTGCCGGCCAGTATTCATAAACTGGCGACGGCTATCCGCGATGCCAATAAGGTGATCGTGGTCACACCTGAATATAACGGCGGGCCACCTCCCTTGCTGAAGAACGCAGTGGACTGGACCTCACGACTGGAGCAAATTCCGTGGGAGAACAAAACCGTGCTGCTGGCCGGTGCCTCGCCGGGACGCTTAGGCGCCATGCGCTCGATGAACCATCTGCGTATTAGTCTGGGCGATCTGAAGGCCTGGGTGGCACCCTTCTTTGGCAGCGTGCCGCATGCCAGTGATGAAACTATCGCTGAGCTGGATAACGATTTTCTGGATGAGTTTTTACGCCAGGGCGACTAAGCTCTGGCAACAATCAGGACAGCCGGATACCGGCCAGGTAGCTGTCGAGGGATTGTTCAGCGACCTGCTCAATGTCAAAGTAGCCGGTGTCGAGTAACCAGTTGTACATCAGGCCGTCGATGAGGCCGAAAACACCCAGCACCACGGCCTTCGGGTTCAGATCGGGTTTTACCTGATGTTGGGCTATTGCCTGCTGAATCAGACGCTCGCACTCATCAATACAGGCGTTACGGCCCTGCAGGTGGCGCGCATGGATAGGCTGGGTATCAGCAACGTATTCGCACTTGTGGAACAGAATATTGAGCAGCGCCTGCATGTGTTCGTCGTATTTAACCTGCTGCACAATACGTAGTGAGCGCAGCCGCAGTTGTTCAAGCGGGTTATCGGCATAGCTCTGGGCTAGCTTGTCGCGCATTTCGTCAACCGGCAGGCGCACGCGTTCAACCAGCGAATCGATCAGGTCGAGCTTGTTGTCGAAATGATGATAAATGGCCCCGCGGGTGACTCCGGCAGCTTCGGCTACCTGCATCATGGACGTATTCGCGACACCCTGGCTACTGAACAGCCGTTCGGCAGCATCGAGTAATGCGGATTTGGTTGTCAGGGCATCTGCTTTGGTACGGCGAACCACAATCGACCTCGTGTTATAATCAGGGTGTACGATTATAAACCAAATCATATAAACATGCATGCATGTATGTATATGGACAGGATTTAGTCAACCAACAAAAAAGGATGAATTTATGGCACAAGATATAGACCAGCGTATGGTACTTGATGCGTACGAGAAAATTCATGAACATGGCGAAGCCAAACAGGGTAAACATGTACTTAATGACATCACCGCTCACACCGACCATGATGGCTACCGGGTGTACCTTGAAGGTTGTAATGTGAAGCTGACGGTTAACTTTCATAGCTCCTATAATCTCGACTATAACTCTGAGCATGATCTGGATCGCTTCCTGCGTCGGCTGGAAGATATCAGCAAGGACTACCACAAACCCGGCCGCAACGAATGAAGCACATCAAGATTTACAGCGTGGCGGAAGAAGTCGCCCACGCACTGACCCACGGCATTGGCGCGGTTGCCAGTATCGTGGGTCTGGTTTTTATGATCCTGTGGGCCAGAGAATACGGCGACACCTGGCATCTGGTCAGTGTCTGCATATACGGCGGCAGCCTGATCCTGCTGTACCTGGCCTCAACCTTGTATCACGCGTTTCCCTGGCCGCGGGTCAAAGCTTTCTTTCAGCAGATGGACCATGCCGCCATCTATGTACTCATTGCCGGCACCTATACCCCCTTCGCGCTGGGCAACTTACGCGGTGCCTGGGGCTGGTCATTACTTGGCGTTGCCTGGGGCATCGCCCTCATCGGCGTGATTGTTGAACTAAGCGGCAGCAAGCGCAAAGAGTGGCTGTCGTTAACCCTGTATCTGGGCATGGGCTGGATGGCCGTAGTGGTTATCAAACCGATGCTGGATACGGTGGAAATGTCCGGCTTACTGCTGCTGTTAGCGGGCGGCCTGGCTTATACCTTTGGCGTGATTTTTTACGTCTGGACATCACTGAAATACCATCATGCTATCTGGCACCTGTTTGTGCTGGCCGGTAGCGTATTGCATTTCTTCTCTGTGTTCTTCTACGTGCTGCCCCAACCGGATATTCTCTGATGCTGGTACCCGCAAACCTGAAACTCCGCTGGTTTCTAATCAGCGCCGGCGTTGGGGTCATCCTGACAATAATTATCAGCGCCATACTCACCCAGGTCGCTACGGCCCGCCTTGAGCATCAGGTTGGCAGCGGGCTTGGTGAGGTGGCGTATCAGATGTCAGATAAGCTGGAGCGCGGCATGTTTGAGCGCTACCGGGACATGCGGGTAGCGGCGACGCTGATTGAGCAGATGAGTGTGCGGGAAGACTATCTCAGCGAAATTGATGCCATGTTGGCCATGCTGCAGCAGTCGTATCCGTATTATGCCTGGATTGGCGTGACCGATACTCAGGGCGTGGTAAAAGTGAGTACCGGTGGCTTGCTTGAGGGCGAAGATGTCAGCGCCCGGCCCTGGTTTAAGCAGGCCCGGGGTAATTATTTTATCGGCGATGTGCATGGCGCGCTCTTGCTCGAGCAAAAACTGAATCCTGACAGTGGCCAGCCATTGCGCTTTGTTGATGTGGCAATGCCGCTGCATAACAAGCAAGGCGAGTATATCGGCGTGATAGGCAGCCATCTGGACTGGACCTGGGCGGAAGAAATGCGGGCCTCAATCGCCCCTTCGCTGGAAAATTACGAAGACGCTGAATTACTGATCATCAGTTCCGAAGGCCTGGTGCTACTGGGGCCGCCTGAGCTTCGCGAAAAACCTTTACCGCTTAATCTGAGCGAGCAACTGAAAACCACCAACTATGCCGTTGAAACCTGGCCAGATGGCAACCAGTATGTAACCGGTTATGCCGAGACCACCGGCTATCGCGAATATGAAGGCCCGCGCTGGCAGATTCTGGTGCGGATCCCGGTCTCCAGTGCCTTTGATCCCATCGAACAAATGCGGATACAGGTGCTGTGGATTGGCTCGGGTATCGCACTCGTGCTGGCACTGTTGGGCTGGCTTAGTGCGGAAGGTATGGCGCGACCGCTGGCAAATATCAACAGAAGGCTTGAGCGCGAGGTGCAGCAGCGCACCGCAGAACTGCAACAATCAAATATCCAGCTGGAGCAGCTCGCCACGACTGATTCTCTGACCCTCCTGGCGAACCGGCGAGCGCTGCTGGCCGGTGCGGAAGCTATGATGGAGCGGGCAGCGCGCAAAGACATGCCGCTGGCCGTACTGATGCTGGATCTTGATCACTTTAAAAAAATAAATGATAAGTACGGGCATGCCGCAGGGGATGAAGTGCTGGAGAATGTTGGTCAGCTGCTATCGTCGACGGTTAGGCAAATCGATATCGCGGCGCGCACCGGTGGCGAAGAATTTACTATTCTGCTTGAAGACAGCACCCTGGAGGGCGCTCAGATTGTGGCGGAGCGTTTGGTAGCACGGATGCAGAAGCTTTACTTTGGCGCAGACAGTGACAGCTTCACAGTAACCATGAGTATCGGCCTGACAATCTGGGAGCCGGGCGAACGCATTGATAAAACCTTTGCCCGGGCCGATGCGGCTTTATATGAAGCCAAACAAAAAGGCCGTAATCGGGTGATTACGGCCTAATCTCTTGCGAAAACCAGTGCAGCTTAGCTGCGGCTGGCTCGCTTGCGGTCGTTTTCAGTCAGCAGACGCTTACGGATACGAATCGACTTCGGTGTTACTTCTACCAGCTCGTCGTCATCGATAAACTCCAGTGCCTGCTCCAGGGTCAGACGAATTGGCGGTGACAGGGTCAGCGCATCATCGGTACCTGAAGCACGGACGTTGGTCAGCTGCTTACCTTTCAGACAGTTTACGGTCAGGTCGTTACCGCGGTTATGAACACCGATAACCTGGCCTTCATACACTTCATCACCATGTGATGCCATCAGCTTGCCGCGCTCCTGCAGGTTAAACAGGGCGTAGGTCAGGGCTTTACCGGTCGCGTTTGAAATCAATACGCCGTTCATGCGCTGGCCAATACGGCCGCCTTTGTGCGGGCCATAATGATCAAAGGTTTTGTACATCAGGCCAGAACCTGAAGTCAGGGTCATGAACTCAGTCTGGAAGCCAATCAAACCACGGCTTGGTACGGTAAAGTCAACGCGCACGCGGCCTTTGCCATCCGGAGTCATGTTGGTCATTTCTGCTTTACGCAGACCAAGCTTCTCCATTACCGAGCCCTGATGCTGCTCTTCAATGTCCACAGTCAGGTTTTCAAACGGCTCTAAGGTTACGCCGTCCTCTTCGCGCAGAATAACTTCCGGGCGTGATACCGCTAACTCGAAGCCTTCGCGACGCATGTTTTCAATCAGGATACCTAAGTGCAATTCACCACGGCCTGATACACGGAAGCGATCCGGGTTGTCAGTTTCTTCAACCCGCAGGGCCACGTTGTGCTTCAGTTCGTTCTGCAGACGCTCAAGGATCTGCCGTGAAGTCACGAACTTGCCTTCTTTACCTGAGAACGGCGAGGTATTGACCTGGAAGGTCATAGTTACCGTCGGTTCATCAACAGTCAGCGCTGGCAGTGCTTCAGGAGCGGTGGTGGCACACACGGTGTCAGAAATTTTCAGTTCACCCAAACCGGTTACCGCGATGATGTCGCCGGCACTGGCTTTGTCGGTTTCAATCCGATCCAGGCCCAGGTAACCGAATACCTGCGCCACTTTACCGTTACGCTTGCTGCCGTCAGCACCAACGATAGTGACCTGCTGGCCAACTTTAATCGAGCCACGCTTGATGCGGCCGATACCGATGATGCCTACATAGCTGGAGTAGTCCAGCTGAGAGATCTGCATTTGCAGCGGGCCGTCACGGTCGGCGTCAGGTGACGCAACTTTATCAATAATGGTGTCAAACAGCGGGGTCATATCGCCGCCCTGGTTTTCATGTTCCAGAGTCGCGAAACCATTCAGCGCTGAAGCGAACACAATTGGGAAGTCCAGCTGCTCATCGGTGGCGTTCAGGTTAACGAACAGGTCAAATACCTGATCGACAACCCAGTCAGGACGCGCGCCCGGACGGTCAATCTTGTTGATAACCACAATCGGCTTCAGGCCGTGCGAGAACGCTTTCTGGGTTACGAAGCGCGTTTGCGGCATAGGGCCGTCAACCGCGTCAACCAGCAGCAGTACCGAATCGGCCATCGACAGAACTCGCTCAACTTCACCACCGAAATCGGCGTGGCCCGGAGTGTCCAGGATGTTGATGCGGTAGTCTTTGTAATTCAGCGCCGTGTTTTTCGCCAGAATCGTGATACCACGTTCTTTTTCGATATCGTTCGAATCCATGATGCGTTCTTCCGCATCACCACGACTTTCCAGCGTGCCGGATTGTTGCAGTAGTTTATCAACCAGGGTGGTCTTACCGTGGTCAACGTGAGCAATGATCGCAATGTTGCGAAGCTTGGAAAGTTCAGTAGCTGGGATAGTCATTAATTAAAAAGCCTGTAAAACGCGAGAGGGAACCAAGATTGGTTAAAATAGCGGCGCATTATACTCTTTCTCGCAGCGATAAGAAAGCATTATCCATTTCGCCCACCCAGCCACCACGATTTGCACTATACTGGTGCGTAAGATGCGCTATAATGGTGCAATAATAAGGGCCTGACACCAGTTCAAAAGCCGGATAAATAACTAAGCCCATAAAAACTAAGCGTATTAGCGATCTGGCACAGCCTTTGCTTTAAGTCGGTGCAGCAACTACATTTAGCTAAGTTAGCAAAATTCATCGACAGCTCGATCGTGGAGGATCACATGTCAACACCACAAGAAGTAATGGAATTTATTAAAGAACATGAAGTGAAATTCGTTGATTTGCGCTTTACCGATACTATGGGCAAAGAGCAGCACGTGACGATCCCACTGTCGCAGATTAACGAAGAGTTTTTCGAAGAAGGCAAAATGTTTGACGGTTCGTCGATTGGCGGCTGGAAAGGCATTAACGAATCCGACATGGTGCTGATGCCTGATTGCGATTCAATCGTACTGGACCCGTTCACCGACGAAATGACCCTGAACGTGCGCTGCGACATCCTTGAGCCGGACACCATGCAGGGCTACGACCGTGACCCGCGCTCGATTGCCCGCCGTGCAGAAGAATACCTGCAAAGCGCCAATATCGCTGACGCCGCCTTCTTTGGCCCGGAGCCGGAATTTTTCCTGTTCAACGACGTGCGCTTCCATACTGATATGAGCGGCTCGTTCTATAAAATCGAAGCCGATGAAGCTAAGTGGAGCTCAGGTAAAGAATATGCAGAAGGTAATCTGGGCCACCGTCCAAGCGTGAAAGGCGGTTACTTTCCGGTACCACCGGTTGATTCCGCGCACGACATCCGCAGCACCATGTCGACAGTAATGGAAGACATGGGCCTGGTAGTTGAAGCCCATCACCACGAAGTAGCGACTGCCGGCCAGAACGAAGTGGCCACACGCTTTAACACCCTGGTGAAAAAAGCTGACGAAATTCAGGTGTACAAGTATGTGGTGCACAACGTTGCCCATTCATATGGTATGACTGCGACCTTTATGCCGAAACCATTAGTTGGCGACAACGGTTCAGGTATGCACGTGCATATGTCACTGATCAAAGACGGCAAAAACCTGTTCGCCGGCGACCAGTATGGCGGCCTGAGCGAAATGGCGCTGTTCTATATCGGCGGTATCATCAAGCACGCCCGTGCCATCAACGCCTTCGCCAACCCGGCCACCAACTCGTACAAGCGTCTGGTGCCAGGCTTCGAAGCCCCGGTAATGTTGGCTTACTCAGCGCGTAACCGCTCTGCGTCAATCCGTATCCCGATTGTTGCCAGCGCCAAAGGTCGTCGTATCGAAGTACGCTTCCCGGATCCAGCTGCTAACCCGTACCTGTGCTTTACCGCCCTGTTAATGGCTGGCCTGGACGGTATCAAGAACAAGATCCACCCTGGCGATGCCATGGATAAAGACCTGTACGATCTGCCGGCGGAAGAAGCCAAAGAGATCCCAACAGTCTGTCATTCACTGGAAATGGCGCTGGAAGCACTGGATAAAGACCGTGAGTTCCTGACCCGCGGTGGCGTAATGAGTGATGAGATGATCGATGCCTACATCAATCTGAAGATGAAGGAAGTCATGAAACTGAAAATGACCACCCATCCGATCGAATTTGATCTCTATTACAGTGTCTAATCCGGTATAACCGAATTAAGCACATCTAAACGAAAGAAGGAGTGACCATGAGTAAGCCAGCTAACTATTCTGTCTTGCTCTGGTCAGCTCTGCTGCTGACCGGAGCCTCAGTTCTGTTGCCGGCACCCGCCGACAGTCAGCAAGTATATAAAAAGCGCAAAGCCGACGGCACCGTGGTGTACACGGACAAACCGACGGAAGGCGCGGAAGCTATCACCGTGGATCCCATGGTGACCGAATTCGATACCCCCCCGCAGTTGTTGCAAACGTTACCAACTGAAACCGAAGATGCCGCCACCAATGAGAACGTCGAGGTGGATGTGCGCATTATCACCCCTGAACCGCGGGCAACCATCCGCGCCAACGATGGCGAGATCCGCGTGAGCTGGGAAGCCGACGTGCGTAACCTGGACGGCCAGCCCGTTTATCAGCTGCGCCTGGACGCCGAACCTGTGTATGAAGGCCAGGCCACCGAAGTGCTGTTGCGCGATGTATCCCGTGGCGAACGGCGGCTGCAGGTGCGGGTGCTGGCGCCCAATGGCGATGAACTGGCACAGACCGACACCATAGAGGTGTACGTGCAACGTGCTTCCATCCTGTTGCCGGCCTTTAACAATAACAATCAGGGTACTGGTGGTAATAATTAATGGGGCAGGCAACTAGTTGCACCAACTTGGTGCATCCGCATCTGGATACCCTGATGACCGGCGTGGTGATGCTGGATCAGCAACTGCACATCAGCTACATGAACGCCAGCGCCGAAAGTATTCTCGACGGCAGCTTACGGCGGCTAAACGGCGTGCCGTTTTTCAGCCTGTTCAGTTACACCAGCCTGGATCCCGCTATTTTGCGCCACGCGCTGCAAGACGAACAAAGCGTATCGGACAGCGATGTCAGCCTGATTTTTCATGACGGCCACCGCATTACCATTGAGTTTGTGGCCCAGCCCTTGCGCGATCAGAACGGCGACCTGCAGATCCTGCTGGAACTGCGGCAGGTGGATCAGATCCGCCGCATCAATCAGGAAAACTCCCAGCAACAGCAACTGCACGCCGCCCACAGCATGATCCGGGGCCTGGCCCACGAAATCAAAAACCCTTTAGGCGGCCTGCGCGGTGCCGCTCAGCTATTGGCCGGCGAGCTGCAAGACGCCGGCCTGCAAGACTATACGGATCTGATTATCAGCCAGGCCGACCGGTTGCGTAACCTGGTCGACCGGATGCTGGGCTCGCATCAGTTGCCCGAGCGTAAGCCCCATAACCTGCATGCCATTCTGGAGCGCGTGGTGCAGGTGGCACAGCTGAGCAGCGGCAACGCCATTAACTGGCAGCGTGACTACGATCCCAGCCTGCCGGATCTGACCGCCGCCGGCGAAGGGCTGGAGCAGGCGTTCCTGAATATCGTCATGAATGCCTGCGAAGCCATGGATAACGGCAGCGCGCAACAGGGCACACTGACCATCCGCACCCGCATTATTCATCAGCAGACCATTTATGGTAACCGCTACCGGCACTGTGCGCTGGTGGTGGTGGAAGATACCGGCTGCGGCATCCCCGAGCCTATCCGCGATACGCTGTTTTACCCTATGGTCAGCGGCCGCGCCGGCGGCACCGGGCTGGGCTTATCCATTGCCCAGAACATCATTCACCAGCATGCCGGCAAAATCGAAGTGCAGTCGGAGCCGGGTCATACCCAGTTTCTGCTGTATCTGCCCTATGCCGAAACCTTAAGTTCAGGAGGCCAGAATGGCGCTGAGTGATGACAGCATCTGGATCCTTGATGACGACAGCTCCATCCGCTGGGTGCTCGAGCGGGCGCTGCAACGGGCCGGGCTGACCAACCGCAGTTTCGCCAGTGCGGCGGAACTGTACGCGGCACTGAAAACCGCACAACCGCGGGTGCTGCTGACCGATATCCGCATGCCCGGTGACGATGGCCTGAAAGTGCTGGAGTACGTGAAGCGCGAATACCCGCAACTGACGGTGATTGTGATGACCGCCCATTCGGATCTCGACTCCGCGGTGAATGCTTTTCAGGGCGGCGCCTTTGAATACCTGGCCAAGCCCTTTGACCTGGATGACGTGATCCACACCCTCAGCCGGGCCCTGCAGCGCAACCCGGCGCCCGCTGAAGAGCCGGTGCCGGCGGTGGATCAGGTGAGCGGCATTATTGGTAACGCGCCGGCTATGCAGGATGTATTCCGGGCCATCGGCCGGCTGTCGCACTCAAGCGTGACCGTATTGATTAACGGCGCCTCGGGCACCGGTAAAGAACTGGTGGCGCGGGCGCTGCATGAGCACAGCCCGCGGGAAGCCAAGCCTTTTATCGCGCTCAATATGGCCGCCATACCCTCTGATCTGGTCGAATCCGAGCTGTTCGGCCATGAAAAAGGCGCTTTTACCGGTGCCACCCAGCGCCGGCATGGTCGCTTTGAGCAGGCCCACGGCGGCACCCTGTTCCTGGATGAGATCGGCGACATGCCGCTGGCAGTGCAAACCCGCTTGCTGCGGGTGCTGGCGGAAGGGCAATTCTACCCGGTGGGCAGCTACGAGCCGGTGAAAGTGGACGTAAGGATAATCGCCGCCACCCATCAGAACCTCACCGAGCGCGTGGCGCAGGGGCAGTTCCGCGAAGACTTGCTGCACCGGCTGAACGTGATCCGCCTGCAACTACCGACGCTGTCGGAACGCCGCAGCGATATCCCGCAACTGGCGCGGCACTTTCTCAAGCGTGCCGCCGACGAACTTGGTGGCAAGCCCAAACGCCTGAGCCCGGCCGCCGAACAGCGGCTGAGCGCCGCCCCATGGCCCGGTAACGTGCGGCAACTTGAAAATATGTGCCGCTGGCTGACGGTGATGGCACCGGGTGAAGTGGTGGATGTCAGCGACTTGCCCGACGAGCTTAGCGAAGGCTTCGGCGAACCTCTCACCAACGGCGTGGTCGAAGACTATAACTGGCAGCAGGCATTAAAGCAGGAACTCAGCCGGCAGCTGGCCAGTGGTGAACAGGACATTTTGCAGCAGCTGGTGCCCGAGGTCGAACGGCTGGCCCTTGAGTTAGCCCTGCAAGCCACCGACGGCCATAAACAGCAGGCCGCGCAGCTACTCGGCTGGGGTCGCAATACCCTGACCAGAAAGCTGAAAGAGTACGTAAAAGTTAAGTAAACCCGCTATCTATTCGCTGCGCTCTTTACATAATGCTTAAGCTGTAAATAACTAATACCAGGATTTCAGGATGAGCAAATTACTACTTGTTGATGATGATGCTGAGCTAAGCGCCATGTTGGAGCAGATACTCACCAAAGAAGGCTACGACCTGACTCTGGCTGCCGACGGCGAGATTGGTCTGCGCCGCGCCCTGAGCGGATCCTTTGATTTAATTCTGCTGGATGTGATGTTGCCCGGTATTGATGGCTTTCAGCTGCTGCAGCATCTGCGGCAGCAAGCGCGCAGCACGCCGGTGATCATGCTGACCGCCCGTGGCGATGACGACGATCGCGTTGCCGGGCTGGAGCTGGGTGCCGATGACTACCTGCCCAAGCCCTTTAACCCCAAAGAATTACTTGCCCGCATCAAGGCGCTGTTGCGGCGTACCCCGAATACCTCGGTCACACCAGAATCGATCGACTATGCCGGCTTTTTTATTAACCCGGTGGACAACGAAGTGCGGGTGGATGACGCCCCGCTGGATTTAACCCCAACTGAATTCGATATCCTGCGCACCCTGGTGCAGGCTGCCGGCCATGTGGTCAGCAAAAATCAGTTATCAGTGGCGGCACTGGGGCGCCAGCTGGCACCGTTCGACCGCAGCCTGGATGTGCATATCAGTAATATCCGCAAAAAGATCGCCGTGGACCCTGAGCGTATCCAGACCGTTCGCGGTCGTGGTTATCGCCTGCTGAAGCTGGCTTAGGCCGAGTATGGGCACCCGCTGGTATCAGTCCTTATCGCTGCGGCTGCTGCTGATGTTCTGGGCGCTGCTGTTCGCGGTGGCCAGCTCAAGCTATGTGTTGGGCTTATGGTTCAGTAAGCCCGCCGAACCCACCCCGGTACCCGAAGACGTATACAACAGCCTCACCCCCTTACTATCAGATTCAACCACCTTTCAGTCGCTCAGCCCCGGCCGGCTGCTGGCAGGCAGCTATCGCGTGGCCGCTACGGTCGCGCCGACCGGACCGGAACGCCTGCAGATGGATGCCAGCCTGGCAACCCGGCATCAGCGCCTGCTGATCCGCCAGCTCGAAGCCGACAGCGCACAGCAGCTACCGGTCAGTAACTTCATGTTACTCGGGCCATTCCGGCTGGGTGAAGCCAGTATCCTGCTGACCCGGCCACTGAATGAGGCCGAGCGGCAGCAACAAGCGCTTTCTGAGCAACAAGCCCAGGAAGCCCAGACGCTGGCGCTGCTGATTGGCAGCGGCTTTATCGCGATTCTGCTGGGTGTGTGGCTGGTGCGGCCGCTGCGCCGCCTGACCTTTGCCATGCGCGATATTGCACGGGGTAATGATGCCCCCGATTTAAAACGCCTGCCCCAGCGCAATGATGAACTGGGTGAGCTGGCGCGGGCGATGCATACCACCGCCCATGATCTGGCGGTATCCCGTGATGCCCAGCGGCGCTTACTCAGTGACGTATCGCACGAACTGCGCTCGCCGCTGGCGCGCATGCAGGTGGCGCTGATGCTCAGCCATGATGAGGAAGAACAAGCGAATAACCCCCATGTGGCTCAGCTGAGCCGGGATCTGGATCGGCTGGGTGCCATAATTGAACGGATTTTGTCGCTGTCGCGGCTTGAAAACGGTCTGGTAGAGCTATCCACCACCGAGCTGGATACCCGCGAACTGGCGGAACAGCTGGTCGCCGACTTAACCTACGTGGATACCGCCCATGGCAGCCGCGTTAAGGTATTGCCCGAAGCGCCGGAGCACGGCGACTGGCCGGTGATTGCCTCGGATGCCGAGCTGCTGCGGCTGGTGCTTGAGAACCTGGTGCGGAACGCCCTGCAATACAGCACCGGCCCGGTCGAGCTCAGCTGCCACCGTCACGATCATGAGTACCTCATCGCCATACGCGACCATGGCGAGGGCGTACCCAAAGAACAGCTGCAAAAACTCTTTACGCCATTTTTTCGCGGCGACCCGTCCCGCCATCATAAAGCCGGCGTCGGCCTGGGGCTGGCGCTGAGCCTGCGCGCGGCCAAAGTGCTGGGCGGCAGCGTCGAGGCACGCAATCACCCTGATGGTGGCCTCGAAGTCTGTGTTAAACTGCCGGTAGAAGAACCAACTGACTGAACCTGATTGAATGAGAGAGAGAGCGGAACGTGTATCCCGGCGATGATGATGCCCAGTGGCGTCAGTTTCACGAGACCACAGTAGCGCCATTCTGGCACGAACACGTCGAATCCAGACAGCTGCATTGCGAAGACGACATTTGCGTGCACTGGTATCTGTATGTACCTGACAACGCGCGCGGGCTGATTTTGATCAGCCCCGGCCGGCTTGAAGCAGCGCTGAAATATCAGGAGTTGTTATGGCAGCTGGCGCAGGAAGGCTACGCGGTAGCGATTCTTGATCACCGCGGCCAGGGCCGCTCGGATCGGCTCAGTAAACACAGCCATCACGGCCATGTGCACCATTTCGATGATTTTGTCGACGACTTCGCTAAGTTTGCCGAAGCCGCCGGCAAGGCGTGTCCCGGATTGCCACAATACCTGCTGGCACACTCCATGGGCGGTGCCATCGGCGCGCTCTATCTGGCCCGGCATCCGCATCACATCCGCCGCGCCGTGCTCAGTGCCCCTATGTTCGGCATCCATACGCCCGGCCGGCCGCGCTGGCTGGTCAGCCTGATTGCCCGCACCGGCACCCTGCTTAATCGCCTGCTGCAGCCCAGCCACCCCTGGTATTTCTGGGGCATGTCGGATTATCGCGAAGTGCCCTTCGCCGAGAATGATCTCACCCAGAGCCCGTCGCGCTATCAGCTGTTCCGCGATCAGTACGCCAAATACCCGGAGCTACAACTTGGCGGGCCCACCTACAACTGGGTCAACCAGGCCCTCAACGCCACCCGCCGGGCTCTGAACGAAGCACCAAAAATAAAGATCCCCGTGTTACTGCTGCAAGCGGGGGCTGACACTGTGGTGAGCCAGACAGCCCAGAACCAGATTATGGAACGGCTGCCGCACCCCGACAGCCGCATTCTGCGGATTGAAGGCGCCCGGCACGAGCTGCTTATCGAGCGGGATTCGTATCGTCAGCCGGCTGTTCAGGCGATGCTGGAGTGGTTTCAGAAGGGCTAGTGACCACCGACGCCGGATCCATGTGAATGATCACGTCGGTGTCTTCGAACAGGTCGCGCACCCGGCGCTCGGCATGGTCGGCAATGTCATGGGCGTCACGCAGCGACAAGTCGTCGTCCAGCTCCACATGGCACTGAATGAAGCGGGTTGGCCCGGCACCACGGGTACGCAGGTTATGCAGGCCAAGAATACCCGGCGTTTCTTTAATGGTGGTGATAATTCGCGCTTTCTCGTCGTCAGGTAACTCACGGTCCATCAGCGACTGGAAGGCGCCCCAGCCGATGCGCACCGCGCCCACACCCAGGTAAAATGCAATCAGCACCGCGAACAAACTGTCCACCCAGTACCAACCGTAGGCGCTCAGCAGCAGGGCGGCGATAACCGATGAATTCAGCAGTAAATCTGATTTAAAGTGCAGGGAATCGGCCGCAATCGCCGACGACCGGGTATGCTTAATCGCCACCCGCTGCAGCAGCACCAGGGCCAGGGTCAGCGCAATGGCGAAAATCGACACATAAATACCGATTTCCGGCTGCTGCACCGCCTCGCCCTCAACCCACTGCTCGGCACTGTGAAACAGCAGCAGGGTAGCCGAGCCGATAATCAGCGCTGACTGCATCAGCGCCGCCATGCACTCGGCCTTACCGTGGCCGAAGCGATGTTCTTTATCCGCCGGCACCACCGCATAGCGCACCGCAAAAAAGGTAAAGAACGACGCCACACTGTCGAGCAGCGAATCCGTCAGCGACGCCAGCATACTGGCCGAGTTGGTCATAAACCACGCGCCCAGCTTCACCAGAATCAGCGTCAGCGCCACCGACACCGAGGCGCGGGTAGCCAGCTTCACCCAGAACGCATAGTCGCGATTCTGGAAGTTCTCCCGATTAAATTTGGCCAAAGCTTTACGCATGAATAAATTTTTCCGTCAGTTTATGAGCAGCCGCTGAAATCCTGCTGGCGCCAGGCTTCGTAGCTGATAATCGCCACGGCGTTAGCCAGATTTAACGAGCGATTGTTCGGCATCATCGGGATGCGGATGCGCCGGGCCGGATCAATCTGATCCATCACCTCAGGCGGCAAGCCCGCAGTTTCAGAGCCAAACAGCAACACGTCCCCAGCGGCATAATCTACATCGGTGTAGGATACCTTGCCCTTGGTGGTGCAGGCAAAAATCCGCCGGTCTGCCATCGCTTCGGCAAAGGCGGCAAAGTCAGGATAGCGGCTGACGCGGCTTAAATCGTGGTAATCCAGCCCGGCCCGGCGCAATTTCTTCTCTTCAAAATCGAAGCCCAGCGGCTCAATAAGATGCAGGTGGCAGCCGTTATTGGCAGCCAGCCTGATGATATTACCGGTGTTGGCGGCCATCACCGGCGTATGCAGAGCAATATGAAACATGGTCGTGGTCTAACTCGCCATCAGGGATTAGGCTGCACGTCAGCGCGGATGCGTTCGGGCACGCTGAGCAGGAATCTGGAGCGCTCCAGTTCGACGGCGTTGTAGATTTCTGCGATTTCGCCGGAAGCCACCATTTCGCGCATGCGCACATCAAACCAGGCCTTCATTTCGCGGCCACGCGGAGTGTCCTGAAAAGCCATATGGATTGGCAGGCTGCTGTGCAGCAGTAATTGTTTGTAGGGGTAATCCATCCAGTCTGGCATGTTCTCGCGGTAGTTCACCACCGCGCCAATGCGGGTGCCCTTGTCCAGCATGGCAAAACAATCCAGGCTGTTGTTGGCATGGTAGTAGGACAAGCCTTTGGGCAGAAACTCATGGTAGCCATAACCTGCCACATGACAGACCGGGCGTTTCAGGATGCCGGCCTTCAGGCGCTCCATGGCTTCATCGTCCAGGGTGAAAGCATACAGCGGGCGGTCGTAATCAAAATGCACTTCCGATGCGATGGCGTTGGATGGCTGATGGCCGGCATAGGTGCCCACCAGAATATCAAAACGCTGCTCGCTGAGGCCAAGAATAGCGCGCTGATAGGTATTGGCGTTGAGTTCAAGTTCATCAGAAACCGGGCCAAAGATGCGTTTAACAATTTCCCAGTAGGCGCCGGAGCCATTGAGGTTGGTGTAGCGGCGCCAGTAGCCGGCGGTGGCAGACACCTCACCGAACTGCGGTGGCGCTTTAAAATGAGGGCCTGGCAGTGAACGTGCATCGTGTTCGCGCATCAGCTCAACAATGCGGCCCTCATCATGCATGCGGTTGAGAATCGTCTCCAGCTGCGGGATCAAATCGGCATAGTTTTTATGCAGGTAGTGGTAGGCGATGTCGCTGTTAAACGGCACTTCAATCAGATGCCGGTTTTCGGTCAGGCCCAGCTGCTGGGCTTCAAAGTTATTGAGAATAATAGCTTTAACCCGCTTGTTCTCAAATAGCAGGGACAACTGCTCCAGGTCGACTGCCTGCACGGTCGGGCGCTGATAGTCGTGCTCTCTCAGCAGACTCTCGATGCCCTGCATGCCGCGAATATAGGCCAGGTTTTCAATATCATCCAGCGAGCAGACCCCGCACTCGCGGCGATCGGCAACCAGAATAAGCTGAAACGAGAAGAGCGGAAAATCCACCCGGCGCAGATTGTCGAAGGTTTGATCCAGCCCGGGCAAGCGTCCGAGTTCTCCGGCGATACGGCCGTTGTTGGCTTCAACCAGGCTGCGGGAGCGTGGCATCTCAACATATTTCAGTGTGATACCAAGCTCGGCGTAGGCTTCTTCGAGTACCGCCAGCACATAATTGGTGAGCGGACTGGGTTCAGGAGCGCGGAATACCAGCTCTTCGGGGGCCACCAGTGGCGGCTGCGCGCGGGCAGGCAGCGCTGCGGCCAGTGCCAGCAGGCTGGTCAGCAACATTGTCAGCGGTAAGAGAGAGGCAAAGCCTGTGTGCGGTTTAAGTCGTTTCAAAGCGCGATACCCGGAATCAATAGTGGGTAAAGTATAGCAGTTCGCGGTGTGAAAATAACCAGCTAAACTTTATGGCATTAGCGCACTCTAACATTGACTGACACTGGCTTTGGCATTAGGTTGGGGCGCGTCAAATCAGGAGTAACGACATGCGGACACAAATTCTCTCTATTTTAGCGGCGGCTGTGAGCCTTGGTTTCAGCGGCCCGGCGGCTGCACAGGCTGTTGATCAACAGACAACAGAAGCATCTGATAACTACCAGTTAGTGCTGATGGGCGGCACCCTGCAGGCCTGCTCGAGCATGGCCTCGAACCTCTGCGACGAAACCGGCTGGATTGATACCAGCACCATGCGCACCGACCGCTTTCTGAACCTCACCGACAAGTACGTGCATCCATTGTTGCATGATGACCTGTGGCCGGTGCACCGCCGCGAGATTCGTGACGAACTGGATGCCGCGCTCGACACCATTAAAAATCGCGTTAACGAAGATGTGCTGCCAGAGCGGGTGTTCCAGGAAGAGTTTACCCGCCGGGTAACCAAGCACCTGTACGACAGCCTGTCGAACCGCGAATGGGATATGATCATTGACCACCTCGAGATGCCGGTGCAACCAAACCGCCGCATTGGTGTAAACCTCGATGAAAGCCTGAACAAATCAGCCCCCGAGCTGATGAAGACCTTTATGGAACAGGCCGCCCGGGTCAGTGACGGCAAGCCTAATGTATTGGTTATCACCGCAGCGGCGCGTGACTCGCTGAACGCCGCTGACTACTACAGCAGCCTGCTGGCCGATGCCGGCGCGAACGCCACCTGGTTGCCGATTGACGCGGCAGTGAACGCGGCCCAGCGCGGCCAGCGCTGCGACAAGCTCGACGAGCTGCGCGCTGAGCACCACAACGCCTTCCAGCGTGCCCGGGTGCATGGTGAACGCCATAAACAGCAGGTGGAATTCTGTAAGAATCCGGAAGCTGGATTGCAGATGGTCGCCGATGCCGATGCCATCTTCTTCGCCGATGGTGATCAGCACCGCCTGCGCAGTGCGTTGCTGAACCCGCTGAGCCAGCCAATTGATCTGCTGACCGCTATCTATCAGCGTATGCTGGATAACGAACTCGTGGTGGGCGGTGAAAATGCGGCTGCCATCGCAATGACTGCCCGGCCATTAATCACTAACGGCACCAGCCGTATGGCGATGAAAGAAGGTGCGCGCTCGGCACAGCCGCCAGCGCCGGCCTGTAACCTGGATGAAAGCTGTCCTCGGGACTTAAATCCTGACAGCCTGACCTACCATCCGCTGGGCGGCCTGGGTTTGTTCCCGTACGGCACGCTGGATGCGGAGTTTGCGGATAAAGGCCGTCACGCTCGCCTGATGCGGCTTGCGGCAGTCACCCAAACCCAGCTGGGCGTCGGTATTGATGACGAAACCCTGCTGCTGGTGGATGTGCTGAAAAACACCTTTAAAGTAAGTGGTAAGCGCGGCGTGACCTTTATCGTTGGCGCGCAGGATGCCGCGACCGCGGTGGCCTCGACCTTCCATTACCTGACCGACGGTGCATACGGCGATATCTCGGATCAGGACATCATCAACGTAACCCTGCCCACCGAGGGCGGCATCGTGACCGAAGACCCGACCACCCGCTTTATGGGCAAGCGTGGCGCCATTGATTCATTGCGTCTGATTTGCCGCGAGCGGGATTCATTCACGCTGGTTGAAGATGCGTTTGAAATGACAGTGCTGGCCGATGAAGGCACCATCCGGCAGAGCGCCGGCGGTGAATGTCAGGTGATGAATGCCCGCATGGGCGTGGCCTGGAAGCCAGCGCTAAACATGTAGGCGTTACGAGACGCCGTAGGCTTCCCGATAGGCAGCCACGGCGTCCAGATAGCTTTCCATATCCGGGTTGTGCTGTAAGTAAGTGATCACTTCATCAAGCCCGACTATGCTGATAACCGGGGCGTTAAAGTCGCGTTCCACTTCCTGAATCGCGCTTAGCTCGCCCTTACCTTTCTCCTGACGGTCCAGCGCAATCAGCACCCCGGCCAGCTCCGCCCCGTTGGCTTTGACAATATCCATGGATTCGCGAATGGCGGTACCGGCGGTGATGACATCGTCCACCAGCATGATCCGGCCCTTGAGCGGCGAGCCCACCAGGTTGCCGCCTTCGCCATGGGTCTTGGCTTCTTTGCGGTTAAAGCAGTAGGGCACATCTTTCTGGTAGGTATCAAAGAGCGCGATGGCAGCGGCGGTGGCAATAGGAATGCCCTTGTAAGCCGGACCAAACAACACATCATAATCAACGCCGGAATCCTGCAGCGCGGCAGCATAAAAGCGGCCAAGCCGGGCCAGGTCCGCGCCTTTATTAAACAGGCCGGCGTTAAAAAAGTAAGGGCTTACCCGCCCGCTTTTCAGCGTGAATTCGCCAAACTTCAGCACGCCGCGGTTAATGGCAAATTCAATAAACTCACGTTGATAGGCTTTCATCGGTTGTTCCTGACCAGGGTTATTGTTTTCGGTTTAATTTAAAGCAGCTTTCTGCAGATCCATCAGCTCGCGAATCGAGTGACGGGCCAGCTCCAGCATTTCCTGCATCTCTTCAATCGAGAAGGCTTCGCCCTCGGCGGTGCCCTGCACTTCGATAAACTTGCCGGCTTCGGTCATCACCACGTTCATGTCGGTTTCGGCGGTGGAATCTTCAGCGTAATCCAGATCAGCTACCGGCACGCCATTAACGATACCGACAGAGATGGCCGCAACCAGGCCTTTGAGCGGGTTGGACTTGACCATGTTGAGCTTGCGCATCCAGTTCAGCGCATCCACCAGCGCCACGCAGGCACCGGTGATGGACGCGGTGCGGGTGCCGCCGTCGGCCTGGATCACGTCGCAGTCGATGGTGATGCTGTTTTCGCCCAGGGCGGATAAATCCACACAGGCGCGCAGCGAGCGGCCGATTAAGCGCTGGATTTCAACAGTCCGGCCGCCTTGCTTGCCGCGGGCCGCTTCACGATCTGAGCGGGTGTGGGTAGCGCGTGGCAGCATGCCGTATTCAGCGGTGACCCAGCCCTGGCCTTTGCCTTTTAAGAAACGCGGCACGCCACGTTCAACGCTGGCGGTACACAGCACCTTGGTTTCGCCAAACTCCACCAGCACCGAACCCTCGGCATGACGGGTGTAATTACGGGTAATAGTGACGGGGCGAATTTGTTGGGCAGTACGACCGCTTGGGCGCATAGGGCATTCCTCTTGGATAGGCTGGCATCATTAAATTATGGTCGCAGATTATAGCAGTTTGCGGGGGCGCTGTCGTCGGCTGGCTGCTGATGCGTAATTGGTGATAAACTTAGCGGCTATATGATGTTTGCAACAGCAGGGATTCAAATATGAGCCAGAGTACGATTCAGAGCATGACAGGCTATGCGCGCCACGAGCTAAAAGCCGGGTGGGGCAGCGCGGTATGGGAGCTGCGCTCAGTCAATCAGCGCTATCTGGAGACTTACTTCCGGCTGCCCGAAGCCATGCGCGGCATCGAAAACACCCTGCGCGAGCGCCTGCGCAAGCAACTGCAGCGCGGCAAAGTGGAATGCAACCTGCGCCTGCATATGGAGCAGGCCGAGCAAACCGCCCTGAACCTGAACGAAGAGCTGGCCAAAAGCGTGATCTCCAGCGCCAACTGGATCGCCAACCAGAGCTCCAGCTCGTACCTGAACCCCATCGACGTGCTGCGCTGGCCCGGCGTAGTGGCTCAGCAGGAAGACGACCTGGACGCGGTACAAACCGACGTACTGCAGGCCTTTGACACCGCGATGCGCGAATTTATCGAAAACCGCGAAAGCGAAGGCGCTGCGCTGAAGAACCTGCTCGAAGAGCGCCTGACCGGCATCTCCGAACAAGCCAGCTTCGTGCGCAGCCGCATGCCCGAAGTGCTGCAGTGGCAGCGCGAGCGCCTGCAAACCCGCTTCGCCGAAGCCCAGGTCGAACTCGACCCCCAGCGTGTAGAGCAAGAACTCATCATGCTGGCGCAGAAAGTGGATGTTGCCGAAGAATTG
>CAYWXF010000027.1:2014-22891 GCA_964462025.1 uncultured Pseudomonas sp. | reverse complement strand
AAAACCATGTATTACCATAACACCCGCGATGGAGCTGCAGATAATCAAGTCGATTTGCGCGACAAAGTTGACGATAAACAGCGCCAGGCTGAACGCCAGGCAGCAACCGTGACTGTTGTTGAAGACGATGAAGACGACGATTGCGCCGGCGGCGCCTGCAAAATATAAAAAAGGATCCGGTAGTTTATGAGTTATTCAACATTTAATAAAACGCAGAGTAATCCGCTGACCGAACCGATGTTTTTCGGTAACTCTGTGAATGTGGCTCGCTATGATCAGCAAAAGCACAGTATTTTTGAAAAACTGATTGAAAAACAAATCAGCTTTTTCTGGCGCCCCGAAGAAGTGGACGTGAGCCGCGATCGGGTCGACTTCGCCAACCTGACAGCTAGTGAAAAGCATGTTTTTATTTCTAACCTGAAATATCAGACACTGCTGGATTCTGTGCAGGGCCGCAGCCCGAATATCGCGTTTTTGCCGATTGTTTCTATTCCCGAGTTAGAAACCTGGGTTGAAACCTGGTCGTTTTTTGAAACCATCCATTCACGCTCGTACACTCACATCCTGCGTAATTTATTTACCGATCCGAGCGAAGTCTTTGAAGATATCGTTATTAATACTGAGATTCAGAAACGCGCGACGGATATTTCGTCTTACTATGATGATTTAATTTTCTACACGCAGTTGTGGCAGACTCATGGTGAAGGTGAAATCACCATCGACGGTGAAACATATAATGTCACCATGCGTAACCTGAAGAAAAAACTCTTCCTTTGCGTGAACTCAGTTAACGCACTTGAAGCCATCCGCTTTTATGTCAGCTTCGCCTGTACCTTTGCCTTTGCCGAACGCGATCTGATGGAAGGCAACTCAAAGATTATCCGTCTGATCGCCCGGGACGAAAACCTGCATCTGGTTTCAACCCAGCAAATTATTAATCTATGGCAATATGGCCATGACGATCCGGAAATGAAAGAAATCGCGGACGAGCTGCAGGATGAAGCTCTGGCCATCTTTATGAAGGCTGTGGAGCAGGAAAAAGAATGGGCCCATTACCTGTTCCGCAATGGCTCCATGATCGGTCTGAATGAAGAGATCCTCTGCCAATATGTTGAGTACATTGCCAACATGCGTATGGAAGCTATTGGCTATGATTCACCGTTCAAACAGCGCAGCAACCCCCTGCCCTGGATGAACAAATATCTGGTTTCCGATAACGTCCAGGTCGCGCCACAGGAAGCAGAAATCACCTCGTATCTGGTCGGTCAGATTGACAGTGAAGTAAACGCCTCTGACTTAGGAGACTTTGAACTCTGAGCGGGCCATGAGTAAAAGCTACAAGATCAAAGTCAACGGTCAGCACGAGCTGACCGTTGATGCTTCCACAGGTACTTTGCTTGAAGCCATGGAGGCAGCCGATATCGAGACCCATTATCACTGCCGCAACGGTTTTTGCGGCGCCTGCCGTACTCAGCTGATACAGGGAGAGGTAACCTATATCAATGAGCCGCTTGCTTTCGTGCGACCGGGTGAATGCCTTGCCTGTTGCTGTATCGCCGCCACTGACTTAGAAATAAATCATTAATCGGTTCTGCCGATAAACTCCATTTTTTAAACTCATTAGCGAAATCAGCTAAACTATAAGACAATAATCCGAATTAATTTCCGACTAATGAAAAGTAAGGAGCACTTATGTTTACTGTTATTTTTGGCCGTCCGGGTTGCCCCTATTGTGTTCGGGCGAATCAACTTGCGGAAAAACTGAGTCGGGATCGTGATGACTTTGAGTTTCGCTATATCGATATGCATGAGGAAGGCATTACCAAGGCCGACCTGGAAAAAACTGTAGGCAAACCGGTTCTTACGGTGCCACAGATATTTGTCGATGAAGAGCATGTCGGTGGCTTTACTGAATTTGAAGCTTATGCTACAGCCAAATTAGGCCTGTACGCTAACGACTAAGCTCCTGCAGTGCCTGGCGAACCCGCTTTTCGGATATCGGATAGCGGGTTCCTAATGTCTGGGCAAAGAAACTCACCCGCAGTTCTTCAATCATCCAACGCACTTCACGCAATTCTGATGGCTCTGCCTGCTGCTTCGGTAACTTACTGACTTGTTGCTGGTACGCCTGCTGCAGACTATCCAGTGTCAGCGTATGTAACCGGTCTTTGTTCGGATCCACCGGCAACTTATCCAAGCGCCGCTCAATCGCTTTCAGGTAACGCTCAATATCCGGTAGCCGTGCCGCACCAGCGTCACTCACAAAGCCAGAATAAATCAGGTTATCCAGTTGCTGTTTAATATCGCCATGAGCCTGGATCTGATCCAGACCCACCTTGCCTTTCAGCCGCTTGCGAATACTGTGACTCAATATTAAACAGGGCTCAACCTGCCGGGCGATATCGGTAACCCGCTCATTAAGGTGGGCCCTGGCCTGCTCATAAAGCGCGCGGAAGCTTTCTTCGTCACGTACGGGCTGGGCCGCAATAAAGTCATCCAGCGCCGCGACGATGCAGTCCTCGACCAGGTCATTAATTTTGCCCCAGGGGTTATAGTACATCGCCAGCTTCGCCTTATTAGAAAGCGACTGTTGTAAATGACGTACCGGCGACGGCAGTTGCAGCAGCAGCAACGAGCGAATGCCGCGGTGATGGGCTAAGGCAGCCTGTTCGGGCGTATCAAAAAGTTCCTGACGAACGCCACCACTGGCCGCCACAATCGCCGGATAAGCCTTAATGGTAAAACCCTTTTGCGGCTTTTCCAGCGTCTGCGGCAGCGAGCCGAAGGTCCATTCGCGGCTCACAACAGGTTCATCGGTGGCTGATTTTTCCACTGCAGTTTGCAGGGCGCGTTTTACCTTGCCCTGCAAGATCTGTTGCAGGGAGCCCAGATCGCGGCCGCTGGCAAGCACTTTGCCCTTGTCATCTGTCACGGCGAAATTCATGCGTAAATGCCTGGGTAGCTGGCTGGCATCCCATGCTTCGGGTGGCACAGTAACCCCTGTCATGCGACGTAATTTAGCGCTCAGCGCCTCCAGCAACGGGGAACCGGCAACCGTCTTCTCATCACAGTCCGCCAGGAATGCAGCAGCATAATTGGGCGCCGGCACGAAGTTACGCCGATAGGTTTTCGGCAGGCTTTTGATCCAAGCCACCACCAAGGGCTCCCGCAGCGCAGGAATCAACCAGTCAAAGCCCTGGCTGTTGATTTGGTTTAACAGGGCAACCGGAATATGTACGGTAACGCCGTCATCTTCCGCGGTGGGCTCAAACCGATAGCTCAGTGGCAATTTCAAATTACCCTGACGCCAGAATTCCGGATAATCAGCCTTAGTTACGTGCGCGGCGCTTTGCGCCATCAAATCATCACGTTCAAAATAGAGCAAGCGGGGCAGCTCTTTCACTGCCTTATGCCACCACCCTGCCAGCAGCTGCTCGTTGTAGATGCCGGGGGGGATTACTGCATCATACGCCGCAAACAACGCCTCATCGTCGACCAGGATATCGCGCCGGCGCGACTTTTCTTCTAACTCGCGCACCGATTCAATCAATGCCAGGTTATGCTGAACAAAAGGTAGCTGCCGCTTCAGTTGCCCTTGCACCAGGGCTTCACGAATAAATAGCTCGCGCGCTGCTACGGGCGCAACCGGCCCATACTGGACCGTGCGCCGCGGCACGATAATCAGGCCGAATAATGTCACCTGCTCGGTGGCTACCACCGAACCTGACTTAGCAGAAAAATGCGGTTCAAAATAACTACGCTTAACCAGATGCCCGGCTAAGGGCTCAATCCATTCCGGCTCAATGCGGGCATTCACGCGCGCAAATAACCGTGAGGTTTCTACCAGTTCTGCCGACATCAGCCATTTCGGCGGCTTTTTAAACAAGCCTGAGCCCGGGAATACGTAGAACTTACGGTTGCGGGCGCCGAGAAATTCATGGGTTTCCTGTTTCTGTCCCAGTTGCGAGAGCATGCCGGTCAGCAGTGCCCGGTGCACCGCCTCATAAGTTGCTGGTTCCTGATTGATTCGGTAGCCCAGGCCGCGAACGGTCTGCCGTAATTGCGTGTACACATCCTGCCACTCACGAACCCGTAAAAAGTGGATGAATTCATCCTTGATACGCTTGCGGAACTGGCTTTTGGAAAGTTCTTTCTGCAAATCGTCCAGATAGTGCCACAGCTTGAGATAGCTGGCGAAGTCGGAATCTTTATCGTGGAACCGCTGATGGAACTCTGTCGCTTTTTGTTGCGCCTGTTGCGGGCGCTCCCGCGGATCCTGAATGCTCAGCGCAGCCGTGATAATCAGCACTTCCTGCATACAACCAAATTCATTAGCGGCAAGTACCATACGTGCCAGCCGCGGGTCTACCGGCAACTGCGCCAGTTGTCTGCCAATGGGCGTTAAACGGGGGCCTTGCTGACTCTTGCGCTTACCTTTGCCCGGTGCCAGCGCGTGCAATTCCTGAAGCAGGTTAAGGCCATCTTTGATATAGCGCTCGTCCGGCCGCTCGATGAACGGAAAGCGTCGGATATCACCAAGCCGCGCCGAGGTCATCTGCAGAATGACCGCCGCCAGGTTGGTACGCAGGATCTCCGGCTCAGTGTATTCCGGCCGCGCTAAAAAATCCTCTTCGTCATACAAACGGATACAGATACCCGGCGCGATTCGTCCGCACCGCCCCATGCGCTGATTGGCGCTGGCCTGGGAGATTTTCTCAATGGGTAAACGCTGTACCTTAGTACGGTAACTATAGCGGCTGATACGAGCCGTGCCCGGATCCACAACATAACGGATCCCGGGCACAGTCAGGGATGTTTCCGCCACGTTAGTGGCTATAACCACGCGCCGCTGGCTGTGGGGCTGAAAAATCCGGTTCTGTTCAGCAGACGACAAGCGGGCAAATAAAGGCAGTACTTCCGTATTCTGAAGTTTCAGGTCATTAATGGCTTCGGCAAAATCACGGATCTCCCGTTCACCGCTGGCGAATATAAGAATATCGCCGGGCCCTTCACGCTGCAGCTCATCCACCGCATCACAGACGCCCTGCACCACATCGCCGCCATCTTCCTCGCCGCTAAGCGGACGATAACGTAGCTCAACGGGATAGGTACGGCCGGTGACGGTAATGATGGGGGCATTATTAAAATGCTTCGCAAACCGCTCGGTTTCGATAGTAGCCGAAGTAATGACCAGCTTTAGTTCGGGACGTTTGACCAGCAGGGTCGACAACACACCAAACAGGAAATCAATATTAAGACTACGCTCATGGGCCTCATCAATAATAATGACGTCGTATTTACTGAGTAATGAATCGGTCTGCAGCTCTGCCAGCAACATGCCATCGGTTAGCAGCTTAATGCGGGTGCCCGGCGCCGTTTGATCCTGAAAACGAATCTTAAAACCAACCAGCGTACCAAGTTCGGTTTGCAGTTCCTGCGCGATGCGCTGTGCCACACTGCGCGCAGCAAGGCGCCGCGGCTGGGTGTGACCGATCATCACCCCGCGCTCGGGATCACCATAACCCAGTTCCAGTAGCATTTTCGGAAGTTGCGTAGTTTTGCCGGAACCGGTTTCACCGGCGATAATCACCACCTGATGACTGGTAATCGCCTGCTGGATTTCGGCCTTGGCCTGGACGACCGGGAGGTCACCTGGAAACTGAATTGGCTGCACGTAATCCCTATAAGAAAGCAATGAAAAAAGCTGACGCCAGTTTACCAGCGTCAGCTTGCTAAGTTAATGCAAAATCAATCGTTAGCGCTTACTGTAACTGTCGCGTAGCTGCAGGTTGATAGCCTTTAGAACGTCAGTTCGGGTAATAATGCCAATAAGTTTGCGGTTTTCATCAAGCACCGGATAAATCTTGGGTCGCTTACGATCCATACGCTGTGCGAGATCGGTAATATTCTCGTAGCCTGCTACGGTCAGCACGTCGCCACAATACATGCAGTCACCGACCGTAGCACTTTGCTCTTTGTGATAGGTATCCCGTAGCATAGCTTCGAGACAGTCATGTTCCGAAATAAAGCCAATCACCCGATTATTGTCATCGACCACCGGCCCGCCCCGCTGTCCACTAGTCAACAGCTTTTCAACTGCCGTTTCTATCGACATTCTGGCGGTAAATATTACCGGCCGGTGGTTCATATAATCAGCGATTTTGTGTGATTGCATAGCGCCTTACTCCTACAATTTATATCAGTGCCTCAATCATAGGAGTAAGTATAGTCAATCTTTGTAGATCGCAACCTCGGCTTCGCCATTTCCGCGACGTGATGCGCGGTACATACCCTCAGTATTAAACGGCATATGAACATTGCCCTGATGGTCAACGATAATGACACCGCCGGTTCCACCTGCTGGTAATAACACATCGTGAATCACGGTATCCCCTGCGGTCACAACGTCTACCTGCTGATATTTCATTCGTGAGCAGATATCTGCCGCCACATGGTAGCGGATAAAGTATTCACCGTGACCTGTAGCGGATACCGCGCAGCTGTCATTATCAGCCCAGGTGCCGGCACCAATAATCGGGGAATCGCCAATCCGGCCATAGCGCTTCGCGGTCATACCGCCGGTTGAAGTCGCCGCCGCCAGGTTACCGTGCTGATCCCGCGCAACGGCGCCAACGGTACCGTATTTATAGCGATCGTCCAGCTCCAGCCAAGCCTGTTTATCTGCCGCACCAAGTTTTTCTTTGGCTTCAAGCAACTGCTGGTAACGTCGTTCGGTATTGAAATAGCTATTCTCAACCAGTGCCAGGCCCTGCTCGGCGGCAAATACTTCTGCGCCGCGGCCACTCAGCATCACGTGCACCGATTCTTCCATTACGGTACGGGCCAGCTCAATCGGGCTTTTTACCGTTTTTACACCGGCTACCGCGCCAGCTTCCAGAGTAGCTCCGTCCATGATCGAGGCATCCAGCTCATGATCGCCGTCAAAGGTGTATACGGCACCTCGACCTGAATTAAACAGCGGTGAATCTTCCATAATCTGCACGGCTTCAACCACTGCGTCCATGCTGGTGCCACCGGCTGCAAGAATAGCATGACCGGCATTGACCGCCTCAGCCAGCTTTTCTTTGTACTCAGCCTCTTGCTCAGGCGTCAGACTGGCACGGGTGATAGTGCCAGCCCCGCCATGAATGGCAATGGCAAATTCGGCTTCATCGGTAATATCAACCGTCGTTTGCTGCTCGGCACAGGCAGCCAGCAACAATGCGGCGCCCACCACAGCTAACTTACTGGTAGCTCGGGTCAGCCCTGAATAGTTTGTCTGTTTCATTGTTATTCTCTTTTTCGGTTACAGAAGACCTCTATCCTGCCATTGTTCACCCCACCACGCCACCCTTATGGCGCGTTAACAAGCGTAATAATTGCGGCATATATCGCAATCGGTTAGGCTGATGACATAACAACAAATCAATTTAAACGGATACCTTCAGGCGCATGAAAGAACCCACCTTTTTGTGGCACGACTACGAGACATGGGGAGCCAACCCCCAGCTTGACCGGCCAGCACAATTTGCCGGCTTGCGAACCACGCTGGACCTGGAACCTGTAGGTCGGCCGCTGACCCTCTTTGCCCAGCCGACGCCAGACTTTCTGCCGCATCCTGAAGCCGTGATGATTACCGGTATAACGCCACAACATGCCCTGAATCAGGGCATGAATGAAAGCAGCTTTGCAGCGCGTATCGCAACCGAATTTGCGCAACCGGAAACCACCATCGTCGGCTACAACAATATTGCTTTTGACGATGAAATAACCCGCAATCTGTTTTACCGAAACTTTATTGACCCTTACGAACATACCTGGCAGAACAATAACTCCAGATGGGATCTGATTGACCTGATGCGGGCCTGCTATGCCCTGCGTCCGGAAGGTATTGAGTGGCCATATCATGACGACGGTCGCGTTAGCATGAAGCTCGAAGATTTGACCCGTTCCAACGGCATTGACCATGGCCAGGCGCACGATGCCATGGCCGATGTTTATGCCACCATCGAAGTGGCCAGGCTGGTTCGCAAAGCGCAGCCAAAGCTATTTGACTATGCCTACGGGCTTAGACGAAAGCAGGCCGTAAAACCACTGATTGATCTCGTTCAATTTCAGCCCCTCGCCCACGTTAGCGGCTTTTACGGGGCGCAAAATGGCTATCTGAGCGTGATCATGCCGCTGGCATTTCACCCGGAACAACCCAATAACCTGATTTACTGGGATTTGCGCTGTGACCCTGATGACTTCCTGGAGCTGAGTCCCGAGCTTCTGGTTGAGCGGCGCTTCACCCGCCGGGCAGAACTTATTGAACAGCAGCTACCGTTTTTTGGTGGCCAGACCCTGCAGATCAATCGCTGCCCCTTTGTCGCCAGCGCCAAGGTAATAACCCCCGAGGTGGGCGAACGCTGGCAATTGGATCTGGACCTGTTCGAGCAACGCCGGCAACGGCTAATCACCAATCCGGAACTGCGTGAACGAATTATTCAGGCCTGCCTGAGCAGCCATGACTATCCACCGGAAAGCGATCCGGACCTGATGCTCTACAGCGGTGACTTTTTCTCTGAGCAAGACAAGTCATCCATGCGAATTATCCGGCAAACCGCTCCCGAGCAACTGGCTGGCCTGCAGCTGAACTTCAGCGATCCGCGCTTGCCTGAGATGCTGTTTCGCTACCGCGCGCGGAATTTCCCGGCAACCCTGAGCGACAGCGAACTACAAAAATGGCAGCGTTTCTGCCAGCAGCGTCTGACGCACCCGCCGGGCCGTGCGTTATCAGCTGATCAATTTGTTCAGGCGCTGCAGGAAGCCTCCGAGCGTTATGCGGCGAACCCGGCAAAGTTGCGTTTGCTGAATGATCTCTATCGTTATGTGGAAAGTCTGTGACTATGGCCAGCCACAGATATGAATATGATTACATCATCGTCGGCGGCGGCAGCGCCGGCTGCGTGCTTGCTGATCGCCTTAGCGCGGACGGCCGTTTTCGCGTGGGCCTTTTTGAGGCAGGAGGCTCGGGACAATCACCGTTCAGCACCATGCCCGGCGGTGTGGCCCGTTTTATGCACAGCCCCAAATTTAACTGGCGCTACCGCAGTAAGGATAAAGCGCCGCTGCGTGACGGTAACGGCCTCTATACCCCGCGCGGTAAAGGCCTGGGCGGCAGTAGCATCATTAATGCCATGATTTATACGCGGGGAGCCCCGTCAGATTACGATGAGTGGGCGCGCTTAAGCAGTGAAGACTGGAACTGGAGTAATATGCTGCAGCGCTTTCGTAAGCTTGAGGCCAACCAACGCGGCGCCGATGCGTACCACGGTGACTCCGGCCCCTTACACGTCAGTGACTGTCCGCCGCACTTTGCGGTAGCCAGGCAGTTTCTTAAAGCAGCTGAGTCAGCCGGGATACCCTATAATCCGGATTTTAATGGTGCTGAGCTCTACGGTGCCGGCCCGTATCAGTTTACTATCCACAATCGACAACGCTGGAGCGCCCGCAAAGCCTTTCTTGAGCCGGCGTTACAACGGCCTAACCTGGAATTACATACCAATTGCCTGGTGCGAAAAATCACCTCAGCAGACGGCATCATCACGGGTATTGAAGTGCAACGCGGCCGGGATACCTTCCTGGCGCTGGCGAAACGGGAAGTTATTCTCAGCGCCGGCGCATTTAACTCCCCCCACCTATTGAAGCTTTCCGGAATCGGCCCTGCAGCAGAGCTCAATGCCTTTGGTATCCCACTGGTTGCTGATCGCCATGAAGTCGGCGAAAACCTGCAGGAACACGTTGATGTACTCCTGCAATACCGCAACCAGAAGCGCGACGGTATCAGCCTGAATCTGCGGGGCTTGTTCAGACTAGCTGCTTACTGCTGGCGGTATGCTCGCCACCGCACCGGGCCGATGGCGCAGCCACCGGTTGAAGTGGGAGCCTTCCTGAAAAGCTCGCCAGAGGTTACCACCCCGGATATTCAACTGCACCTGATAGCGGCTTGCTTTAATGACAGTGGCTACGACTTAACCCCGGCACTACGGGACCGGTATGGCTGCCACGTTTGCGTGCTCCGGCCAAAAGCCCGCGGCAAGGTGTACTTGCGTAGCGCGGATCCCAGCCTACCACCAAGATTCTCCTATAACTTCCTGCAACATCAGGAGGATCGTGAAATATTGCTGGCGGGGGTAAGACAGGCGCAACATATTATGCAGCAGCAACCACTGGCAGCGCATAATGGCGGCGAGGTCTTTCCCGGACCATGCGTATCGGACGAGGAACTACTGGCAAAATTACAGCAACAGGCAGGGTTAATCTATCATCCCACCAGCACCTGCCGGATGGGTAATGACGCCGATTCAGTGGTTGACCCACAGTTACGGGTGCGGGGTGTAAGGGGCTTAAGGGTGGTGGATGCTTCTATCATGCCGCGGGTTATCAGCGGTAATACCAATGCAGCCACTATAGCTATAGCCGATCAAGGCGCCGACTTTATTCTTGCCGACGCCTGATCAGGCTTGCTTTACATCAGTTTTTTGCCGCCTGCCTTGACGAACAGGCGCGCCAGGGCCGGGATAAGGATCAAGGCACCCAGCATATTCCACAGGAACATGAAGGTTAGCAGGATACCCATATCGGCCTGGAACTTGATTGGTGAGAAGATCCAGGTCGCCACGCCAATAGCCAGCGTCAGACCTGTAAACCCAACCGCTTTACCGGTATTTTCCAGAGCGTATTTGTAGCTGTCATCCAGCGACATGCCCTGCTCCAGCGCCTCTTTAATCTTACTATAGATATAGATGCCATAATCAACACCGATACCTACCCCAAGCGCGATCACAGGCAAGGTCGCCACTTTGACACCAATGCCTAATACCGCCATCAGCCCCTGACTCATCACTGTGGTCAGCGCCAACGGCAGCACAATACAAATCACCGTAGGGATACTGCGGAAGGCAATAAACACCAGCACAATAACCACACCATATACCCACAACAGCATTTTGTACTGGGCGTCTTCAATCACCATATTGGTGGCCGCCTCAATACCCGAGTTACCGGCAGCCATCAGCAACTTCAAACCATCTTCCTGATAACTGTCATTAAACTCACGCACCGAAGCCACTACGGTTTTGAGGGTTTCGGCTTTGTGGTCGTTCAGATAAATGATGATCGGCGCCATCGAGCAATCCGGGTTAATCAACCCTGACGGCGTACGGCTGGTATTGGCATTAAGTACATACTGGTTGCGATTCAGACTAAACCATTTGAGGTTGCCTTCATTAAGACCAAACGACCCCATTTTGGCAACATAGACGACTGATTTCACATCCTGCACGCCCGGCGTGTTCTGCATATGCCAGCTGAATCTGTCCATCAGTTCAAGGTTATCGTAGGCGATACACTGGCTGGGCGCCGTTTCCGCCATAACCACGAAGATATCCGTACTTGAAGAATAGTTATCGACAATGAACTGGTTATCCAGATTGTAGCGGCTGTCAGGGCGTAGCTCCGGAGCCCCCGCATCCAAATCGCCAATCTTCATTTGCTGGCTGTAGACCAGACCCCAGCTGAGACCAACCAGCGCCAGCAATAGTGCGCCATAGGCCCATTTAGGCCGCGAAAAGTTACTGAACCAGGCCAGCACCGGATGCGATTCGGCGCGTGCCTGAGCCGTATATTTCGTACCCGTTGCTGAAACCCCGATGTAGGACATCAGGATAGGCAGCAAGCCCAGGTTTGTCAGAATCACCACAGCAACCCCGATACTGGCCGCGACAGCCAGCTCCTGGATAACTGCAATATCAATAACCATCAGCGTAGTAAAACCGATAGCATCAGAAACCAGAGCGGTAAGACCGGCGATATACAGGCTGCGGAATGCCAGTCGTGACGCCTTTAACTTATCGTTTCCGTCGACACAATTATTGGCAATGGCGTTAATGATCTGAACGCCATGACTAACCCCGATGGCAAACACCAGAAACGGCACCAGCATCGAGTATGGATTAATGCCGCTGCCGATTAACTCAATGATACCCAGCTGCCAGACTACCGCGATAATCGAACAGGACAGTACGGCAAAAGCACTACGCCAGCAGCGGCTATACCAGAACAGCATCAGCAGGGTAATCACAATGGCCAGCAGGAAGAACAGCGAGACTTGTTCTGCCCCTTCAATCAGATCACCAATAACTTTGGCGAATCCGGTGATATGGATTTTGATGGTGTCGCTTTCATATTTATCGCGGATCAGGGTTTCGAGCTTTTGCGAAAAATCCTGATAATCAAGCGCTTCACCGGTATCCGGATTGATTTCATTCAGCGGTACAAAAATCAGCGCAGACTTGAAGTTAGAGGCAACCAGGTTGCCGAGCTCACCGGAACGCAGCACATTGGTACGTAGTTGTTCCAGTGACTCTTCTGAAGCATCCCAGGTATCCGGAATCACCGGCCCGCCGACAAAGCCTTCTTCAGTTACTTCACTCCAGCGGACATTTGGTGTCCAGATGCTACGTAAACCACTGCGGTCCACGCCCGGTATGAAAAACACCTCGTCGGTGACGTCGCGCAAGGTCTGCTGAAAGTCAGCGGTGAAAATATTGCCTTCAGTAGTTTCGACCGCAATCCGGATCACATTTCCCATCCCCGCCAGATCGTTGCGGTGATCGAAATAGTTCTGAATGAACTCGTGATTAGTAGGGATCATTTTGGTAAAGCTGGCTTCCGGACGAACCTGACTGGCATTCCAGGCAAGAAAAACCGTAATCAATGCAAAGATTACCAGCCAGATTGGACGAAAGTTAAATAACAGGCGTTCAAGAAATACGCTTTTTGATTTTTCTAATTGGTCAGACATTGATCTGGAAATCCCCTGTTTACTGCGCGAAAGCAGGCAATGTTAAAACACCGAGTTGACCAACAAGGGTCAGTGACTGATCTTTGTTGATGACCAGATCGGTTAAGGCGGCACCGCTACCGTGGCGGGTTTCAATGATTTCACCAGCGGCATTTACCCAGGCTAGCGCGCCGGCATTACCGACCAGATACACACCACCGTTTGGCGCATCTGCTGCGGCATTAATATTAACCGGGTCCTCGAGCTTGATTTGGCTGAAACTATCGCCCTGATCTTCACTGACAAAGATATTGCCACGCAGACCGAACACCCAGAGCCGGTCTCTGGCATCTATATGCAGACCAAAGTACGAGCCATAATAAGGCGATTCGAGGGTTTCCCAGCTACTGCCCTGATCCGTGCTGCGGAACAACTGGCCGGCTTCACCAGCCAGAAAGATAAATTGTTCGTTGCCGGCAAGTGCGTTGAGGTGATAGTTATCCGGGTTTTCCACTGCCGCATCAAGCAGATGCCAGCTAGCACCACCGTCCGTCGTACGTAGCAGGCTGCCGTATGCACCGCTGACTAAAACCACATTTTCGGATAATGCTAACAAATCCAGAAAGGGTTTGGTCGGACCTTCCTGCACTGCGAACTCGGCGTTCTCGAGTTGGAATTCAGCCGTTTCCAGTTGTAGCTCCAGGTCATAGCGCTCATCTTCTGATAATTCGTCTCTATCCAGCGCTTCACTTAACCGTTCAACCTGAGCCGCGAAATAAAGCTGCTGCAGTTCAATATACTCAAATCCGTCCAGCTGTCGATGCCAGGTGCGGCCACCGTCATCGGTATGCATAATCACGCCATGATGGCCAACCGCCCAGCCCTGCGTATCATTAGCAAAATCGACTGCAGTCAGAAATACGCTGGTATCGACCAGCCCCTGTTGCCACTCCATATCAACGCCATCGCGGGAAATAACCAGGCCATAATCACCGACCGCAATCTGACGATCGCCGGCGATAGTGATTTCAGTCAGAACAGCGCGGGTTGCTTCGGGCGCAATCATGGCCGGGGCGGTAATTACTTCGTAGTCCTGCACTTGTGCCGGGGCTGGCGTGGTCGCTATTGATAGCGCCAACAAAGTACCAGCATAAGCAGTCGCTTTTATCATGGAACCCTCTTGCAAATTTGTAGTCTTAGAATTGTCACTGTAACTGTTGCAAATTTTCTGCAGGCAATACATGCTATGACTATTCCGTAGCAGGTCAAACCAGCTGATACCTTAACGCGAGATCGAATTTAACGCTAGTAGCAGTTGGTCATTTAACTTAGTCAGGTTTTGATGTAGCTTTAGCTAGTGCAACGAAACAAGTACAAAGAACAAACAAGGAAAAGCAACGATGAATAAAATGATGCTGAAAGCTGGGGTGTTTGCGCTATCTGTGGTTTCAGCCAGCGTACTGGCGAAAGTGAGCCCGGAAGAAGCGGAGCGTCTGGGCAATGATTTAACTCCTATTGGTGCCGAAATGGCAGCCAATGCTGATGGCTCAATCCCGGCGTGGACTGGCGGCTACAGTGTTGCCCACCCTGAGGGTGAAGCGCCTGAGCGCCCTGCCAACCCTTTTGCTGATGATGAAATTTTATTTACCATCACGCACGCTAACCTTGATGAGCATAAAGACATGCTTTCGCCTGGTCAGGTTGCGATGTTCGAGAAGTATCCTGAATATAAAATGCATATTTACCCCACCCGTCGTTCTGCTGCCTATCCGCAGGAGGTTTATGACGTGGTGAAAAAGAATGCACTGAATGCGGAACTGGTAGCAGGCGGTAACGGGCTGGATAATTTTGATAAGCACGTACCTTTCCCGATCCCAGCTTCAGGCATTGAGGTAATCTGGAACCATATTACCCGCTATCGCGGTGGTGCAGTAACCCGTTTAGTAAACCAGTTCCCGGTGCTGCAAAATGGTAACTTCGTACCGGTGCTGCTGCGTGAAAGCCTGGTATTCCCAGAATATATGGCTAGTGGCCGCGAAGCCGCCGATGACAATATCCTCTTCTACTTCCTGCAGGAAGTGCTTGCACCAGCCCGTATGACAGGTACTGTGCTGCTGGTTCATGAAACCATTAACCAGGTTAAAGAAGGTCGCCGTGCGTGGCTTTATAACGCCGGTCAGCGTCGTGTTCGCCGCGCACCTAACGTAGCTTATGACGGTCCGGGTACTGCTTCAGACGGCCTGCGGACCTCCGACGGCCTGGATATGTACAACGGTGCCCCGGATAAATACAACTGGGAACTGATTGGTAAGCGCGAGATGTATATCGGCTACAACAACTATAAGCTGATGGATACCGATCTGAGTTATGACGACATTATTAATGCCGGCCATATGAATCAGGATTACATCCGTTACGAAAAACACCGTGTATGGGAAGTGAAAGCAACCCTGAAAGAAGGTGAGCGTCACCAGTATGCTGTTCGTCACATGTTCATCGACGAAGATACCTGGACGGCCTCAGTTATCGACCACTATGACGACCGTGGTTCACTGTGGCGCGTAGCAGAAGCTTACAACACGCAGTTCTACTATCACGACACGCCGTGGATGGCTGCTGAAGCCCTGTATGACCTGACTTCTGGCCGCTATATCGTATTAGGCCTGGCGAACGAAGAAAGTGAATATATGGACTTCGATATTGAGCCGCGTCGTAGCGACTTCACCACGTCAGCTCTGCGTCGTATGGGTATCCGTTAATAGCTGATACGCCTAAGCACACAAAAAAGCCAGCTCATGCTGGCTTTTTTATTGGCTTTAAAAAAACTGACAGCTTAGCGCTCGAGACGCGCTAACAGACTCGAGGTGTCCCAGCGCGAACCACCCATCTTTTGCACTTCAGCGTAAAACTGATCAACCAGCGCAGTTAACGGCATGCTTAAACCCTGACGATCTGCTTCGGCCAGCGCGATTTTCAAATCTTTGCGCATCCAGTCAACGGCAAAGCCGTGTTCATAATGCTGATCCCACATCGTCCGGTAGCGGTTTTGCATCTGCCACGAGCCGGCAGCACCCTGGCTAATCGCTTTGATTAGCGTATCAGCATCCAGCCCGACCTTACGAGCCAGTTGCAGCCCTTCTGACAAGCCCTGCACTACGCCGGCAATACATATCTGATTTACCATTTTAGCCAGTTGCCCGTGGCCGGCCGGGCCCATATATTCACGGGTTTTCGCATAGGCGGCTAGCACCTTGTCGGCTTCCTGAAGCGCTTGTTCATCACCGCCAATCATAGCGGTCAGCACACCCTTTTCAGCACCCTGCTGTCCGCCGGATACCGGCGCATCAAGAAAGCGACAGCCCTGTTTGGATACCGCTTCAGCCAGCTCGCGAGCTAGTTCAGCCGAAGCGGTCGTGTGGTCAATAACGATGGCTCCCTCACGTAAGCCGGCCAACACACCGTCATCACCGTATACCACACTACGAACGTCGTCATCATTGCCGACACAAATGAGCACTACGTCAGCACCCTGAGCGGCTTCACGCGGCGTAGCGGCGGCTTTCCCCTGATAATCATCAGCCCACTTACGGGCCTTAGCGCTGGTACGGTTGTATACGGTTGTCGGAAAATCATTCTGTTGCAGGTGACGCGCCATGGGATATCCCATAACGCCCAAGCCAATAAATGCACAGCGTATTGTCATTTTGCCTGTCCTCTGTGGTTCTGAATTTTAAAAACGTGAATGAGTAATGGGTAAGTTAACCCGCAACGCACCAGGGCAGCAGCTAACCAGCACCGGCCCCTTACCAAGAATATCCCCATCAAGTTCAACTTCGTGCTCGCTGTCGCCAAGGCTAAAGCTTTCGGCGCGCTCCCGAACCAGCCAACTGCAGCGCTGCGATTGTCCACGCATCACCAGAATCAATGCTTTCGTTTGCTGCCAGCGCGAACGCCGCGGCACAGCTAGCCAGTGCAGTTGGTGCTGTTGTCTTGAACCTTCCGGATTAACCGGAATACCACCGCCAATATACTTACTGATGGCAGCGACCTGGAAATCATCGATACCGCTGTTACGGCGAATCGCTGAGCGGCGCTCCATCGGCCCCGCCAGATAACGCAATATCGCCAACAAATAGCTTAAATTGCCGGCAAAGCGTTTCAGCCAGCGAGGCTGCAGCCCTTTCAGGTCCGCACTCAGGCCGGTACCGGCGTGATTAATAAAAAATATATTTCCGGCCCGGCCAATCGCTATTGGCGTTGCCTTAATGTCCTTTGTCATGCGCCAGCGCGCACCTTTTATGCCGAGATCACGGGCAAAATCGTTGCCGGTACCCAAAGGTATCACAGTCACGGTGCTGGCAGTAAAGGCCGCAACCTGGGCAACAATATTAACCGTACCATCGCCACCGATGGCGATAAATTCATCGGTCTGATCCTGCAGTTGCCGGAGCATAGCCAGGTCCTTTTCCCGATCCGGGGTGCTGGCAAGTACCGCCACTACCCGGTGAATATTCTCGTTTAAAAAATAATCTCGGTATTTTTCTGCGGTCTTGCTCGCGCCTTTTAGCAGGCTATTAAAGTAAATAACGATCGACGAGCTAACCATGCTGGATCCGCCAGTGCAGGTATCGCCCAATCTGATTGAAAGGACTTTGCCGGTTGTATTTGAGTTCCAGCGCGAGCAACTGGTCAAAGCGTTGCTGATCGTCACGGTTACGCAGATAGTCGTGAAAGCAACGCACCCCTGTCCGGGTAACGATATCTAATTCTAAATCCTTCAGCCAGCGCTCAACCTCGACCGCCGACAGCGGACGCTGGGGGCTAAGCCGCACTTTCTTTTTCACTTCCAGCTCTGCATCAACATAATCAAAATTACCGTAAATAATATTGGCCAGTAATTTGGCGTCGCGGTTATAAAACATCAGAGATAGCGTGCCGGTTGGCTTAAGGAAGCTTTTTAACAACCTGATTGCCGCTTCCGGGTCAGCCAGCCATTCCAGTACCGCGTGACAAAGAACCACGTCATACTGCCGTTGCGGCAACAGCTGTGGCAATTCCTGTAACGGCGCTACGCAATACCGATAGTGCTTATCTAGCTGTAACTCGTGATGACGGGTTTGGGCGGCCTCGACCATATCAGCGGCAATATCTGTGTGCGTGACCTGATGGCCGGCCGCAGCGAATAATTCTGAGAACTGCCCCAGCCCGGCACCTACATCCAGAATGTCTAAGGGTGTTTCTGCCTGGATGAGATCCTGCAAATCACGCTCCAGCACGGCCAGGCGGATTTTGCCTTTTCCGGTGTCATAGATGTTCCGGCTAAACTTTTTGCCGATGCCGGCAAAGCTCTGATCACCTTTAACTTTTTTGTTCATGCCGGATTATCGATATCGATAAAATGATGCGTTAAATTAAAACGCTCAGCCAGATGCTCGCCCAGTGCCTTAATACCATAACGTTCAGTAGCATGATGGCCGGCAGCGTAGAAGGCGATGCCCTGCTCGCGCGCACTGTGAACGGTTTGCTCAGATACCTCACCAGTAATAAAGGCATCGCAGCCAGCCGCTGCCGCAGCGTCAATATATCCCTGCCCGCCGCCGGTACACCAGGCCAGCCGTTTAATCGGTTGCTCAGTGGGCACAAAACAAGTTAACGCGCGCTGCAGCACGGTTTCCAGTTGCCCGGCCAGGCTTTCTGCTGTCATCTCATCAGTTAGCGTGGCCGTCATCACCACCCCGGTGGGTTTAATACCCTCTAACGGCTGGTAGCCTTTCCATCCCATCAGTTGTGCCAACTGAGCATTATTGCCAAGCTCGGGATGTACGTCTAACGGCAGGTGGTAACCGAATAAATTTACATCATGCTGGAGCAGGCTTTGAATGCGCCGCTTTTTCATACCCACAATAGCGGCCGGCTCACTTTTCCAGAAATAACCATGATGCACCAGCATCGCATCGGCGTTTGCTTTTACTGCAGCGTCAATCAATGCCTGGCTGGCGGTAACACCGGTAACAATAGTACTGATGCTGTCGCGACCCTCAACCTGGAGGCCGTTCGGACAGTAATCACCGATCTGCTCAATTGATAATAGTTCGTTTATATAGCCTTCTAACTCTGTACGGCGCACGGAATACCTCGTTAATTAGCGGCAAAATTAGACAATATCGTGAAAAAACGGTATAAAAAAGCTAACCATTAACAGCCTAAACCATAGGATACAATGCATGAGCAAACTTGATAAAGAACAGGTTCTTGCTGATTTCACTGAAGCTTACCAGCAAGCTTACGGTAAAAAACCGAAAATTGAAGCAAATGCTGGCTGGTATAGCATTGATGGCGGCAAAAATGTGCGCCTGGCTCAGGTCGCTGAAGAATTGAAGACGCTCAAGGGCAGTAGTAAAGATAAACCAACTGCTCCTAAGCCCGGCAAAAAGACTCCGGCACAATCGCCTGACGCACCTAAGGTCAACAAAAAGGCTAAAGCCAAAAGTTCTGGTAGCGGCATGACCGCCCGTGAATTATGGCGCAAAAAGCTGGAAGAAGGGACGACTATTTCCCGCCTGCCCCGCGGCCAAAGCTAAAAAAAACCGCCGGTGTCTACACCGGCGGTTTTTTCTTATTGGAAGCAGCGTTTTAGTAGCAGGTTACTTTTTGCCAATATAAAGCGTTATCTCACCTACCGGCAAACCGTACTTGTACATCTGGCTACGGTTGATCATATTGTTTTCGTCAACCAGATACATCCAGTCATCCAGTTTGATCTTCATTGGCTCACCGTCGACTTCTATATTTAACACATAGCTCCAGTTCAACGCGTTACCTGCGACTTTACCGTAAGCGACGCCCTCGACGTCACCTGCTCTGCCTTCATAGGTATCGCTACCGGTTTTGGTCAGACGCCAGATGCGCTCCTGGGTTGAGCCATCGGCATAATAGAACTGCTCATCAAGAGTGCCTTCATTACCATCCCAGGTACCCGTCAGATCAGCGCGGAAACGCTGAATAACCTTACCTCTATAATCCTGGACAGTTCCATAAGCTACTAAATCACCGTTAAAAAAGGTTTCCAGCTGTAACCGCGGCGTTTCACCGGCGTAATCACTGATTCCGGCTGAACAGCCAAATAAACCCAGCGAGGTAAGTACAATCAAAATTAGTTTTTTCATTCCTGAACCCCCAGTAATTCGTCCCGTTCTTGTTCAAAACGTGAATTCTCATCCAGCCAGATTGCCAGAAACTGATCCGTGAATGTTTCATTCGCAATGGTGCCGAGTTGGCCGTCTGAGTTATAAAAAACGCCGTGGCCATCAGTGTCCTCGACCAGCAACAGACAATCCCCTTCAGTGATGTCCGGCCACATCTGATCAAGTTCACTCAACCATTGTTCATGCTGTTCAGTAATCTCAATATCGAGGCGTTGCCACTCTTCGCGGGTTGACTCCACTAATTCCGCTGATTCGATATCGCGCAGATAGGTCAGTCGCAGCGCACGCTGCTGGTAATTGTCGTAAGATCCGGTATCAGTGAATAGCTCAGCATCATAAACATCCCAGAATAATACCGACAGCCGGGTATTACCGACTTGCTTCATATCCTCGATCACCGGCGGATTACAGGCCGCCAGCGCTGCCATAGGGCTGAGGATTAAAGCCAGCGCCAGTAACTTAACCAGATGTTTTGGTGTCGCTATGTTTTGCATTAGTACCTCCAAATCGTCGTATGGACCACGCAAACACCGTCATATACAGGCCCCATAATACGCCATATACCAGCCACATCTGCCACTCCGGCCGTAATAGCTCGGCGGCACCAAGGCGCACACCGATGGCGTAGGTTAACGGCCCTGACAGTGCGCCCAATAAGGCAGCTACGATATAACGGCCGGCCAGCCAGTCGAGCGTAGTGATAATCATCGCTGCAAAGCCACACCACAGCAGGATCAACCACAATGGTATCAAGCCTCCGGTGAAGCTCAGCACATCAAAAGCAACCACCAGCCATTCAAGAATCAGTCCGCCACCTAACAGGCCCGCATACAGCGCCCAGTTAAA
>CAYWXF010000027.1:0-1914 GCA_964462025.1 uncultured Pseudomonas sp. | reverse complement strand
TCAAAACCGATGTCGTCAACTTGTCTCACCACCATGTCCGTATGCCGGGTAAACATCTCCGCCATCATGGTCACCGACGGCAGAAAGCCGCCGGGGAAAATATGCTTCTGAATAAAGTCCACTGAATGGGCGTAGCTGCGCATCCGTTGATCCGCAATCGTAATTGCCTGCAGAGCCATTTTTCCGTCTGGCTTCAGCAACGCGCTACAGGTTTTGAAGAATGTCGGCATATATTTACGCCCCACTGCTTCTATCATCTCAACCGACACCAGCTTGTCGTACTGACCAGTCAGGTCGCGGTAGTCTTTCTTTAACAGCGTCACCCGGTCAGTTAACTGCTCGCGCTCTACCCGGGCCTGAGCATACTTGTACTGTTCTTCCGAAATGGTGGTGGTGGTTACCCGGCAACCGTAGTTTTTTGCCGCGAAAACGGCCAACCCGCCCCACCCGGTACCAATTTCCAGCAGGTGATCATCCGGACCCAGCTGCAGACTATCGCAAAGGCGTCGCATTTTGTTTTGTTGTGCTTCGGCAAGCGTAGCCTCCGGCGCCGGGTAAACCGCGCTGGAATATTGCATTTCAGGATCAAGAAACGCCTCGTAGAGGTTATTGCCTAAGTCATAATGAGACGAGATATTTTCTTTCGCCTGCTGTTTACTATTATTCCGGCGCCAGTGCTGAAAACGCTGCAACGGCAGTAGTACCCAGCTGAATTTAGCCTCAAATGCATCGAGCGCTGGCAGGTTGCGGGCAAAAATCTGAATGACAGCGGTGAGATCAGGTGTAGTCCAGGCTTTATCTATATAGAGCTCGCCCGCACCAATGCTGCCACCAAACAGCATCTTGCGGTAGAACTCAGGCTTGAGCACGTCCACTTCTGCCTGTAGTTCATCATTCTTGTTGCCGAAGTCAGCAACCCGACTGCCTTCTTCCCTGATCACCAGATATCCTTCGCGAATACCGGATAACAGCTTTAAAACGGCCTTACGTGCCAGGTTATCAAGCAGACTCAGGTCGTCTGAAGTCATGGTAACGGAATTACCATCAGCCATTGTAATAAGTCCTTCTGTTGCTAGCGGGTTACTTTTGCGGATGCCTATAAACCGGGGTTTTCTTAAGCCATAGCCGCAATGCCTGCCAGTAAATCGCACCCAGGGTAGTGAGCGTATTTACCGGGAATCTCATTAATACGCGACGAATTGCCCGTGGGTTCAATTCGCTACGCTTTAATTTCATCGTCGCACTGAAATGACGGCTTTCTTTATGCGCTTCAAGATGAATCATACTGCGATTATCAGGGGTATTGCGGGGCGGCTGTAACTGCCAGTGGTACGTCATATCGACGGGGTTAAACGGAGAAACATGAAATGCTTTATCATGAGTCAACTGGTCAGCCATGGTATCGCTCAGATCAAGCAAATAGTAGTGGCGCTCGTTCCAGGGTGTATTACTCACCTCAGCCAGCATATGGGAATAGCCTGTATGGCCGGCGGGCTGAACAAAATAACAATTAATGGGGCTGAAGTAACAACCAAAGGTGCGCAGACCGCCAAGGAAGAATACCCGGCCGTTGACTGGTTCGCCGGCCAACTCAGACATTTTGGTGCGTACCGCCGTAGCCAAATCACCGCTGCTGCCACGCAGATAGTCGCTGCGGCGAAACCACAGCGGCGCGAATCCGCGGGTAGACAGCAGCCTACTCAGCTTGCCAACTTGTTCAAGCTCGTCGAGTGCCAGCCACCACTGCGCGATCGGGTACGAAAAGCCGTGCTTAGTTGGCTTATGGCGTTGGTGATAGAGCTGGCCCCGCAACACTGCACTAGTCAACACGCCAGACAACTCCCAGTCGCTGCACTACATCAATAGCGCTGCATACGCCGTCTTCATGAAAGCCGTTATACCAGTATGCGCCCG
>CAYWXF010000026.1:0-23671 GCA_964462025.1 uncultured Pseudomonas sp. | reverse complement strand
GGAAAAGTTAACAAACTGCGGCGCTGCGGTAACGGCCAGGATTCCGAGCACCACAATCACGATGATCAGTTCGATTAGGGTAAAACCTTTTTGTGTTTTCATAGCGCACTATTCCTTTCAGTAAAATCGGGATATCCCATTAAGTTTAAAGCTTCTCGTTGTTATTAGTTATTGCTGAAAATGCTTATTCCACCGGTACGGGGGTTATAAACAAACACATTCCCGACACTTAGGTAGTCATTTCCCGAGGGTGCCGAGGAAAGATTTTTTATGGTATTTGCCAGATAATAAACGCAAATATCATTGGTGCCATTACTTTCCTGCGAGACGTAATAGCGGTTCTCGCCTAATAAAGCGAAGTTTGTGGTGGCGGTAGGGGAACCTTGCAGGATAGCCTGCATCAACGTCCGACAGTCTTCGGCGGTCATATTCAGGTCGTGGGCGTTAGGATTGTTGTTGCCGCTGACCGGATAACCTGTACTGCCATCGACATTTACGGTAACGCCATCCATCACGACAATCGCACCAGCACCGTCGGCATCGCCCTGCGGACGCCCTCGTAGCTCCCATTCACCGCGAACCAGACCCACTGCACTGGCAAAGCCCCCGGCGACACCTTCTAAGGCGGCGTCTTCAGCTTCAGCGGTAACGCTGGTAAACCGGGGAAGCGCAGAGGCCGCCAACAGCCCCAGAATCACGATTACAATAATCAGCTCAATCAGCGTAAACCCGCGCTGGTTGTTATCTTGCACCGCTTTCACCTCTTCCATTCTATGCATTCCCGATTATGTTGGTTGCTGCTTTATTATGCAAATAATAAACGTTAAGTTTGCTTGTTGCCTGATTGTATAGCGTCTACCCGCCCTGATAGGCACTCATCATGTCCCACATCGGCATAAATATACCTAATGCCATAACGGCGATAAGACCAGCAACAATCACCAACATGATGGGTTCGATACGGGCCGTCAGGCTCTTCAGATCATAGTCAACTTCGCGCTCATAGTAATCCGCGACCTCGTGCAATAATTCATCTACCCTACCCGTTTCTTCGCCTACGGCGATCATCTGCAGTACCAGAGGTGTGAACAGCTGGCTGTGACGGGTCGCCCGACTGAGACTTTCGCCACGCTCAATGCTACGGCGCATATCGTTAATGCGCTTGCCCATCCAGCTGTTATCCACCGCTTCAGCCACCAGGCTCAGCGCCTGGGTCAGGGGTACGCCGGCACGTAACATGACGCCAAAGCTGCGTGAGAAACGCGACAATAAAGAACGCATTACAATATCGCCGACCAGTGGTAGCCGAATTTTCAGGTAATCCCAGCGCATTCGCCCGGCCTCGGTACGGAGGTAACGCCTGATAAACACAATAGCGGCAACCCCGACCAACAACATCGCCGGCCACCAGGCCACAAAGAAATCCGAAGTGCCAATGAGTACCCGCGTCGCCAAAGGCAGCTCCACATCAAAACGCTTAAACATGCTGGCGAAGGTTGGAATAACAAAGATATTAAGCACAAACATCGCAATAACCAGCGCGATCGATATAAACGTCGGATAACGCAATGCGGTTTTCACCTGTTTGCGGGTCTCCTGTTCTCTCGCCAGATACTCAGAGAGCTGTTCAAAGGCCTGCTCCAGCTGTCCTGTATTTTCGCCCACATGCACAACAGAAACCAGTAACCTCGGAAACACTTTAGGATGCGCTGCCATCGCAGTCGACAACTCGCGTCCGCGCTCCAGGCTTTCAACGACGTCATACAGTACCGCCGACAGCCGCTTGTTGCTGGTATTTTCAGCAAGCCCTTCGATAGCCCGCAGTAAAGGGATTCCGGCTTTAGTCAGTGCGTACATCTGACGTGTGAAAACGATCAGGTCATCACTGGTTATTTTGGGCTTAAACAGCTGCAAGCCCATGCCAGGGGGCGCTTTCGCCGGCGCCAGGCTGATGTCCAGCGGGGTTACCCCGCGACGCACCAAGGCATCGGCTGCAGCGCCTTCGTTGGCCGCCTCAATGCTGCCGGAAATCGGTTGCCCTTCCGCATCCCGGCCCCGGTAGCGATAATCAGCCACGATCCTCTTCCCCGTTACCACCATCCTCCGATGCCGGTGCCTTAATACGCAGCTCTTCTTCCTCGACGGTTTCCGCAAGGAACAACACTTCTTCGATGGAGGTTATACCCTGTCTCGCATAGTCCAGCGCGACTGCCGCGAGTGGTCTGAAGGCCTTAGATGAGCGCGCGGCCTGAGCGAATTCACGCATATTGGCGTCGCGCAATGCATCGATCATTTGTTCGTTCATTTCGAGCAACTCAAATACACCAACCCGCCCTTTGTAACCGGTGTGATTACAATTACGACAGCCGCTACCCTGCATAAATCCCGCGCCCTCAGCCGGAATATCCGGGTCCATCTGGTGTAATACCTGTAGCTCAGCAGCGTCCGGATCCTGTGGTTTCTTACAATTATCGCAGACCCGCCGAATCAGCCGCTGGGCCAGCACCCCCCGCAATGCGGCACCCACCAGATAAGGCGCGGCCCCCATATCGATCAGTCGCAAGGCACTGGTAATCGAATCGTTAGTGTGCAGCGTGGTTAATACCAGGTGACCGGTAATAGCACCCCGCAGGCCAATCTCTACTGTCTCCTGATCACGCATCTCACCAACCATGATGATGTCAGGATCCTGCCGCAAGCTGGTGCGCAGCACACTTGAGAAGGTTAACCCGATACGGCTGTTCACCTGCACCTGCGATATGCGCGGTAGCCGGTATTCCACCGGATCTTCCACGGTAATGATTTTTTTCTCGGCCTGATTAAGTTCAGTAAGCGCGCCATAGAGTGTGGTGGTTTTACCCGAGCCGGTGGGGCCCGTTACAATCAGCATGCCGTAAGGTTTATGAATCAGACGCCGAACCCGCTTCAGAATATCATCGGGCATACCGGTCTGCTCAAGGTTCAGCAGCCCAGCGGATTGATCCAATAATCGCATGACGCAGGATTCGCCGTATTGCACTGGCATAGTCGAAACCCGCACATCGATACTGTGGTCGCGCACTTTAATATGGAAACGTCCATCCTGAGGCATCCGCTTTTCAGATATATCCAGCCCGGCCATTAACTTCAGGCGCAATAATAAGGCACTGGCGATAGTGGTTTCGTTCAGAATATTTTCCTGCAACACGCCATCGACCCGCATGCGGATCCGCAACGCCCGCTCATCCGGCTCAATATGAATATCCGATGCCCGCACCTGCACCGCATCGGCAAAAATCGACTGCAGCAGCTTGGCAACCGTAGCGTCATCGTCATCTTCATCAAGCGTGAGGGCACCTAGATCAAACTCTTCACCCTCGTCATATTCAGTTTGCAGCTGACTGGCAAAATCAGCGATATCCTTGGTGCGCCGGTAAAGGTTATCAAAGGCTTCCAGCAACTGTTGATCCGGCACCACGGCCAGCTTCAGATCGCGCGGCTGCAGATATTTACTGATGGCGTCAACAGCTTCCAGATCCGCGGGGTCACTCATCGCGATTAGAGCTTCATCCTCGCTCGCTTCAACCACCAGCGCACGATGGCGCCGCGCCTGAACTTCAGGCACCAGATTGACAACATCCTGCGGGATCTTACGTTCGCTCAGATCGATTAAAGGGATATTCAGCTGACGGGAGAGAAACTCGAGCAGTTCCTGCTCAGTGATAAAGCCTAAATCAATCAGCGTCACACCCAGCTTGCGCCCGGTATCGCGCTGATCCTCAAGCGCTTTTTCCAGCTGCTTTTCGGAGATCATGTTTTCCTGGACCAGCAGGTCACCCAGCCGCATTTTTAAACGAGGTCGCATCTTATTGCCCCCCTAACGCCTGCAGGCGTTGTTGTGCGTAGCTACGCCCTTCGCGCGCCAGGTCCACCGACTCAACCGCTTGCTGATAACAACGTATCGCTGCGGGGATATTTCCGGCATCTTCAAATGCCGCTGCCGCCGCCAGCCACCAACGACCGCGTGGCTGCACCGCCGCGAGCGCGGCATAGTCTGCAGCAGCCTGATCAAAATAACCCAGCTGGTTAGCCGCCATTGCGCGTAATTGCAACAACTCCGGATACTCTTCAGCGTCCGGGTCAATACTGAGCAAGGTGCTGTAAACGTCTTCGATATTTCCGGTCTGCTCTAAAATGCGGGCATGCAGCAACTGCCACTGACTCTGCATTGGTTGGCGTTCCAGCCCGTTTCGCAACAGGGCAATAGCGCGGGTGACCTGGCCGCGACCGAACCAGTAGGCAGCGAGCTCACTCCGTACTGCCACATGATCCGGCATCACGATCAATGCTTTTTCGAGTAAGCCCTGAGCTTTCTCGCGCTCACCTTTGCGCAGCGCGACGCGAGCTTTCTCCAGGTTATTTTCAGCCAGTTCACGCGCCGTCAGCTGTACCGATGTCTTCTCGAAGCTGGATGCACTGGCATCAGTTTGTTCTGGGTCAGGCTTAGGCTTAGACTCTGGTTCTTTCTTTGATTCTGCTTTTTCTGCTGGTTTTGGTTCGGCTACTGCCGGCCCGGATTCTGTCTTATTGTCGTCGGCTGACTGTTCTGATGATTCAACAGCTACCGGCGCCCCGGGCTTGGAACCTGGCTGGCTTGCTTTCGCGTTAGAGAGATCCGTTGCAGCCGGCTCTTCTGTAGCAGGCTGTTCTGAGTTCTGTTGTTGCGCCTTTTCGTCGCCGGAGCGCTTTGTACTCTGTTCAGCCAGCTGTTGTACCGGCTCAATCGATGGCATCTTATTCGTGGTGTCAGCTGATACCTCTGCGGTGTTAGCCCACCACCAGATAAGCAACGCCCCAATGATCACCGCAGCTGTGCCCAGTGCTACCGCCACCAGCCATATCCAGTGCACAGGCTGTGGTGCGCTGGCCGCCGGGGGGTAACTGGCCCCACCCGGATTATGCTGACGCTGATCCAGATCCCGCAACATGCGGTTAATAACGCTCATCCCAGGTACCCCTTCAGCCAGCCCTGGTAATAGCTCAGGCCCACGACCGCAGCAATCACAATAATACATGCGGCAGCCACCCAGCCCCAACGGCTACGGCCCAATTCGACATCTTCAGTATCAGCTACGGCAGTACGTACCTGCTTTGGTGTGACAGCATAAATGCCTTCGCCATAACATAGCAGCAGAACCTTGTGACAGAGTACGTTTGCCAGGCGTGGAATGCCGCGGCTCGCTTCATGAAGTTGCTGCACAACCCGGCCGGAAAATATTGGTGGCCCTTTGTAGCCGGCTACGTATAACCGGTGAGAAATATAATGGGCCAGCTCATGCACAGTCATCGCTTTCAGACTGTAAGTAAAAGCAATACGTTGTCGCAATTGCCGGTGTTCTCGCTGAGCCAGGCGCTCATTAAGTTCAGGCTGACCGAAGAGCACAATATGAAGTAGTTTCCGGCTTTCAGTTTCCAGGTTGGAGATGAGTCGTAGTGCTTCCAGGCTATCTGATGGCAGTGCCTGTGCTTCATCAAGCACGATGACAACAGTCTTGCCAGCTTTGTTTATGTCCATCAACCGCTGCTGAATAGCCTGGGTCAGCAACTGTTGGTTATCCAGCTCCACGGTATCAATCTGCAGCTCACGGGCAATCTGGCTGCGCAATTCATCAGGAGTTAAGTGGGGATTGGGAATGTAAGCAGAAACAAACTGATCAGGAAGCTCATTCAGCAATTTACGGCAAAGCAGGGTTTTGCCGGTACCGACCTCACCGACGACCTTAATGAAGCCCTCGCCAGTTGCCAGCGCGGTCAGCAATACCTCAAGCGCGGAGCGGTGACCTTCCAGATCGCAGTAAAAACTCGTGTTCGGCGTTAACGTAAAAGGCAGTTCCCGCAGACCATAATGATTCTGATACATCGGCGTACCTTAGTTCCCATACCAGCGCTTCAGCAGATCACTGGAGCGCTCGAGTTCGTCTTGCCAGGTGTCGGCACCCACTACTACCGGCCGAATCAGGATAACCAGTTCCTTCTTCTGCTCTGAGCGCCGGGTATTCTTAAACATGTTACCAAGCACCGGAATATCGCCAAGTAGCGGCGCTTTTGACTCACTCTCGGTGAAGCTGCTTTGCATCAAACCGCCCAATACCACAATTTCGCCATTGCGCGCGCTGACGATGGTGTCGCTCTCGCGAATATTGCTCTGCGCCAGCGGCAGCACAAAAGAGTCATCGTTGAGCTGAATAACTTTTTCCTGCTCACTGGTTTCGACGACGGATGGGTGCACGTGCAAAATCACATTACCGTCGCTGCTGATTTGCGGCGTGATGTCGAGTGAGATCCCAGAGAAAAATGGTGTCAGCTGAATATTGGGTGTTGTCGTCGTTGCGGTGCCGGTCACTGTAGTGGTCGATACGTCCGTTACAAAATACTGGTCTTCACCAATTTTAATAACGGCTTTCTGGTTGTTCGATGCACTAACCCGGGGGTTAGACAATACCTGCACGTTGCCCTGGGTCTGCAATAGGTTCAGCACTCCGCTAAAATCGCCCACATTCAGCGTCATACCGAAAACACCTGAATTCCCGGATACGCCTGAACCGCTGAAACTAATCTGGCCGGTACTTTGACCCAGACTAAACAGATCGCTCCAGTTGATGCCCTGCTGGTACTCATCATTCAGCGCGACTTCAACGATCCGCGCTTCCAGGATCACCTGGCGCTGTAACCGTTTTTCTGCTGTCTTCAGGAACTCACGCGCTGCGCGTAGCTCGTCCGGATATGCAGTGATAGTGACTAAGCCGGCCTGCGGCGACACGGCCACCCGGCGGCCCTCGCCGGTACCGATAACGCCTTCAATCATCTCCTGCAGATCACTCCATAAGTCGGTTTCCGACTGGCTGCTGATTGACGAGCCGTTAGTATTTAAAGCGCCCTGCATCCCGGCCTGCCGCCCCGAGGTGCCACCTTCACCGCCAAGGATCCGGTTATTGGTGCCAGGATTAATGCCCGACAGGTTATTATTGTTCCGGTCGTTATCTTTTACACCGCCGGAACTGACACTGGTCTGCGACATCCCCATGCGCCGCAGCGCGAGATAGTCGAGCGTTATAGTTTCACTACGCAGGCCGGATGGATAAACCCGAATCATGCGGTCTTCACGACGGATATCGAAGCCGTAAATTTCACTTACTACGTCCAGGGTTTCGCTCAGGGTCACGTCTTTTAAACTAACCGTAATATCGCCGCTGACATCCGGATGAATTACTATGTTGTAGGGTGAATCAGTCGCCAGCCCGGCAAAAAATTCACTTGCAGGAACCTGGTTGGCGGACAGCGAAAAGCGCGGCTCTGCCAGTAGTTGAGAACTGGCGGCCCGTAGCGCTTTATCTTCGCTGCGCAGGCTCTCCTGCACCGATTGCGGTAGCGGTGGCCGTACCGTTGTAACTATCGGCTGTTGATGTCTGAGCGCTTCCTGCGCATCATCGGGCTGGCGATCCGGCTGATAGGCACACCCCGCCAGTACGAATACGGTCAGAATGATACTAATGATTCTCATGACCTATTCCCTTCTGGCTCAGACAGCCGTTTCACTTTGGCAAACATTGCCAACGTCACCTGCTCGTTCGTCCTGGTATTTAACAACGTCACTTGATCCATTCCAATCGATTGAATTTTATAGTTATTATAGGTGTCACCTTCTTGGAGGCGTTGACCATTAATTCGCGCTACCCGCAGGTTTTCGGTCCATTTAATAGACTCTAACCTTAAACTGGTCTGCGGGGCTACCTTTGTTCCTTGCTCTATTACGCGGGGTGGCTCAGTCGGATCACTGAGCTGCTGGGCAGAAGCGCTCGCCGCCACTAGCATACTCATGATCAGCGTCTTAGCTTGCCACATAGCCGCGTTCCAGACTCAGGGTATAAATTTCCAGCATCACTTCAGCCTGTGGGTGGCTGGTCACCCGGTAATCTAAACGCTGCCAGTAAAAATTCCAGGGCAGTTCTTCGAGTGTGGCAAAATAGCGCTGTACATCAAAATAACTACCGACCACAACCAGTTGCAGCCGATGCTTGTAAATGCCTGTGCTCTCGTCTTCAGGATCCTGATAAACCTGCTCCGCTGGCAGTGCCTGTGCCGATTTCACTTTAACCCCGGCAGCGGCGGTGAGCAATGCTTTGAGCAGCTGCTTGTTCTCTGAGGCGCTAATATATTGCGTTTCGTTTGCTAATTGCTCATCAACCTGATCCAGTCGCTTGGTCAGCTGTTCGCGCTGCCGCTTTAAAGGCGCCTTCGGGTCGCCCTGCAAACGTTGTTCCAGAGCTGCCAGTTGCTGTTGTAATGCATTCTTCTGAACTTGTTGCGCGCGCTCTTGTTCGTTTAACTGCTGATAACGTTCAATCAGCGGCGTCAGCGCCAGCCACACGCCGACATAAATGATCATCGCTGCAGTCAGAATCAGCCAGAAGCGCCGGCGCGCTGCCGGTAATTGTAAAAATTTCTGCTGCCACTGTTGCCAGCGCTGCTGCAGTATCATTACTGGCCTCCTGTAGCCGGAGCACTGCGATAACCGGCGCTGCCGACAGTAAAGTCGAGCGCGCCTTCGGCTTCGTCGCGCAACTCGAACACCGCAAACTGGCGGCCCTGCAAAGTTCCATGGGCGGTAAAGCTCGCCAGCCAGGTTGGCAGCGCACTGGCTTCAATTGTCCGCCCCTGCAGCGTCAGCTGACCATTTTCAATGATAATGCGCTGCAGCCAGATCTGCTCATTGTCGACCTGAGCAATATCACGCAGTAGTCGGGCAAAGCTGGATTCCGTCATTGCGATTAACTGCAGCATCTGTTGCAGCAGACGTTGCTGGCGGGCAATCCGTTCTTCCAGTTCACTAATCTCGTTCTGCAAACTGGTATCTTTCAGCGCTTCATTTAATTGCTGCTGCCGATTTTCAACCCGCTCTTCCAGGTCACTCACCTGCCGGCTGACTTGCTGAACCTGGTCCTGCTGTTGCGCAGTGAGGTAACTGCCAACCACCATGGTTATCAGAATCAGGATAATGAGGCCACCGCTCACGCCGGCGAGCAGATTCAGGGTTAGCCGTTCGCGGCTTGGCTGCAATTCAGCAAGATACAGATTGGCCAGTTGCTTCATTGGTCACCTGCCTTTAATTCATGCCCGATCAAAGCACCACCAAAGGCCGGAAAGTCAACATAGTCGCCAGCTGCCAACTCGTGGGTCCAGTCCGGATATTTTGCCCAGCGTATATCGACGCCTAAATCTTCAGTCAGCTGATCGGTCACCAGTTTTTTGGGCTGAGTGCTTAACGCCAGAATTATTTCCTTTACCGGGCGTTGCCGCAGCTGACGCTCAAAATAATCAATAGAGCGCTGAATCTCGACGCTTAATGGCTGCAGCGCTCCCATATTCATCTCTTCAGAGCTCAGCTGGCTTAGCTTTTCGAGCGCGCCGACCAGACGGTTAACCTGTAGCTCGCCGTCACGGTAGACCTGCAGTAACGCAGGCTCCTGCTGGGATTGGTACACCACCACCGCCGGATTTTTCTGATCTTTAAAAAGTCGGGCCACCGCCTGCTCTTCAGCAATGACGGCCAGAACATTATCACTGGCACTTTGTAGCGCTTTGATTACCGGCGTCAGCAGCTTTCGATCGGCGACCACCGCGTTGATCTTGTTCTGTCCGGAAAGCTGCACTGGTAGCTCATAATAATCAGCAATAATATCGGCAGGCGGCAACGAAACTAAATCACGCAGGCTATAGCGCAAACCGGCAGCGATTTCATCGTCAGGAAGTTTGGGACGCTCCAGCGCCACGCTTTGATAGAGTGACGGCGCCAGCACCAGCACAATGGCCGGATCGCCGCGGGTATAGCGAGAATATTTAGTCAGCAATTCATTAATGACTTCAGCGAAATCGCGTTCATCTTTGTCGACTGAGTCAGAAACAATGAGTTCGGGGGTATTACGGCCACTTTGGGTGATTACTACGCCAACCGAGTCGTTGCTAAGCGCAAACGTCAGTACAATATCGCTGGTTTTTCTTGCCCGTAACCACTTTAACAAAGCGCCATTCCCTGCTGGTCGTTATCATTTTTATTATAATTACAGTATGCCGAGTAAAAGCGCATGAAGCCAGCCTTCAGACGCTTTTTTACACAACTATAATACAGAACCGAAGGTTTTATTTTTGTTGTTTCAACTGCCAGTTCAGCAGTTCTCCGGCCCAGTATGGAACAATCGGCCCAATAGCTGTTTCGATAACAGCTGGAACCTGCCAGGGCTTGCGCTCAAGAATCACGGTTCCGGTAGCGCGGGGGAAGCCGTAAAAATCGGCGCCAAAGCCGCTGGCGAAGTCGGCGAGTTTATCCAGCGCGTCCATTTGCTCGAAAAACTCAGCGTATAGTTGTATTGCGGCAGGCGCGGAATAACAGCCCGCGCAACCGCATGCGGTTTCTTTGCGCGACTTCTCGTGGGGTGCTGAATCGGTACCGAGAAAAAATTTCGGATTACCTGACACCGCAATCTCACGCAAGGCTTGCTGATGCTCGCGGCGCTTGAGAATCGGCAAACAATAATTATGGGGGCGGATACCGCCCACCAGCATGTCATTACGATTCATCAGCAAATGCTGGGGAGTGATGGTAGCGGCCACATTGTCACCGGCAGAGCACACAAACTCAACGGCATCTTTGGTGGTGATATGTTCAAGCACCAGCTTTAAATCAGGATGACGCTTCAACAACGGGCGTAAATGCCTGTCGATAAAAACTTTTTCGCGATCAAAGATATCAATATCGGCGGTAGTCACTTCACCGTGCACCAACAGCGGCACCTGTTCGGCCGCCATTGCGGCAAAAACGTCGTCCAGCGCGTCGATGTCGGTCACACCAGCGGCTGAATTGGTGGTCGCACCAGAAGGGTACAGCTTAAAACCGATAATTTCATCATTCGCAGCCGCTGCCTTTACGGTTTCCACGGTCGTTTTCTGCGTCAGATACAGCGCCATTAGCGGGCGAAAAGAGGAGCCCTCAGGACGCTGGGCAAGAATACGGTCGCGGTAGTCCATCGCCTGCTCAACAGTGGTTACTGGCGGTACCAGGTTTGGCATAATCACTGCCCTGGCAAACACCTCAGCCGAAGCTGGCACTGTCGCGGATAGCAGCTCAGCATCACGAAGATGAAGGTGCCAGTCGTCAGGGGTGGGTAAAGTAAGCTGCGTCGATGTCATTGCATCCCTCTGTTAGTTACTACTTAAGATAAGCTAAGATTATACCTCTTTTGCGGTCACACAGCGATTGCGTCCTGACCCTTTCGCTTCGTATAAGGCTGCGTCAGCACGGGCGATCCAGCGGTCGATATCATTGTCGGAAGCTTTTAGTTGAGCAACTCCAGCGCTGATGGTCAGCTTGATTTGCTCGCCCTCCCAGCCAAAGATATTATCGGCTACAGCCTTTCTGACCCGCTCTGTAGCCTGGAAGGCTTCATCCTCGCCGCTATATGGAAATAATATAGCAAATTCTTCGCCACCCATGCGACCCAGCAGATCCAGTTCCCGCAACTCAGCGGCGGCAATCTCAGCGAATTCCCTCAGTACCTGATCACCGGCCGCGTGGCCATGGGTGTCGTTAACCCGCTTGAAGAAATCAAGATCAATAATAGCGACGCTGACCGGTGTATCATAGCGCTGCATTTCATCAAAGCGCTGCTTACAGACCTCGAGAAAAACCCGCCGGTTAGCAACACCGGTAAGCTCATCGACAGTCGCCATCAGGCGTAATTCTTCAACCGCAGACTGCCGTTCCTCATCGACCCGGCGCATATGCATAAGGGTGCCGAGGGTATTAAGAATAGGCTCCAGTAACGCCTGCATGCTGTCATCGTAATAGCTGTCGCGATTTCCCAATACCAGACAGCCTACTACATCGCCCCGAAAATATATCGGTAACAAAAAGCCGTTAGTTAACTGCGGCATAATCGCTGGAGTAAATTGCGCCTGTTCCTCAGCTATCGGGCCACGACAAATCTGCGGTTTACCCTGGCTCAGCACCGCACTGAGTGCCGTTCCAGTTAATTCAATTTCCAGCCCTTGCTCGATCAGTCGCTGGCGATCAGCGTGGCCTTCCTTATCAGAATGGTCCCGCAACCCCTGCACCCAGACCATGCTGCTATCGCCGGTCGCAGATCGCAGTTCACCGACAAACCCGACCTCACTGTCGGTCAGACTCATCAGCTCAGGTAACGCGATATCACAGACCTCACTGAAATTTTTCACCAGCAGAAATTCATGCTGCACCCTGCTGACCAGTTCCAGTACTTTATTTTGTTGCCGGCGCTGGCGTTCGTTGAGGATTTCAGTGGTGATGTCACGATGAATACCAACTATCCGCAGCGCCCTACCATTCTGGTCGCGCTCAATCACGCGGCCGACGCTATGCAACCAGATGTAACCGCCGTCCGCTCGCTGTAGCCGGAAATTTGCTTCAAACCGTTCATCCACGCCTTTAAGATGCGCTTTGAGTTTTTCAGTGATAGCCGGGCGATCTTCAGGGTGGACAAGTTGACGCCAGTCGGCACCCTGCTCATATTCAGCATCAAAACCAAGTAACTCGATCCAGGTATGACTTACTTTTATACTGTTCGATGCCAGATTCCAGTCCCAGGTCGACAGCTCGCCGGCCGTGAGAGCCAGATCGATGCTTTGATTGGCCTCCCGTAATTCCAGCTCCAGCTCCTTACGCTGTGTGTCATCGAGCAAGTAGCCGCGGATGCGTAACAAGTGGCCGCTGTGATCAGAGTCGGTGCGGGCAAAGTGATGAACCCAGCGAACCTCATGGGCCGGAGTCAGTACCCGGTAATCCATTTCAAGGTACTCTTCGTCACCGTCAATCAGCTTTTGCATCCGCTCAAGCAGCTCCGGGCGATCTTCCGGGTGAACGATTGACTCGTAATTCACCTCCAGATCGAGCAGATGGTCTGACGGATAGCCCAGTATACGTTCTGAGTTTTCAGCAACATAGATTAGGTGTACTTCAGGCTCCACCTGCCAGACTACAGTCGCCACCGGTCCGCGGGCGAGGATATCGCGCTCGGCCTGCCAGTTTTTTTGCTCACGGCGGGCGGCAATTTCACTGGTAACCCACTTAGCCAACATTTCGAGAAGCCGCTTCTGGCTGCTGGTAAAAGTTCGGGGAGAACTATCAATAAGGCAAAGGGTTCCCAGATGGAATTCATTCTCAATTGTCAGTGGCGCACCCGCGTAAAAACGAATGCCACCTTCGGCAGTCACATAAGGGTTATCGATAAAGCGCTCGTCCAGGCTTGCATTTTCGATAATAATCGTCTCGCCGCTCGCTACTACATGGCTGCAGAAAGACACATCGCGTGGGGTTTCTGGTTCGTCAAAGCCAATTTTCGCTTTGAACCACTGCCGGTCTTCATCCACCAGCGTAATCAGCGCCGCATCGACACCGAAAAGCTCACGGGCAAACGCCGTGATCTCATCAAGGATTTTATCTGCCTCGGTGTCAAGAATATCCAGCTCGTGTAACACGGCAAGCCGCGCTTGCTCGTTCGCCGGAATCGGTGCTGGCTTCATTGCGACTCCATAGTTGATCTAACTATTGTAATAGTAGCAGATATCTGAAAAAACCGATTAACTCAATTAGTTAATTCACCTATGAAGCTCTGCCCAGAGCGTTATAATTGGCCTAGTTGTTCCTTCCAGTGTTTACGACAACAGGACACATAATGTTCATTACCACCGATTGCGATCTGCGTACCCTCGGTGATGGCTCTACCGTCTGCGTCGATTCGCAGGTTCATCGTCGCCTTGCGGCCACAGTGGCAGATGGTCTTCATTTCAGCGAGCTTATCCGCGACGCCTAACAGGATGGCACTGCCGGGAAATGCCTTGCCGAAGGCATCGGTGCGGATACCGTAACACATCACCGGAATATCAACCCGGTCGACGATATCCGTGAGCTGCCAGACCTGCGCTTCAGAAAGAAACTGGGCTTCATCAATAAGCACACAGTCTATTTTTTGCTGCCGATGCCGGGCTTCGATAAGCGCCGCGAGGTCGGTAGTATTAGAAAACGCCAGTGCCTGCCGGTCGATCCCCAATCGCGAAGCAATTTTTCCATGGCCAGCGCGATCGTCGATCGCCGGCGTTAACAACAAAACGCGCTGATCGCGCTCTTCATAGTTATGCGCAACCTGCAGCAACGAGGTGCTTTTACCGGCGTTCATCGCCGAATAAGTAAAATAAAGTGAAGCCATAATGAGTGATCGTCTGGTGGTTATTATTCGTTTTTGTTCTGAGGTTTATACTGAGTTTGCGCGGTGAATGCAAAGCTGAATTTTGTTATAGTCAGTTCACCAAAAAAGGAGAAGCCATGACTGCCCCCAATTATTCCCGTGAATTTCTGCAAGCAATACCCAAAGCCGATTTGCACCTGCACCTTGATGGCAGTCTGCGCCCCAGCGGCCTTATCGAGATGGCCAAACGGAGTAAAGTTGAGCTGCCTTCCTATACCGTTGATGGTCTGTATGACCAGGTGTTTAAAGAGTCTTACCAGAATCTGGGCGAATATCTACATGGCTTTCAGTACACCTGCGCGGTGCTGCGGGATATGGAAAACCTGGAACAGGCAGCCTACGAACTGGCCGTGGACAACCTGGCTGAGGGCGTGAACTATATCGAGGTGCGTTTTGCCCCGCAATTGCTGATGGATATGGCCCGCGGCATCGACTTTGATCGGGTGATGCGCACCACCAACAATGGCCTGAAGCGCGCCAAAGACGAATACAATAACAGTAACGATGTGCGCAGCGGCAATAAGCCGCCGTTCGACTACGGCATCATTAACTGTGCGATGCGCATGTTCGGCAAGAAGGGCTTTTCGCCCTACTACAGTGATCTGTTCCGCATGCTCAGTCACTTTGAGCCCAAGCAGGTCATTAAAACCGCCGCCATGGAATTGGTCCGGGCCAGTGTCCGGCTGCGCGACGAAGAAGGCCTGCCGATTGTCGGACTGGACATTGCCGGGCAGGAAATGGGCTATCCGGCCCATGAGTTCAAAGAAGTCTACGAGTATGCGCACCAGAATTTTCTGCTGAAGACTGTGCATGCGGGTGAAGCCTACGGTGCCGAAAGCATCTTTGAGGCATTGACCCAGTGCTACGCCGATCGCTTAGGTCATGGTTACTCACTGTTTTCACCGGATATGATTCAGGATGACAAAATTACCGACCGCGAAGCCTATGTGCGCCATCTGGCCTCATTCATAGGTGACCGGCGCATCGCCATTGAAGTGTGCATAACCAGCAATCTGCAGACCAACCCGGCGATTGGCTCAGTAGAGAACCATAATTTCAGACACATGTATGACAACCGGCTGGCGACCGTGATCTGTACCGACAACCGGCTGGTGTCGCGCACTACAGTTACTGATGAATATGAGCTGGCCCTGAGTGCTGTTGAGGTACCGCTGAAACGGCTGAAAGATATGGTTGCGTACGGCTTTAAGAAGAATTTCTTCCCCGGCGACTATGTCTCTAAACGGGCTTACGCTAAGCAGGTACTGGAATATTTCGACAAGGTGGCAGCGCAGCATAAGCTGGTATAGCTTATTTTTTGACTTGAGGTAAACTCTTTGTAGATTGCACTCGCAATTACACCTGAAGGGGGAACTCATGAAAACAATAACATCCTGGCTGGTCGTCAGTGCACTGGCATTGACGATCACTGCCTGCAATAAGGCTCCTGAAGTCGTAGAGCAAACCACTCCGGATATACCTCAGTACAGCGCCACCACATTTTTTGATACCACCTCCATTGGCGGCTCGTCTATAAGCCACGATGGTCAGGCGGTATTGGTTACCAGCGATGCCACCGGGGTATTTAATGCCTACCGCTACCCGGTAGATGGTAGCCCACAAACGCAGTTGACGAATTCAACCACTAACGCCATCCGCGGCGTGAGCTGGTTTCCGGCGGATGACCGTTTTCTGTACACCTCAGATGAGGGCGGGAACGAACTGGATCATCTCTATGTGATGGAGATCGACGGCAGAGTTCGTGATCTGACCCCGGGCGAAAACCTGAAGGCTTACTTCTCAGGCTGGCACGACGACGACAAGCATTTCTTTGTCGCCACCAATGAACGCGATCCCCAGGCCTTTGATTTATACCAGTACAGCACCGAAGACTATAGCCGCGAGCTGGTGTTTGAAAATACCGCAGGCTGGAGCCTCAGCAGCATTAGTGGTGACGGTCGCTGGCTGGCGATGACCAAAGTCCACAGTAACGCCGATAACGATATCTGGCTGGCCGATCTGAGCAGCGCCGACGCTGAACTGATCCATGTAACCCCACATACGGGTAACGTCAGCCATAACGTGTATACCTTTTCACCGGATAACACACGGCTGATTTACGGTACCGATGCGTACGGCGAGTATGTTCAGGCCTGGTCGTACAACATCAGCAGCGGCGAAGCCAGTGAAGAATACATTTCGGACTGGGATGTCGCTTTTCTTTATTACTCGCCGGACGGCCGCTATCAGGTTACCGGTATTAATGCTGATGCGCAGACCGAGCTCCATATCATCGACCGCACCAATGATGAAATCGTTCGTCTGCCACCCCTGCCCCCGGCAAATGTCAGCGGCGTGAACTTTTCTGATGACGAAAGTCTGATGGTGTTTTATCTGAGCTCCGACACGGCGCCAGCTAACCTGTACTCCTGGGCTATTGGCAGCAACGAAGCGTTGAAACTATCGGATACCCTGAGCGATGACATCGATCCGTCGCACTTGGTGTCCAGTACCGTTGAGCGCTATCCGAGCTTCGATGAGCTCATGATCCCGGGGCTGCTGTTTCAGCCGCATACAGCCAGCGCGACCAATAAAGTGCCAGCGGTTATCTATATCCACGGCGGCCCGGGCGGCCAGACGCGAAAAGGCTACAGCCCAATGGTGCAGCATCTGGTCAACCATGGCTATGCCATGTTTGGCGTCAATAACCGCGGTTCATCAGGCTATGGCAAAACCTTCTTCCATCTGGATGATAAGCGTCATGGCGAAGATGACCTGCAGGATATTGTGTATGCGAAGAAATACCTGCAATCATTGGACTGGGTTGATGGCGATCGTATCGCGGTAATGGGTGGCAGCTACGGCGGCTACCTGACCATGGCGGCCATGGCCTTTACCAACGAATTTGATGCCGGCATTAATATTTTCGGCGTCACCAACTGGGTGCGTACGCTGGAAAGTATCCCACCCTGGTGGGAAGCACAGCGCCAGGCTCTCTATGATGAACTGGGTGACCCGGCGACCGACCGCGAGCGGCTGGAGCGTATTTCACCGCTGTTTTATGCCCATCAGATCCAGCAACCGGTGCTGGTAGTGCAAGGCGCTAACGACCCGCGGGTACTGCAGGTTGAGAGCGACGAAATGGTCGAAGCCATTGAAGCGAATGACGTGCCGGTTGAATATGTGCTGTTTGAAGATGAAGGCCACGGCTTCCGTAAGAAAGCCAACCGCATTGTGGCTCAGGAAGCCTACCTGGAATTCCTGAATACCCACCTTAAATAACGGGTTGCCAGAAAAGAAAAAGCCCGGCTTTTGTGAAAGCCGGGCTTTTTTGTCTCTGCGGGGCATACTCTAGAACGGGATATCGTCGTCAAAGTCCTGATCGGGTACGAACGGCTCAGGTTGTTGCGCTGGTGGTGCCTGACGCTGACCGCCGCCTGACTGACTGCGGGCTGGCTGCTGGCCGCCGCTCTGGCTGCCCTGGTTGCCCTGCGAGCCTTGTGACGGACTACCCTGATAGCCGCCCTGGCCACCAGAACCCGGACGACCGTCCAGCATCTGCAGGTCATTAATTACTATCTCAGTAGTGTAACGCTCTACGCCATCCTGCCCTTGCCATTTACGAGTTTGCAGACGGCCTTCAACATACACCTTGGAGCCTTTTTTCAGGTACTCGCCGGCAATTTCCGCCAGTCGGCGATAGGCCACACAACGGTGCCATTCGGTTTGCTCACGGGGTTCACCGGTTTGCTTATCTTTCCAGGTTTCGCTGGTGGCAATCGACAAATTGGCTATCGCTGTGCTGTTCTGGGTATAACGTACTTCAGGGTCGGCTCCCAGGTTGCCGATAAGAATAACTTTGTTAATACCGCGACTGGCCATGCCGGTCTCCTTTATTAGTTGTTCTGATAGGGCGCCAGTTGCGCCTTTATAGCTTGTTCATTGTAATCCGTTTTATGCACTTTTAAATAGGCAGTTTGCTCTGCCGGCACAATCCGGACTTCCTCCACACCGTTGACTTCAGCGAGGGCCGCAGCCAGCTGCTCCACCTGTTGATGATCTAATGCGCGCAGGGTAAAACTGATATTTTTCCATTGTGGCGGCGGCTGCATGCCCGCCGTTATCAGGAACCAGCATAGTAGCAGTACCACGCAGAAAATCCCAATGCCCGTTAGCCCGAAATACTGCAGCATCAGGCCGCCGGAAACACCGCCGACAAAAGCCCCCAGAAACTGTGCCGTGGCATAGATACCACTGGCACTGCCCTTGCGGCCGGCGGGTGCAAAGCGGGTCAGCGACGAGGGCAGATTGGCTTCAAGAAAATTAAAGCCGGTAAAGAATACGATGATAGCTGCCACCAGATACAGCCAGTGCGACGGGCCAAATCCGATAACAACGACAGCGGCAATCAGTAACGCAATCGCCACGCGAAAATAAAATGGCTGCTGGCGCTTTTTCTCGGCCCGGATCAACATAGGTATCATCAGCGCAAACGAAGCCAGCAGTGCCGGCAGATACAGCCAGGCATGCTGTTCGGCGGCCAGTCCGCCAGCCACCAGTTGTACCGGTACCACCACAAAGAACGCGGTTAGTATGCAGTGCAGCACAAATACGCCGGCATTCAGCCGGGCCAGCTGCCCGTGCCCCAACAGGCTTTTCAGCTCGCCGCGCAGGGGCAGTACATCGCCTTTTGCCGTGCGGGCTTTAACTTCAGGTACAGCAATCAGTAGCACCAGAATCCCGAACACCGCACTTACCGCAGTGAAAACAAACAGGCCGGATAAACCAATGTACTGGCCCAGCAGGGGGCCGAGTACCAGCGCTATAGCAAAGGACAAACCGATGCACATGCCTATCAGGGCCATGACTTTGGGACGTTGGGAATCACGGGTCACATCAGCAGCGAGCGCCAGGATAGCGGCGGCAATGGCACCAGTACCTTGTAGGGCACGGCCAATAATCACCCCGGTCAGGGTATCAGCGGCGGCCGCCACCAGGCTACCGAGCGCAAACACCAGCAGGCCCCCGACAATCACCGGCCGCCGGCCAATACGATCCGACAGCATCCCCAACGGGATCTGAAGCAGCGCCTGGGTGAGTCCGTAGGCACCAATAGCCAGGCCCACTAAGACTGGCGTGTAGTCCGGGTAGCTTCTACCATAAATAGCTATAACCGGCATGATCAAAAACAGCCCTAACATCCGTAAACCAAAGACCGCCGCTAAGGCACCTGAGGCGCGGCGTTCAATTGGGGTCAGGCGATGTTCGCTGGGTGGTGATGACATGTTAATCCCATGGCCAATAGTGAAAATCGCCGCTGATTGTACCAGAAGGTATCGCCTGTGCGATAATGCTCGTTTGGTTTGATGTTGATTTAGCAACCGGAGTCGAAAGTTTACTATGGATAAAATCGAAGTACGCGGAGCCCGCACCCATAATCTTAAAAACCTGCAACTGACGATTCCCCGCGACAAGCTCATCGTGATCACCGGCCTGTCGGGTTCCGGCAAGTCATCGCTGGCGTTCGATACGCTCTACGCCGAAGGTCAGCGCCGCTACGTCGAATCGCTGTCGGCCTATGCCCGTCAGTTTTTGTCACTGATGGAAAAGCCTGACGTCGACAGCATTGAAGGCTTGTCGCCGGCAATATCCATTGAGCAGAAATCAACGTCTCATAATCCGCGTTCAACCGTGGGTACCATTACCGAAATCTATGATTACCTGCGGCTGATGTTTGCCCGGGTTGGCGAGCCACGCTGCCCTACCCACAATGTTACGCTGGCAGCCCAGACGGTGTCGCAGATGGTGGATCATGTGCTGGAGTTGCCTGAAGGCGAAAAGCTGATGCTACTGGCACCTATTATCCAGGAGCGTAAGGGTGAGCATACCAAAGTGCTTGAGAACCTCGCCGCGCAGGGTTTTATCCGCGCCCGCATCGACGGCCAGCTGTGCGATTTAAGCGATCCGCCCACGCTCGAACTGCAAAAGAAACATACCATCGAAGTTGTTGTTGATCGCATCAAGGTTCGCGAAGGCCTTGAACTGCGCCTGGCGGAATCATTTGAAACGGCACTGGAGCTGAGTGGCGGTACCGCACTGATCGCGCCTATGGATGACGATTCAAAGCTGGAAACCATGATTTTCTCGGCCAATTTTGCCTGTCCCCATTGCGGCTACAGTGTGCAGGAACTCGAGCCGCGGCTGTTTTCCTTTAACAACCCTGCCGGAGCCTGCACCTCGTGCGACGGCCTGGGTATTGAGCAGTTCTTTGATCCCGACCGGGTGGTGGCGAATCCCGATCTTAGCCTGACGGGTGGCGCCATTCGCGGCTGGGATAAGCGTAATTTCTACTATTACCAGATGCTACAGTCGCTGGCGAAACACTATGGCTTTGATCTGAATAAACCCTTTATCTCATTAAGCCAGAGCCACCGCGATAAGCTTCTTTACGGCAGCGGCAGCGAAAAAATCGAATTTGTATACCTCAATGACCGCGGCGACCGCGTGGTGCGCAAGCATCCGTTTGAAGGCATTATTCCGAATATGCAGCGACGCTATCGTGAAACCGACTCACAGGCGGTGCGCGATGAACTGGCCAAGTATCTGGCGGCTCAGCCATGTAAAAGCTGTGGCGGAGCCCGGCTGCGGCAGGAAGCGCGCTATGTATTCGTTAATGACACTACCCTGCCGCAGATCGTGGAACAATCCATCGGTGATGCGTTGGATTTCTTCCGGCAGCTGGAACTTGAAGGCCAGCGCGCCCAGATCGCCGAAAAAATACTTAAAGAGATTAACGACCGGCTGGGCTTTCTGGTCAACGTTGGTCTGAATTACCTGAGCCTGTCACGCAGCGCTGAAACACTATCCGGCGGTGAAGCTCAGCGCATCCGTCTGGCCAGCCAGATCGGTGCCGGCCTGGTGGGCGTTATGTACGTACTCGATGAGCCGTCCATTGGCTTGCATCAGCGCGATAACGAGCGATTGCTGGGCACCCTTACCCATCTGCGTGACCTGGGTAATACGGTGATTGTGGTTGAGCATGATGAAGAAGCTATCCGCGCTGCCGATCATGTCATAGATATTGGCCCCGGTGCCGGTATCCATGGCGGCGAAGTTGTGGCTCAGGGAACTTATAAAGAAATTCTTGAATGTGAGCGTTCACTGACCGCGGATTACTTGTCCGGCCGTAAAAAAATCGAAGTCCCGGCCAAGCGCAATAAACCAGGTAAACACTGGCTGAAACTGACCGGCGCCCGTGGTAACAACCTGAAAGACGTGGATCTGGAACTTCCGGTGGGGCTGATGAGCTGTGTGACCGGCGTATCGGGCTCAGGTAAATCGACGTTAATTAACGATACCCTGTTCCGTATCGCCCACCGTGACCTGAATAAGGCAACAGTGGTTGAGCCAGCGCCCCATCGTGACGTTGATGGCATGCAATATCTGGATAAAGTAGTGGATATCGATCAAAGTCCGATTGGCCGTACGCCGCGCTCGAATCCCGCTACTTACACCGGTATTTTCACCCCGATCCGGGAGTTATTCGCCGGCACCGAAGAAGCCCGTTCGCGTGGCTACAAAGTTGGCCGCTTCAGCTTTAACGTGCGCGGCGGCCGCTGCGAAGCCTGTCAGGGCGACGGCATGATCAAAGTTGAGATGCACTTTTTGCCTGACGTGTATGTGCCTTGCGATATCTGCAAGGGTAAACGCTATAACCGCGAAACTCTGGAGATTAAATACAAAGGCAAAAGTATTCATGAAGTGCTGGATATGACGGTCGAAGATGCCCATGAGTTTTTCGCGCCGGTGCCAGCCATCGCCCGTAAGTTGCAGACTCTGATGGATGTTGGCCTGAGCTATATCCGGCTGGGGCAATCCGCCACCACGCTCTCGGGCGGGGAAGCGCAACGGGTTAAATTGTCCCGTGAGCTGTCCAAACGGGACACTGGCAAGACTTTATACATTCTGGACGAGCCTACTACCGGTTTGCACTTTCATGACATCCAGCAGCTGCTGACGGTACTTCACCGCCTGCGGGATCACGGTAACACCATAGTGATTATCGAGCACAACCTGGATGTGATTAAAACAGCTGACTGGATTGTCGATCTGGGCCCCGAAGGTGGATCCGGCGGCGGCGAGATTCTGACTTCAGGCACTCCGGAAGAAATCGTGAAATGTGAGCGTTCACATACGGCGCGGTTCCTGGCCCCGATGCTGAAGCAGAGCTGAACTAACGGAGCAATCATATGACCCAGGATGTCATCAGTGGGGGCCAGTCGATTCAGGCCCCCGAGGATCTCAAGCCGCTGCTCGAGGAGATTCTGCAGGAAGCCCTGACCATCACCGAGGGGAAAGTTGCGGACTATATACCGGCACTTGCTGAAGTCGATCGGGACTACTGTGCGCTGACGGTGGCTACTCTGGACGGCAAGATCACCTCAGTGGGTGACTCAACGACAGTGTACTCCATCCAGTCGATTTCAAAGATTTTTGGCCTGATGATGGCGATGGACCGGGTTGGCGATGACTTATGGAAACGGGTGCAGATGGAGCCGTCCGGACAACCCTTTAACTCCATCGTGCAGCTGGAATGGGAAAGAGGCATACCCCGCAATCCGATGATTAATGCCGGTGCCATTCTGGTTAGTGATGTGCTGGTCAGCCACTATTCAACCAGCAAGTCGGCGTTACTCAACATGGTGCGGTCGCTGTGCAACAATGAAGGTATTCTTGCTGATTCGCGCGTGCATGAGTCGGAGAAGACCCACGGCAGCCGTAACTCTGCCCTCGCCTACCTGATGAAAAGCTTCGGTAATATCAACAGCGACGTAACCGAAGTATTGGATCATTACTTCTGGCAGTGCTCACTGACGTTGTCCACGGAAGATCTGGCACGCGGGCTGGCGTTTCTGGCCAACCGCGGTGTGTGTCCACGCAGCGGCGAAAAAATCACTTCCCATCGCGATGCGCAGCGTATTAACGCGTTGCTGAGTACCAGCGGCATGTATGATCAGTCGGGTGAATTCGCCTTTACCGTGGGCCTGCCGGCCAAAAGCGGTGTTGGTGGGGGTATGGTCGCGATTGTTCCTGATTACGGCGTGATTAGCGCCTGGAGCCCGCCGCTGAATAGCTATGGTAACCCGGCCCGCGCCATGGCCATGATCCGCAACTTCGCCAACCGCCTCGGCCTATCAGTTTACTAGTAGCCCGTGGTTCCACCACGGGTAAAACTACAACCAAACAAATAACCCATACGTAACGCCTAACCCATAACATGCAACCCGTAGCCCGTGGTTCCACCACGGGTAATGCTATGATTTTACGCGCAATAAAAAAGGGAGCCGAGGCTCCCTTTT
>CAYWXF010000025.1:0-24976 GCA_964462025.1 uncultured Pseudomonas sp. | reverse complement strand
TAATTCATCTCCAACTTGGTAAAACAAAACTAATTCGTTAATCCTGATGTGGGTACAAATCTTGAAATTTCAACACCAGGGGTAAGGTTATTTTTTCAGGTCAGGGATTTTTCACCACCATCACCATCGCCGGGCGCAACAAGCGGCCACTTAAGGTGTAGCCCTTTTGCATCACTGCCAGAATGGTATTGTTGTCCTGCTCCGGTGCTTCCTGCATGGCCATTGCCTGATGCAGGTCCGGGTTGAAAGGTTCACCCGGCTCACCCACGGCTTCCACACCAAACTTATGTAAGGTGCTTAATAAACCTTTATGGGTTAACTCAATGCCTTCCAGGAAGTTCTGATTAACCTCTTCACCTTGTTGCTTCGACACCTCAAGGGCGCGCTCCAGGTTATCGACCGTAGTCAGCAGTTCGCTGGCAAATTTTTCCAGCGCGAACTTATGCGCCTTTTCCACGTCCGCGGCGGCACGACGCCGGATGTTTTCCATTTCCGCCACTGCCCGGACCGCCCGTTCATTGGCCTCGCCGGCCCGTTGTTCGGCCTTACTTAACGCAAGCTCCAGCTCTGCTACCGCGTCGGCATCCTGCACTCCGGCTTCCGGGCTGTCTGCGGACTCATTGGTTGCAGCATCCTGCTGAGGATTCTCTTGCTTAGGATTCTCTTGCTTAGCAGTCCCTTGCGGCTGCTCGCCAGCATTATCTTGTGGCTGTTCTTTATCTGTCGCTGTTGAATCATGTTTGGTCATGTAGGCATACTCTTTATTAAGTTCACAAATCTGTCAGGATCTGTTCTGATATAAATTTGGATTAACGCTCTGTGCACTGTTATGGGGACGACTGCGATCGATTCAAGGCAGTAAAGTTACAAAAATCAGGAAAAATTATGACCGAAAGCCTCCAACCACCGTTTCGCCGTGTTGCGTTAGTCGGGAAAGTAAATCACGAAGCTACCCGTAAAACGCTGCAAAAACTTGAACAGATGCTGCTGGACCAGGATATTGAGCTGACCATTGAATCACGCACAGCGGACCAGCTGAATTCCACCAAAGCCAAACTACAACCGCTCGATTGCCTGGGTGAACACGCCGACCTCGCGGTGGTGGTAGGCGGCGACGGCAACATGCTGGGTGCCGCCCGCGCATTGTGTGAAGCCCAGATCGCAGTCATCGGGGTCAACCGTGGCAACCTTGGCTTTCTGACCGACCTTGACCCGGATCATGTCTGCAATCAGCTGCAGGCGGTGTTGGCGGGAAAATACCAGATCGAAAACCGCTTCCTGGTGCAGGCCGAGATCTACCGCGATGGCGAGCATGTCGATGTCGGCCGGGCCATCAACGAGGTGGTGCTGCATTCAGACAAAGTCGCCCATATGATCGAGTTTGAAGTTTTTGTCGATAATGAGTTTGCTTTCAGTCAGCGTTCTGATGGTCTTATCGTCAGCACCCCGACCGGCTCCACTGCCTATTCACTTTCCGGTGGCGGCCCGATTCTGACCCCGGGGCTAAATGCAATTAGTCTGATTTCTATGTTTCCCCATGCTCTCAGCGCCCGGCCACTGGTCATTGATGCCGACAGCACCGTGCGCCTGCGCACCCCGTCAGAAAATGACAAGCTGCAAATCAGCTGCGACGGCCATGTGCGCATGACCGTTGAACCAGGTGATGAGGTGGTGATAGGTAAGCATCCGCACTTGCTGCGCATGGTGCATCCTCATGATCACAGTTATTACCGTGTATTGCGCAACAAACTGGGCTGGGGCAGCCGCTTGTTTTAATTTTTTCTGCGCACCTTGCATTACTGTGTAAATACTGTTTAACTACTGTATGTAACTACAGTGGTTTTCATCACATTTTTTACAGGGGTGCTTTATGTTAGTGCATATGCAGATCCGCAATCTGGCCGTGGTTCGCAGTCTTGATGTTGACTTCAGCGATGGCATGACCGCTATCACCGGTGAAACCGGTGCCGGTAAATCAATCGCTCTGGATGCATTGGGGCTTTGTCTTGGCGACCGGGCGGATGCCGATCTCATACGGGCAGAATCCACTAAAGCAGAAGTTACCGCCTCTTTCAGTTTAGCGTCTGGCAGTCCGGCGCTGTTGTGGCTGCAACAGCAGGAATACCTGCAGGACGAAGACAGCGATGACGGCCTCTGCGTCTTGCGTCGGTTGATTACCCGCGAAGGCCGCTCCAAGGCCTGGATTAACGGCTACCCGGTGACTGTCACTCAGCTACGGGAGCTGGCTCCGCTGCTGGTTAATATTCACGGCCAACATGAACACCAGCTACTGACCCGCAACGACCACCAGTTAGCCTTGCTCGATGCCTATGCCCGCCATCAGAATTTGCTGCAGCAAACAGAAACGGCCTACCGCAACTGGTACCAGCTGCGTAAAGAACAAAAGCAGCTACAACAACAGCAGGAAGAAACCGCTGCCCGCTCCCAGTTACTGAACTATCAGGTTGCTGAGCTGAACGACTTTGCGCTCGCTGAGGGTGAATATCAGGAACTCGAGCTGCAGCACCGCCGGCTCAGTAACAGCGCTGCCCTTTCTGAAGATTCCAGCTTTGCGCTGAATGCTCTGTACGACGGCGAACATAATAATGCCTATAGTTTATTGCAAAGCGCCCTGACCCGACTTGAGCAGCAGCTTGATGTTGATCCGCAACTTGAGCCTGCGGTGCGCCTGATGCGGGAGGCCAGCGTGCAGCTCGAAGAGGCGGCCAGGGAACTTCGTCAGTATCAGGACCAAATCGAATTAGATGATGAACAACTGCAGTTGACCGAACAGCGTGTCACCCAGGCAATCAAGCTGGCCCGCAAACATCAGCTGGAGCCTGATCAACTGGCCGGCCATCACCGCCAGTTGCAAGCCGAGCTGGATTCCCTCGCTGCCCATGAAGAAGCATCGCAGAATAGCGGCGCACGGGTTGCCGAAGCCGCAGAAAACTACCGGAAATCTGCAGCACAACTATCGGCAAGTCGGGTGAAAGCAGCCAGCGAACTCAGTGAGCGCATTGCCGACTCAATGCGCCAGCTCAACATGCCCCATGGTCGCTTTGTCATTGAGGTGAATCACCACAACCAGGCGCCGGCCACACGGCTGGGTACCGATGAGGTCAGCTTTAACGTCACCACCAACCCCGGGCAGCCCCTGCAACCACTCGCTAAGATTGCGTCCGGCGGCGAACTGTCGCGGATAAGCCTGGCGATCCAGGTTATAACAGCCAGTCAGCTGACCACACCCACACTGATGTTTGACGAAGTGGATGTGGGTGTCAGTGGTGCTACCGCTGCAACAGTAGGTAAGCTGCTGCGACAACTTGGTACCACCAACCAGGTCATTTGTGTCACCCACTTGCCTCAGGTCGCGGCAAAAGCGAACCACCAGTTGCGGGTAGATAAAGTCACCGATGGTGAGAGTACTGAAACCCATATGATTTCCCTTGATCAGGGCGAACGGGTAATTGAACTGGCCCGGCTGCTTGGCGGGGACCAGATTACTGCGGCAACCAAAGCCAATGCTGAAGAGTTACTGGCCGTAGGTTAAATGCGAACTTATTGACAATTTACGAGTCGATATCCGGGTCGATGCTGGTCTTTAGTGACAGCTTTGTTTATCATCATCAGAGTTTCGATTCAGAATAAATCGTATTTAACAGCGGGTGCTATGAAAAAACTAATTATTGCCGGTAGTCTGATGCTCATCCTTAGCGGATGTTCTGTATTTAATAAACTGGTTTATCAGATTGATGTGCCGCAGGGTAACTATCTTGAACAACGCGATATCAACCAATTACGCGTAGGTATGACCAAAGAGCAGGTTGATTTTGTGCTGGGGGCGCCGGTAGCCGGCAACCCGTTCCGCGATGACGTCTGGTACTACATCTTTGATATGAACGCCGGTTCTGGCGAGAGTTACCGCCGTTCAGTTGTGCTACGCTTTGAGGATGAACGTCTGGTCTCCTACGAGGGAGATTTTGATCGTCCTGAGAACTTTGACACCCCGCTGGATCAGTAACAGCAGGCTGCTGTGCCAGCGCGCCTCTACATCATTCTAAATGAACATCGCTGAGGAGCGTTATGGAACCAGGCAGCAGCCAGGATTTTACCTCTCTGATTATTAAAAGCCCGACAGATCAGCGTGACTATCGCACCCTGACGCTGGATAACGGGCTACGTTGCACTCTTATTCATGATAGCCAGTCAGGCCAGAGTACTGCTGCACTCGCGGTCGCCGCCGGTCATTTCCAGGATCCTGATGACGCCCAGGGCCTGGCGCACTTTCTTGAGCATATGTTATTTCTGGGAACAAAAAGCTTCCCCGAGGCGGCCGCCTATCAAACCTTTATGAGTCAGCATGGCGGCCATCATAATGCCTGGACCGGCACCGAGTTCAGTAGTTATTACTTCAGTATTGATCCCACCCACTTTGAAACCGCCGTTGATCGCTTTATGCGCTTTTTTTATGAGCCGCTGTTCGCCCCGGAGTGGATCGATAAAGAGCTACTGTCAGTTGAGTCGGAGTTTCAGTTAAAACGCCGTGATGAACTGCGCCGCCTGTACCAGGTGCACAAAGCCACATCGAATCCCGCACATCCATTTTCGAAGTTCTCAGTGGGCAACCTGTCGACCCTGAAAATTGAGCGGCAGCAGTCGCTGCAGAGCCTGCTCCAGGAGTTTTTCGCGCGCTGGTATCATGCCGAACGGATGACACTGGTGCTGGCCGGGCCTCAATCCCTGGACGAGCTGGCTGCCATAGCGCAGCGTCATGGCAGTGCCATTGGGAATCGCGGCGGTCGCCGGCAGCCGGTGGACGTGCCGCTATATTTACCTGAGCAGGTAGGCGTTGAACTCCAGGTACGGCCAATCAAAGAGGCCCGCCGCCTGATCATGGCCTTCGCCCTACCCGGCATTGATGCTGATTATGCCTGTAAAACCACCAGCTTCATCGCTCACCTGCTTGGCTACGAAGGCCCGGGTAGCCTGTATAGCGTGCTGCACCGGCAACACCTGATCAATAGTCTCGCCGCCGGCGGTGGTATCAGCGGCAGTAATTTTAAAGATTTTAATATCAATATGCAGCTAACCGACACCGGTCTGCAGCAGATTGACGATGTGGTCCGCGAAGTGTTTGCATACATCGATCTCATCCGCGAACAGGGGCTGCAAGACTGGCGCTATCAGGAACGTCAGGTCAGTGTCCGCAACGCCTTTAACTTCCAGGAACCATCACGAACCAGTGACTTAGCGCCGCAGCTGGCTGTCAATATGCACCATTACCCGGTATCCGATCTTATTTACGGCGATTACCGGATGGAAGGCCTCAACCACAGCCGTGCCCGCGAATTGCTTGATCTGATGAAGCCGGACAATATGCGGCTTACAATCATTCACCGGGACGTGGCCACCACTGAGCATGAACCCATTTACGGCACCGATTATCAGCTACGTGCGATTAGCAGCGAGCGCCAACAGCACATGGCCGCAAGCGCCGAACATAGCCAGGCACGGTTACCGGCAGCAAATCCTTACCTGCGCGAGGTACAGCAAGCCCAGCCGTTAGAGCCGGAGTTAACCGGGGTAAGTCCGCACTACTTGTCACCAGCCGCCGGCATCCATCACTGGCACCTGCAAGACCCGGACTTTCGGGCGCCCAAAGCCCATGTGTACTGCCAGCTTAGTTTGCCCAACGCCACCGCCTCGGCCAGCGCCTATGCCCAGACAAGGCTATGGTGTGAGCTGATGATCGATAAGCTCAACGAGAGCTGTTATGACGCCGAAATCGCTGGCCTGCACTTCAATATTTATCCGCAACAACGCGGTATCACCATACATACCAGCGGCTACTCCGCGGGTTTACCCCGGCTGACCGAAACCATCTTTACCGCCTGCAGTCAGGCAGAATTTGATCCTGAGCGCTGGGATGACATGCGCCAGAAGCTGGCTTCAAACTGGCGTTCCGCGACCGCTAACAAGCCACTGAATCTGTTGTTTGCCCGACTGAATGTGTTGCTGCAACCCTATACTTATGAAACGCAGACCCTGGCCGGGGCCATGGAAGCAGTCACCTTCAGTGGCTTTGAAACATGGCGGCAGCAGCTGTTCAGTGAAGTTCAGGCCAACATACTCACCCATGGTGATCTGGTCACCGCGCAGGCACAACAGCTGGTTCTGCAGTTACCACAATGGCTGTCTGCCCTGGCTGAGCAGCAGGTGCCAGACCTCAAGCCATTGCTACTGCGCGACGCACGGCAACGGCCAGACTGGTCGGTGGCGCCGGCGATGACGACTCAGCATAGCGATCACGCGGCACTCTGGCTATTACAGAGTGCCGACAACTCGGTGATCAGCCAGGCAGCTATCATGCTGCTGAATCACATTATCGGCCCACGCATCTTTACTGAGCTGCGCACCGAGCGTCAACTGGGTTATATGGTGGGGGCAACCTACTTGCCGCTCCAGCAGTACCCGCACCTGTTGCTATACGTGCAGTCGGGAACCCATGATACTGAGGCCCTTCAGCTTGAGATAAAGCAGTTTATCGGACGTTTCTGCGAGCAATTGCCGGCAATCATCGATGCCGAATTGCCTCAGGCCCAGCGTGCGTTATCGCAGCAGCTGACTGAGCCGGACGCCAACCTGCGCCTGCGCAGTCAGAGGCTTTGGAGTTCCATTATTCAGCAGGATACTGAATTTCAAAGATTAAATCAGTTAGCCGCGGCAGTCGACGGCTGGCAGCGAGAACCACTACTGCACTTTTTACTGGATTTCTTACAATCTACTAACGATCAACTAGTGCTTACAGCAAGCCCGAAGAGCTTTGACAGAACCCGCTGAATTGTTTAACTTTGTACACAACAATAACAAATATAAGAGCTGTACATAAAAAAGCAGCCATAACGCGGGGATTTGCGTGCACTCAATACAAAAGTGCTCTGGGGGGCTGGATACCAATAGTTGTTTCCGGAACAGGTTGTTCAGACTTTACGGTCTGGTTCTGGCGGCCTTGCTGTCCCTGACTCTAAGCCCCCAAACTGCGGCGCAGAATGCCGACTGGCAAGTTGAACTGATCACCCTGCGAGTAGCCAATCAGCCCGTCAATGCCTCCCAGCTTGATGTCCGTAACCGGCCACAGCTGTATAACTCAGATACGCTTTACTTACCGAATCAACAGGCTCCCCTCACCATTGAATTCGGCGCACCCTACGCCCCGCAAGCTCAGCGTCTTTATTATCGCTATAAGCTGGACGGCTTCGATAAAGACTGGATTTATACCGATGCCGATTATCGCCGCGCGACCTATACCAATCTCGGCTTTGGCGACTTTAAGTTCATGGTTGAAGCCTCAACGAATGGCCAGAACTGGCTTGGCCGCCGCAGTCTGAATCTGAGCGTTGCCGCGCCTGCCTGGCTGTCGCCCTGGGCCGTTACCGGTTATATCCTGCTGGCCCTGGCGATTATTTCAGCCATTGCCTTGATGGTGCGTGCCCGGCAGAAAGCCATTCACCAGCTCACCGACAGTGAAGAACGCCTAAAGCTGAGCCTTTGGGGCAGCGGCGATCAGCTATGGGACTGGGACGTCCGCGGCGAAACCCTGCACCGCCACAACAGCTGGCGGCAACTGGCGGAATTTCCTCAGGATCGTATTCGTGCCGGTGAAAAAGGCCAGGCCTCAAATATCCATCCACTGGATCTGAAGAAAGTGCAGAAAGCACTGCGCAACTATCTTGCCGGGGAAACCGAGCATTATGAAATCACCTATCGCGTAGCCAGCGACGACGGCTGGATATGGGTACTGGACCGGGGCAAAATCGTCGCCCGGGATGTGCAGCAACAGCCGCTGCGCATGACCGGCACCCTGAAAGACATCACCCCCCTGGTAACTGCTGAAGAGCGCCTGAAGATGCTGGCCGCTTCAATCACCAATATTTCTGACGGCGTCTGCATCTACGACAGTCAATATAATGTCATCGAAACCAATCAGTCCTTTTCGCGCATTACCGGTTACTCCAGAGAAGACATGCTGGGCCGGCCGCTACAATTTACGCTGTATAGCCCGGAGTTCATTAACCAGGTAAAACAGACCATTCAGCAACACGGCAGCTGGCACGGCGAAATGGAAGATTTGCGTAAGGACGGAACCGGTTACCAGATTGAACTGACTATTGACGCCATTCGCGACGACGCCGGCCAGGTTCTGCATTATGTAGCGACCTTCTCGGATATTACCGAACGTAAGAATGCTGAGCGCGAGCTGCGCCGGCTTTCTAACACCGACACCCTGACCGGATTGCCGAACCGGTCTTATTTTCAGGTCAGCCATTCCAATCTGGTGCGCAAACGCATTCAGCACGCCATGCTGTTGTTCGACCTGGACGACTTTAAAAAGATTAACGACTCGCTCGGCCATGAAATTGGTGACCAGCTGCTGCTGCATGTCGCTGAACGTGCCGCCGAAGTCGGCCGGCCGCAGGATACCTTTTTCCGGCTAGGCGGTGATGAATTCATTCTGCTGCTTGAAGATACCAACGATGTACGCGTTATAACCTCAGCAGCTAAACGTATTCTGGAAAACCTGAACGAACCGTTCCATATTGCCGGCCACGATATCGTCGTCAGCAGCTCGATCGGTATTGTCGCCTACCCCAGCGATGGCCAGTCATCCCAGGAGTTGCTGCAAAATGCCGATACGGCGATGTACCACGCCAAAAACCGCGGTGGCAACGGCTACCAGTTTTTCAATGAATCCATGAGCCGTAATGCGGTACGTCGCCTGCAACTTGAGAACCAGCTGCGCCATGCGCTGCGCAATAACCACCTGCAGGTGCACTACCAACCTAAGGTGTCGCTACGCACTCATAAGTTTGTCGGTCTGGAAGCGCTGGTACGGTTGGATATCCCCGGCACCGGCATTATCAGCCCGTCAGATTTCATTCCGCTGGCGGAAGAAACAGGCCTGATTATCGAGGTTGGCGAACGCGTATTACGGCAAACCTGCCGGGATATGCACGAGTGGGTTAATGCCGGGCTGGTTCAGGGCCGCGTCGCCGTCAACCTGTCCGCCAAGCAGTTTCTGCAACCGGACCTGACCCAGCGCATCATGACAATATTGGACGAAGCCAAACTGGCACCGGAACGACTGGAGCTTGAGATCACCGAAGGCGTGGTTATGGACGATCCGGAGCGCGCTATCGAAATCATGACCGAACTGCACAATTGCGGTATTCATCTGGCGCTGGATGATTTTGGTACTGGCTATTCGTCGCTAGCTTATCTGAAGCGCTTCCCAATTCAGACACTGAAAATCGATAAAGCTTTCATCGACGACATTAACGGCGCTGATCGTGATCGCAATATGGTGGCTTCAATAGTCGCTATGGCCCATAACCTCGGGCTGGATGTGGTTGCGGAAGGTGTGGTTGATCGGGATCAGGCGCTCACCCTGAGCAGCATGGAATGTGAATTTGCCCAGGGCTTCCTGTTTGCGCAACCCCTGGGCCGGGATCAGTTCCTGGCACACATTGCGACGCCTATTACGTCGCACCATGCGCCAGCTAACACCTTACTGAATTAATAAAAGGTGCGGTTTTTCTCTGCCATCTCCACCAGCAAGGGCGCTGGTTGATAACGGTCTCCGTGTTCCCCGGCATAACCTTTCAGCCGTTCGACCACTTCGCTTATACCAAGGGTGTCCATATAACTGAACGGGCCACCGCGGAAGGGTGGAAAGCCAATACCGAAAATCGCACCAATATCGCCGTCACGGGCACTACGGATAATACCTTCACCCAGGCAATAGGCTGCCTCGTTTAGCATCAGCATAACCGCGCGCTGAGCGATTTCTTCCTTACCCAGCTTAGCTTCAGGCTTGATATCAAGCAGGCTGTAAACACTTTCATCAACCGACTTACCCGGATTCTTACCGCTGTAATCATAAAATCCTTTTTTGTTTTTCTTCCCTTTGCGATCATCATCAAGCAATTTACTGAAGGCGTCCGGTGCCTTAAAGCGATCACCCAGCTCATCGGCCATGATCGGCGCCACTTTCGCGGCGATATCGATGCCAACTTCATCCATTAACTTCATTGGCCCCACCGGGAAACCAAACTTAACCAGGGCTTTATCTATGGTATCAATGGGCTCGCCGCCTAACGCCAGGCGGGCAGCTTCATTCATATAAGGAGCCAGGATGCGGTTGACATAAAAGCCCGCACCGTCTTTCACCACAATCGGCGTCTTGCCTTGTTTTTTCGCAAGGCCCACGGTGGTGGCAATAGTCTGATCCGAAGTCCCTGCATGGGTAATGATTTCCGCCAGCGGCATTTTATCCACCGGTGAGAAATAATGCAGGCCGATAACATTCTCCGGCCGCTTGGCTTCTGCGGCGATCTTGGTAATCGGCAGGCTTGAGGTATTGGTTGCGAAAATAACCTGATCGCCAGCGGTGGCTTCAATATCCGACACCATTTGCTGTTTGAGTTTCAGGTCCTCAAATACCGCCTCGATCACCACGTCAGCGCGATCAAAACCCGAATAATCAAGCGCACCACTCAGGCGCAACATGGTCTTTTCCAGTTCGCTGCGTTGCATATGACCACGCTTCACTTTTTTATTCAGGATGTCATAACTGTATTTCATGGCATGTACAATGCCCTGCTCCTGAATATCCTTAATCCGTGCCGGGATGCCTGCTTTCGCAGCAGTAACATAGGCAATGCCGCCGCCCATGAGTCCGCCACCCAGCACACCAACCCGCTCTACTGGTGCCGGCTTCACATCATCACTTTTCGCACCGGACTCTTTTTTGATTGCCGTGGTCGCGAAAAATATCCGACGCAGGTTTTCCGATTCCCTGGTCATAGCCAGTTCACCGAACTGTTTGGCCTCGTATTCAAGCCCCGAAGAAAAACCATGATCAACGCCATGTTCAATGGTATCGATGATTTTATCGATGGCAGGGTAATTACCCTGGGCTTTGTCCTGAGCTTGTTCACGGGCCTTCTTAAAAATAATCGCCCGCGTCGGGCCAGTACCTTCCAGCACTTTATTAAAGAACGATTTTTTCGCCCGCTTGATGCGCGCTTTACCCGCCAGTGCCTGTTTAACAGCCACATCCAACAGGATGCTCGACGGCACCACGTCATCAACTATGCCTTGTTTTTTCGCCTGCTTCGGCCGCAGTTCCTTGCCGGTCAGAATCAGTGGCAAGGCATTCTGAATGCCGATCAGCCGCGGCAACCGCTGGGTGCCACCAGAGCCCGGTAACAAGCCAAGTTTTACTTCCGGCAGGCCCAGCTTGGTCTTATCCGAGTCAGTGCAAATCCGGTAGTGACATGCCAGTGCGAGTTCAAGGCCGCCACCCAGGCAGGCACCATCAATTGCCGCCACCACAGGTATCGGCATCTGTTCAATGCGATCAAACATCGCCTGCCCCTGGCGCGCCAGACTTTCTGCGTCACCGGCAGTTTCACATTCATTAATCATACTGATATCAGCACCGGCGACAAAAGAGCCCGGCTTGTCGCTGATAATGACAATCCCTTTCAGATCATCCTGCTGTTCAATCCGGTTCAGCACGCTGCTTACTTCATCAGCAAACGAAGCTTTCAAGGTATTCATTGACTCGCCGGGTACGTCGATGTGCACCACAGCAATCTGGTCCTCGCGAATTTCCAGCGTAAAGGCCTTCTTATCTTTTTTTGCTTCGCTCATTATTCAGTCTCCAGAATCATTGCTGCACCTAAACCACCGGCTGCACAGGCCGTCGTTAAGGCGGTCCCGCCACCCCGACGCTGCAGTTCACGCAGCGTCTGGGTAATCATCCGCGCACCGGTAGCGGCAAACGGATGGCCGTAGGCGATAGAACCGCCCAGCACATTAAATTTATCCATATCAATGTCGCCAATCGCTGCACTGCGGCCAAGCTTTTCTTCGGCGAACTTCTTGCTGGCGAACATCTTAATATTGGCCAGGGTCTGCGCCGCGAAGGCTTCATGCATATCAATCAGGTCCAGATCACTGAGCTTCATACCAGCCCGATCCAGTGCGATCGGCGTAGCAAAGGATGGCCCCATCAGCATATCTTTCTCAACACCTATGGCACTGAACGCATAGCTGCGGATATAACCCAGCACCTCATAACCAAGCGCCTTCGCCTTGCTTTCTGTCATCATCAGGACGGCCGAAGCGCCATCGGTAAGGGGCGTACTGTTGGCTGCTGTCACCGATCCATGCTTGCGATCAAATACCGGTCGCAGCTTGGCGTAACCATCTATTTTGCTGTCGCTGCGAATGGTATTGTCGCGCCGTAAGAAGTCCTTATAAGGTTCGGCATAAGCCGTCATCACTTCGTCATTCAGTTTTTCCGCTTCCCAGGCTTCATGGGCCAGCGTGTGTGAACGGTGCGCCAGGGCATCCTGATCAGCACGGCTGATATTGTGGGTTTTTGCCATTTGTTCAGCGGTCTCCCCCATGGTCATGCCGGTGCTGTACTCGGCAATCGCTGGCGGAACCGGTTTTAAGTCACCAAGCCGCAGCTTACGGATAATCGACCAGCGTTCACCAAGGCTGCGCGCCTTGTTTAAATCGACCAGGGCATGTGCCAGCTTGCGGGTAACAGTGATGGGTAATACCGAGGACGAATCCGCGCCGCCGGCGATACCCACGGAAATATTCCCCGCCAGCATGCTCTCCAGAATATTCACGGGTGTCTGAAAACTGGTCGCGCAGGCGCGGGTCACACTGTAGGCATCGGTTTTTACCGGCAGACTGGTACCCAGCACAATTTCGCGCGCGATATTTGGTGCCGATGGCATTTGCACCACCTGGCCAAATACCAGCTGTTCGACTTCCGCCGGATCCAGGCTGTAACGATTCAGTAACTCCTGTACCACCATCTTGCCCATGTCCAGCGCCGGAACGCCGTGGAAATAGCTGGCCTGCTTAGCAAACGGGGTGCGTAATCCTGCCACGATCGCGATGCGATCACCTTTTGCGGTTGTCAGCTGCTGTCTTGCTGCCATGAATAAACCCTCTGTCGATGAAGCGCGGTGAGCTCCGGATTGCCAATCTGGTCTGACCTCACAAATGATTACAAATTTTAACGGGTCTGTACCAAGAATAAAACCGTTGTTTTCGGTAAAGTGCACCCTTACAGTATAGCGGGCATATGAACAACATTGAGGAATTTCATGGCAGCCGAACAATTTCAAGCATTACGCACCTATCTGAACAGCCAGGTGCTCGGACAACCTGAATTTACCGAAGGCTTGCTGATTGCCATTCTGGCCGATGGCCATTTGCTGGTAGAGGGTCCGCCGGGGCTTGCCAAGACCCGCGCCGTCAACGCGCTGGCCATGGGTCTGGAAGGCAGTTTTCACCGTATCCAGTTTACCCCGGACCTGTTACCAGCGGATGTTACCGGTACCGATATTTATCGCCCTGAAACCGGTGAGTTCGTATTTCAGAAAGGGCCGCTGTTTCATAATGTGATCCTGGCTGATGAGATTAACCGGGCGCCGGCTAAAGTGCAGTCCGCGCTGTTAGAAGCTATGGCCGAGCGGCAGGTTACTGTAGGCCAGACAACCTATCCGCTGCCGCCGCTGTTTATGGTGCTCGCTACCCAGAACCCGCTGGAGCAGGAAGGCACCTACCCGCTGCCCGAAGCACAGCTGGATCGCTTTTTAATGCAACTGAACCTGGATTACCCGGCTGCCGACACCGAATTAGATATCCTGCGCCTGAACCGTGGCGAACAGTTGCATGGTCAACTACAGATGCCAAAGCCACTCAGCCAGCAGGATATTTTCAGCGCCCGTACCCAGGTGCTGGAAATCTACATGGATGAGACCGTCGAAAACTACCTGGTGCAACTGGTCATCGCCACCCGCGAGCCGGCCCATTATGATGAGGCGCTGGCGCGCTGGCTGAGCTACGGTGCCAGCCCCCGCGCCACTATTGCGCTGGATCGCTGCGCCCGCGCCCGGGCCTGGCTCGACGGCCGCGATTTTGTTACTCCGGATGATATTCAGCAGGTTTACGCCCATGTGCTGCGCCACCGCATCATCCTCAGCTACCAGGCCGAGGCCGACGGCGTGACAGCAGATCATGTATTACAGACGCTTCTACAGGAAGTTCCGACACCCTGATGACCGACAGCAGCTCGTGGTTAGAGAACTGGCACAGTAACGGCGTTACCGTCGGTAGCGCTGAACTGCTTTATTATCGCAGTAAAGTAGCGGCCTTCAGCCGCCATAACCGGCTGCACCCGCCAAAAAGTCAGGCCGGCATCTTGCTTAGTAAACATAAGGGCCGCGGTATGGAATTTGACGAAGTCCGTCATTACCAGGCCGGCGACGATGTGCGCGCCATCGACTGGCGCGTTACCGCCCGCACTGGCACACCGCATACCAAGCTGTTTCGCGAAGAACGTGAACGCCCAATCATGTTTGTGGTTGACCTGGACTACTCCCAACACTTCGGCTCGGGCTTACTGCTCAAATCAGTGCAGGCCTGCCATCTGGCAGCTGCCCTGAGCTGGCAGGCCGTCGCCAGAGGCGATCGCGTCGGTGCCATTATCGGGCGTCCCGGCCGCCACCTTGAAAGTCGTCCCCAGGCACGCCAGCAGGGGGTGATGCGGGTGATTCACAGCCTGGTTGAGCTGCAGCATGAGAGCGTTACCGACTGGCAGCAGCAGGCACCCGCCCAGCCTGACCTGCTGAACGATTTACTGAACCGGGCCCGTCAGGTCGCCCGCCCCGGTACTATTATTTATCTGGTCAGCGACTGGCTGGCAGCAGATGAAGATACCTTTAATCTGTGTCAGGCCTTACAACGCCATTGCCAGGTTTACCCAATGCAGCTGTTTGATCCGCTGGAACGTGAGCTACCGGCAAATCTGCAGGCCTACAACCTCACGCTGACTGATGGCCACCAGCGCCTGGCCTTGCCGGCCTGGTCAAATGCCGAGCGCACCGCTTATCAGCATGCCGCCCAACAACGCCAGCTTGAGCTGATCGCGCGTTTTAAGCGCGCTAACCTGCAGTTGCGCGAAGTAGACGCCGCCCGCGCCCTGGAAGAACAATGGCCGGAGGTCATGGCATGATCGACAGTCCAGCCGCTTTGCGCGAGATGAATGATATCGTTACCGCACCGGCAGCCAGCTGGTGGCCATTAGCGCCCGGCTGGTACCTGCTGGCGTTGCTGGTGGTGACCTTGCTGGTACTAACGACGGTACTGATCGTCCGTCGCCACCGGCGCCGGCGCATTCGCAATGCTGCACTCAGCCAGTTACAGCAGCAGCCGCCAACCAGTCTGCCGGCGGTTACGCTATTGCTTAAGCAGGCCATGCTGGGCTACTTCCCGGCCACCCGTGTGTCGGCCTTGTCCGGATCTGACTGGTGGCCGTTCCTGGTACAACAGCTACCGCCGCGCCGACGCTCCGAAGCGACGGCCTGGCTGACGCCGATCCAGCAGCAGAATTTCCGGGATCCGGCTAGCGGTACCCAGGCTTATCAGGAGGCTGTCGACAGTTATCGCAAATTCGCCCGCTATTGGCTGCGCACGGCCTTACCGCCACAACGAGGAGCCGGCCATGATTGAGTTTGCCTGGCCCTGGCTGGGCCTGCTATGGCCCCTGCCGCTGTTGATCTGGTGGTTGCTGCCTGCGCGCCGGCAGCGCTTCTCGAGCTTGCGGGTGCCGACCCTGCCAACCGCTCCGGCAAGCCATAGCCGCGCAGGAATGCGCTTTCTGCCGTTAGGTATGGCGTTACTGATCTGGAGCCTGTTAATTGTTGCTCTGTGCCGCCCCCAGTGGCTGGGCGAGCCCGTGCCAGTGCGCAGTGAAGCACGCGAAATGATGCTGGCGGTGGATTTGTCCGGCAGTATGGAAATCGCCGATATGACCCTTAACGGGCAGTCGGTTGACCGGCTGACTATGGTCAAAAGCGTAATGACTGATTTTATCGCCCGGCGCACCGGCGATCGGCTCGGGCTTATCCTGTTTGCCGACACCGCCTATGTGCAGGCGCCTATGACCTACGACCGGCGCACTGTCCAGCAACTGCTACAGGAAGCCTCACTGCGCTTAATTGGTGAGCGTACCGCCATTGGTGATGCCATTGCCCTTAGCGTCAAGCGCTTCCGCGATCAGGACGATTCCAACAAAATTCTGATCCTGCTCACTGACGGGCAAAACACCGCCGGTGATGTCTCTCCGGAGCAGGCCCTGCAACTAGCTGAATACTACGGCATTAAAATTTATTCCATCGGGGTCGGCGCCGATGAAGTCGTGGTCGAGGGCTTTTTCGGTAAACGCCGGGTCAATCCCAGTCGCGATCTTGACGAAGATATGCTGCGCTCACTGGCCGAACGCACCGGCGGCGAGTATTTCCGCGCCCGCAGTACCGAAGAACTTGAGCAGATTTACGCCTTGCTGGATGCCTATGAGCCAGTCACCGGCGATGAGCAACGGCGGCGGCCGCAGTCCGCCCTGTTCTACTGGCCCGCCGGTGCGGCCTGGTTACTGGCGATAGCCTGGCTGATTGTCCGGCTACGGCCATGGAGGATCCAGCATGGCTGACTTCCACTTTATCCGCCCCTGGTGGCTGCTGGCGTTACTGCTGGTCGCGGTTCTGACCTGGCTGTTATGGCGCCGGCAAGGACGCCACGGTGGCTGGCGTGATATTCTGCCTGCCCATCTGGCCGAGCTGCTGGTGGATAAAGGCCAGCAGTCGTTTCGTATGGCGCGCTGGTTTGCTCCGCTGGCCCTGACGCTGTCGGTGCTGGCACTGGCCGGCCCGACCTGGGAGCGGCTGCCGCAACCGGTTTATCAACTCGATAATGGCCAGGTTGTGATTCTGGATATGTCGATGTCCATGCGCAGTACCGATATTGAGCCAGATCGGCTGACACAAATGCGCTACAAAGCCATGGATCTGGTTACCCGTTACCTTGACGGGGAAACCGGCCTGATTGCTTATGCCGGCGATGCCTATATCATCAGCCCGCTGACCGGCGACGGTGCTAACCTCACCAACTTAATCCGTGCATTAAGCCCGGAAATCATGCCCGAACAGGGCAGTTATCCTCTCCGGGCGCTGACCCTGGCCAACCGGCTGCTAGTCGATTCAGGTTATCCCCAGGGCGATATCTACTGGCTGACGGACGGCATCGACACCCGCGACCAACAGGAACTGACCAGCTTTTTACGCCAGCACGATCACCGGGTGTCGATTCTCGGCATCGGCACCCAGGCCGGCGCGCCCATTAAACTCACTGATGGCAGCTTACTGCGTGATGCCAGCGGCCAGGTCGTGCTGCCGCAGCTCTACCCGCAGCGACTTGAAAGCCTGGCGCAACTCACCAACGGCCGCTTTGCGATGATCCGCACCGACCAGCAAGATCTAACCTATCTGACCGATCTGCCGCCCCGGGAGCGCCGCGGCAAAGACGCTGAACAACAAGCCGGCGACCAATGGCTGGATCGCGGGCCCTGGCTGCTCCTGTTAGTGGTATTGCTCATACTGCCGGCAGCGCGCCGGGGTGTGCTGTCATTGCTGCTGATTGGTGTGCTCGTCGCTCCGGTTCCGCCGGCCTACAGTCAGGAACAGCAAGGTCTCAGTTGGGATCAGCAACTCTGGCAAACACCCTATCAGCAGGCCGACGATGCCCTGCAAAATGAAAACTATGATCGCGCTGCGACTATCGCTGAAGATCCGTGGCAGCGCGGCACCGCCAACTACCGTGCTGGCAATTATGAAGCCGCCCTGACTGATTTCTCGCAGATGACCAGCGCCGAGGGTTTTTATAATCAGGGTAATGCGCTCATGCAGTTGCAGCGCTATGATGAGGCTGCCCAGGCATACAATGAAGCATTGGAGCGTCGTCCCGGCTGGTCGCGGGCGGCTGAAAACCAGCAACTGGCCGAGCAACTGGCAGAACAGCAGCAACAGGAACAACAGCAGGGCGACTCACAATCCGGTGAATCCGACCAGCAGAACGACAGTGGTGAGCAGCAGTCCGACAGTCAGCAGAGCTCTGATTCCGGGCAACAGTCAGAAGCACCCGAAGGTGCCAAGCCGCCGGCTGAAGACGAGCAGCAGCAAGGCCAGCAACAAGAGCAGCAAGAAAGCGACGAAGACGCCCAGGACAACGAGCAACAAAACGGACAGCAACAAGAGCAGGAAGCCGATGCTGAAGCCGGTGAAACCGGCGAACAACAGCAGGCCACCGCTGAAGGTCGGGATCTGACCGATGAACAGCGTCAGCAACTGGAGCAGTGGCTGAATCGTATTGAAGATGATCCGGCCGTGCTGCTTCGTAATAAAATGCTACTTGAAGCACAAAAACGCCGCCAGCAGCGGCCCCCACGAGGAGTTGAGAAACAGTGGTAACCCTGATGCCAAAGCGCTTCATGCTAATCCTGATTGCCGCATTGTCCCTGACGGCTGTGGCTCCGGCGCAAGCCCAGTCCGCTAATGCGACCACCGAGGTCAACGCCAGCGTCGATAAAAATCCTGTTATCGCCGGTGAAACCTTCGTGTTGTCGCTGACGGTGAACGACGCGCTATCCAGCGGCGCCTGGCAACCCGGCTCGAAGTTGGGGCCCTTCCGCGTATTAAATACCAGTACCAGTACCAGCACCCAGATCATTAACGGTGAGGTAAGTCGTACCACGGAATTTCGCACCTTATTACAGGCGCCTGAGCCGGGTACCTATCAGATTCCGGCCATTACCCTGAGTAATGCCAGTAGCCAGCCGATCGAACTCGAAGTGGTTGCTGCCGGTGACGATGCCAGCCAGGCCGAGCAACGTGACGTTTTTATGAAGGCCAGCATCGATGCCAGTGAAGTTTACCTGCAGCAGCAGGTGAAACTTACCGCACGGCTGTATCTGGCCGCCAACCTGCAAAGCGGTAATATCATTCCGCCGCAGCTAGAAAGCGCCGAAATCAGCCAGCTCGGCTCTGATAAAGAAACGTATGAAATCATTAACGGCCGCCGCTTTCAGGTGTTTCAGCGCACTTATCTCATTACCCCGCAGCGCTCCGGCGACCTGACTATTCAGGGGCCGGTATTCAATGGCCAGATCACGGTATCCAGTCCCGGGTCGGTATTCTCTTCATTTAATTCAACCGAGCAGGTCACCACAGCGACCCAGGATATCCCGCTGCGGGTGCTGCCAGTACCAGACAACTGGCCGGAAGACGCACAATGGCTGCCGGTGCAGTTAGCTACTCTGAGCCTGGAGCTGGAGCTAAACGATGACGAGCTGCCGGACAAAATTCCGGTGGGCCAGCCAGTGACCCTGAGTTATCGCCTGACGGTGGTCGGAGTGAGTCCGGATCAGATGCCGCGGCTGCAGGCCCCCGCTATTGATAACGCCAGTGTTTACGCTGAAAGCCCGCAGTCAGCCAGCACCGAACGCAATAACAGTCTGATTGCGCAACAGGTACTGACTGTTGCTGTTATCCCGCGGGCCGCAGGTTCGCTGACGATTCCCGAGCTCCGCATTCCCTGGTTCAATACGCAGACTGGCCGCATTCAGTACGCCACCACGGATCCGGTCGAATTGCTGGTCAGCGCGCCTTCAGGTCTGCAACCGGTACCGCCGGAAGCGCCAGACGCTGATGTTGTCGACGAGAGCAGTGCAAAGGAACAACCAAAAGCCGTGGTGGAACCACGACCTACGGGGTGGCAACTGGTGGCGGCGGTTTTCGCGCTGCTGTGGCTGGTGACCATGCTGGTGGCCTTCCGGCTCTATCTGCGGCAGCGCAGACAGAAGCGGGTAGCTGAAGAACCTTCTGGTCAGCCGGCCAGCCTGCCGGCGCAGCTGAAGCAAATAAAGCAAGCTTGTGACAAAAATGATGCCGCAGCGGCAGAGCGCGCACTGCGGGACTGGGCCCAACACCATCTGAAGCTGACCGATACCAGCTTCGCTGCCATTGCCGACCATTTTGGGCATACCCCTTTCCGCAGTCAGCTCGCCCATCTGAGCGGCTGTCGCTACGCTAGCAAGCAAACACCGTGGCTGGAAGGGAAAGCGCTGTGGCGGGCCTTACAGGCTGCTATACGAAGTAAACAGTCAAATGCGGGTAGTCAGGATAAAACGGCCTTGCCGCAGCTTTACCCTGATTAACCCCTGTACCCCGGCCTTAGCGACCTCCGGGCCCGCTAAGGCCGCTAAGGCCGCCCTGTCCGCTAAAGTCACGGTCATTGTTGACCCGCACCAGCTCCTTTTTGATTTCGGCTTTTAAGCCGGCAACCTGCTCCCGCACATCCGCCGGCATATCCTGGAGATCAATCCGTTCCAGTTCATTCAGGCCGTCATTTAAGTCTTTCTCGTTCGGCGGCCGGGTTGTCAGGGCCGACTGTGCACTTTGAATTGCAAAATCTACCTTAGCAATAACCATTTCGTCCTCCCTTAAAAACAGTAATTAATACTCTATTAAGGGTAGTCAAAATAGTGGCACACGCAATAAAAAAGCCGGACAGCAAGCTGTCCGGCTTTCATTTTTTCGCTGCTAAGGTCTATTGCTGAGCAACAGCCTGATCAATAGTGATTTCGATTTCAGCATCCGCGCGCAGGGCTTCGATAAAGGCGGCATAGAGTTCCTGCGCAGTACTGTTATTCAGCTGCTCGGTTAACTGTTCTGCCATATCGCCGGTTACCTCACCCGCTTCAACGCCGGTTAACTGCACTACGGCCAGATCACCGTTATTCAGGGTAGTGCTGGTTACCGCAATGCCTTCGCCCGGTGCGGCCTGGCTAAACAGTGCCTGAATTACCGCCCGCGGATACTCGGTGGTACGACGGGTTACGTCAGCAAGCGCTACCATTTCAACCGCTACCGACTCACCGGCGCGCAAGGTCGCGACCAGTTCATCAGCAGCCTGTTGGGCTAGTTGCTGTGCTTTTTCAGTGCGGACTTCTTCGGCCACGGTGTCGCGAACCTCGTCAAGCGGACGGGTCGTCTGCGGACGATGGTCCAGTACCCGCACGATAACGGATTCGGTATCACTGGTTTCAATCAGATCACTATTGAGGCTTTCTTCAATGAAATCACGATTAAAGACCTGCTCCAGTACTGCCGGATGGTTCAGTGCCGATGGCGCGGTTTCACGACTAAACCAGTCGCTGGTGCGCACTTGTAAATCGGTCTGTTCCGCAACCGGATTCAGGGTGTCCGGAATCTCAAATGCCATCTCGGATACCCGTTGCTGCAGTTCGTAATACGCCTGTTTAACCCGGCGATCACGAATGTCCGCAGTGATCTCATCCCGCACTTCTTCCAGCGGGATAACACTACCCGGCCGTTTGTCGGTCAGTTTGATAATATGGAAGCCAAACGAGGTTTCAACTACGCCGGTTACTTCGCCAACTTCTTCCAGCGCAAAGGCTGCTTCTTCGAAGTCCTGGTCCATAGTACCTTGCTCAAGCCAGTCCAGATCGCCGCCCTGCTCTGCAGAGAACAGGTCATCGGAGTATTTGGCGGCCAATTCAGCAAAATCAGCACCGGCCTGGAGTTCAGCTAACACCTGTTCCGCAGTCGCCCGGGCTTCTTCATTAGCGTCTTCAGCTTCAATCAGAATATGTGAAAAACGATACTGGCTGCTGGTCTCGTAACGCGAGCGATTCCCTTCATACCATTCCTGGATGGTCTCTTCTTCAACGACCAGCTCTTCGGCGATGGTGCCGGCATCAATAACTACGAATTCAGCTTTGACCTGTTCAGGCACCATAAACTGGTTGATATTTTGCTGATACCACTGCTCAATATCCGCATCGGTCAGTTCCACGTCATCGAGATAATCAGCCAGCTCCAGACGCGCATAGCTGCCGCTGCGCGACTGATTCACCAACTGTTGTACTGAATTCACTTCTGAGCCCAGTACGAACTCTGAATTAATCAGCGTCTGCAATAACTGGCTGCGGGTCATGTCGCGGCGCATCAGTTCAGCAAACATCTCCGGGGTATATCCCATATTGCGCAGGCTATACTGATAGGTTTCATTATCAAACTGCCCCGCTACCCGGAAACTCGGGATATCGCGGATCGCGTCTTTTACCTGCTCATCAGAAACCCGTAAGCCCTGCTCGAATGCATATTGCTCGGTCAGTTTCTGATTCACTAAATCATTTAGTACCTGGCTGCGAAGGCGCTGATTGAATGCCGGATCGGATGCCAGCTGATCATAAAAGTCGCCAAATTGTTGTTTCTGACGCGCGCGTTCGTTTTCCAGGGCGCGGTCAAACTCCGCCCGGGTGACTTTTTCGCCATTGACTATGGCCACTGATGGCTCCGGTGTATTACTGATGTAGCCGCCGATACCTGCCAGCGCGAAAGTAAGCGCAATCAGTACCAGAATAACTTTCACCGTAATGCTCTGGGACCCTTCTCGTATCCTCTCCAACATAATCCACCAAACCTCAAATTAATCCGTAATAACGCGCGCTATTATATATTGTTATATGCGAAAAAAATAACCCGAAGACGAGCTTCGGGTTATTTTTATTATTCGCTGGCGGAGCGGACGGGACTTGAACCCGCGACCCCCGGCGTGACAGGCCGGTATTCTAACCAACTGAACTACCGCTCCGCAGTGATTAGTTTACCGAATCTTTCAGTGCTTTACCGGCTTTGAATGAAGGTACTTTAGCAGCTGCAATCTGGATAGTCTGACCAGTTTGTGGGTTACGGCCAGTGCGAGCTGAACGCTCACGTACACTAAACGTACCAAAACCAACCAGAGCGACCTGCTCACCTTTCTTCAAAGCGTCAGTTACTGCTTCGATGAAAGAGTCCAGAGCGCGGCCAGCAGCAGCCTTAGAAATCTCTGCTCCCTCTGCAATTTTGTCAACTAACTGAGACTTGTTCACAGTATCATCCCCTTAGATTGTTATTATGAGATTTTTTCCTGGTTCCACTTGCTTTTCAATATGCAAAAATGGTCCAACGAAGGTTATAACAAGCCTGAACAACCAGTTCAAGCGGTTCAACAGGTTAGCAGACTTCTTGGCATACTCCCTGTTGCTCAAGTGTCTTGCCAGAGCTCTTTGTTTTGTTGCGTTCTGGCCAATCACTTTGACTCTAGGCTACCACAAGATTTTCGATTGAGAACCCTTTTTCACAATTTTTTTAACGAAAGAATGCGGGCTACAGCCTAATTAGGGGCCCGGAGCCCGCATTTTGTCGTTTTTTCGCTCTATTTTGTTGGCTCAGGAGCCCGCTCAAGGGCCACTTTCAGCACTTCATCAATCCATTGTACCGGCTGAATCTTCAAATCACCCTTCACATTGGCACTGATTTCCTGCAGATCTCGTTCATTTTCTTTCGGGATCAGCACATGCTTAATGCCGCCCCGGTGGGCCGCCAGCAACTTCTCTTTTAAGCCACCAATAGGGAGTACTTCGCCACGCAGAGTAATTTCACCGGTCATGGCAACCTCAGCGCGCACCGGAATGCCGGTCAGTGAGGAGGCCAGGGCGGTGACCATAGCGATACCGGCACTAGGACCATCTTTTGGCGTCGCGCCCTCAGGAACGTGCACGTGAATATCACGCTTCTCGTGGAAATCATCCGGAATTCCCAACTTGTCGGCGCGGCTGCGAACCACGGTCAGGGCGGTCTGGATCGACTCCTGCATCACGCCACCTAACGAGCCAGTCGATGTGATCTTACCTTTACCCGTCACATTGGTCGCTTCAATGGTCAGCAAATCGCCACCAACTTCAGTCCAGGCCAGCCCGGTAACCTGGCCAATCTGATTGGTCGCTTCCGCTTTACCAAAGTCATATTTCTGCACACCAAGGAACTCGTTCAGGTTAGTGCCGTTAATTTCTACATGCTTAATGCTCTTATCCAGCACAATGCGCTTGACGGCTTTGCGGCACAGCCGCGACAGCTCACGCTCCAGGTTCCGTACGCCAGCCTCACGGGTGTAATAACGAATAATGCCAATAATCGCGTCATCCTTGATGTTAAGCTCTTTGTCCTTCAGGCCGTTACGCTCGATCTGTTTGGGCAACAGATGGCTCTTGGCGATGTTGAGCTTCTCATCTTCGGTGTAGCCAGCCAGGCGGATCACTTCCATCCGATCCAGCAAAGGCGCCGGGATATTCATGCTATTAGAGGTTGCGACAAACATCACATCTGACAAATCATAATCGACTTCAAGATAGTGGTCGTTGAAGTTGATGTTCTGCTCCGGGTCCAGCACTTCCAGCAGCGCCGAGGCCGGGTCACCACGCATATCCTGCGCCATTTTGTCGATTTCATCGAGCAAGAACAGCGGGTTGCGTACGCCAACTTTCGCCATTTTCTGAATCAGCTTGCCTGGCATGGAGCCAATATAGGTACGGCGGTGACCACGGATTTCCGCTTCATCACGCACGCCACCTAAGGCCATACGAATGTATTTACGGCCGGTCGCCTTCGCGATGGACTGACCCAGCGAGGTCTTACCTACGCCCGGTGGCCCGACTAAACACAGAATAGCGCCGCGAACCTTTGAGGTACGCTGTTGCACCGCAAGATACTCAAGTATCCGTTCCTTAACTTTCTCCAGGCCGTAGTGGTCAGCGTCGAGAATCTTCTCGGCATGGGCCAGGTCTTTCTTGATGCGCGAGCGCTTTTTCCACGGCACCGACACCATCCAGTCAATGTAGCCGCGTACCACGGTGGCTTCGGCGGACATAGGCGACATCATTTTCAGCTTCTGCAGCTCGGCACGGGTTTTCGCCTCGGCTTCTTCCGGCATACCGGCATCATCGATTTTTTGTTGCAAGGCCTCGAATTCATCCGGGCCCTCTTCCATTTCACCCAGCTCTTTCTGAATGGCTTTCATCTGCTCATTCAGATAGTACTCACGCTGGCTCTTCTCCATCTGCTTCTTGACCCGGGTGCGAATACGCTTTTCTACCTGCAGCAGATCGATCTCGCCTTCCATCAGCGCCATCAGAAAATCCAGG
>CAYWXF010000024.1:16235-25716 GCA_964462025.1 uncultured Pseudomonas sp. | reverse complement strand
CTGTGCGGTTACCGCCGCCGACCACAAACAGCCAAACATCAGACTGCCTGCAGTGGCGAACAGATGGACTCGCGCCCGGACTGGTTGATTAACCATGTGACCTCCTTGTCAGTATTAACATCACCATCCGTGGTGATGTTTTATCACTCTAGCTAATGCCTGAGTGACCGGCAAGGCGCGAACATCCTCTTATGCTGTAGGCTTAATCCTCTATTCTTTTTTCTTTTTCTTAACGGGCTTTTTCGCCGGCTTCTTCGCTGTTTTTTTAGCTTCTGAAACCTGCCATTCGCCATCACGGTAAAATGCCTGCCAGCCGGTTGGCTTGCCATTTTCCTCGGTGATCACATACTGCTCTTTCTGCTTCCGGCTGTAGCGGACAATAGCTTCGTTACCGGCGTCGTCCGTAGCCGGCGCTTCCGCGAGGTAGTGGAACTTATCCGGCAGGCGGTCCCTGAACCGCTGCAGTTCTGCCACCTTGACCGCACGGGTTTCGCGTGAACGCGGAAAGGTATTGGCTGACAGGAAAATGCCTGAGGCACCGTCGCGCAACACAAAATGGGCGTTTGACTGCTCGCATTCCAGTTCCGGGAAAGGTACAGGGTCTTCTTTCGGTGGCGCCGGCTGACCATTCTTCAGCAACTTGCGGGTGTTATTACAGTCGCTGTTGGTACAGTCAAAATATTTACCAAAGCGGCCGGTTTTCAGTTGCATCTCACTGCCGCAACGATCGCATTCCAGCACGGGCCCGTCATACCCTTTGATGCGGAACTCGCCTTGCTCAACCAGTTGGCCGGAGCAGGCCGGGTTATTACCACAGACGTGTAACTTACGCTCTTTATCAATCAGGTAACTGTCCATGGCCGTACCACATTCCGGACAGCGTTTCTTCGCGCGCAATACTTCGGTTTCCAGCTCATCTTCATCGGTCACCTTGACCGCTTCATCGCCGGGTAACAAGTTGATCGTCTGGGTGCAGCGTTCTTTGGCTGGCAGTTCATAGCCTGAACAACCCAGGAATACACCGGTACTGGCGGTGCGGATCCCCATTTTGCGCCCGCAGGTGGGGCAATCGATATCGGTCAGCACCATTTCATTGCCGCGCATACCGCCCTCTTCCGGTGGCTGCTCAGCGAGTTCCAGTTTTTGTTTGAACTCTTCGTAGAACGCATCAAGGGTATCTTTCCAGTTCCGTTTACCCTCAGCAATGTCATCCAGCGCCTGTTCCATCTCGGCAGTGAAGTTGTAGTTCAGTAACCGGGAAAAGTTTTCAATTAGCCGGTCATTGACAATTTCGCCCATTTTTTCGGCATAGAAACGTCGGCTCTCAACCCGCACATAACCGCGTTCCTGAATGGTCGAAATAATCGAAGCATAGGTGGAGGGCCGGCCGATACCCCGTTTTTCCAGTTCTTTAACCAGCGATGCTTCGCCGAAACGCGCCGGTGGCTTGGTAAAGTGTTGCTGCGGATCCAGTTGCAGCAATTCCAGCACCTCGCCCTTGCGCACATCCGGCAGGGTTGCATCTTCAGCATTTTTTGAGCCAGCCGGCGGCTGCACTTTAGTCCAACCGGCAAAGCGTAATACCCGCCCGCGGGCTTTGAGCTCGTAATCGCCGGCCTGCACCGTAATAGTGGTGGCGTCATACTGGGCCGGTGTCATCTGGCAGGCCACAAACTGGCGCCAGATCAGTTCATATAAGCGCTGCGCGTCGCGTTCCATATCCCGCAGCTGTTCCGACTTCACCTTCACTTCCGACGGCCGGATCGCTTCATGAGCTTCCTGCGCGCCCTGCTTGGAGCCGTACATCATAGGTTTAGGCGGCAGATAATCCTTGCCGAACTGCTTGCCAATATAATCCCGACAGGCGGCCACGGCATCCTGACTCAGGTTGGTTGAATCGGTACGCATATAAGTAATGTGGCCGGCTTCATAAAGCCGCTGCGCCATCATCATGGTTTTCTTCACGCCAAAGCCTAAGCGGGTACTGGCTGCTTGTTGCAGGGTAGAGGTAATAAAGGGTGCCGACGGCCGGCTGCTGGTCGGCTTATCTTCCCGCTCAACCACCTTATAATCAGCTTCTTTCAGTGCGCCGACGGCTTTATCCGCGGCCGCTTTATCAGTCGCCTTAAAGGTCTTACCCTGGTGCTTCTGTACCTGCATCCGCAAGGCGGCTTTACTGGCAGTATTTAAGTCGGCATAGATATCCCAGAATTCTTCGGGAACGAAGGCTTTGATTTCACGCTCCCGTTCCACCACCAGCCGCACGGCTACAGATTGCACCCGGCCAGCCGACAGCCCGCGGGCAATTTTTTTCCACAACAGCGGCGAAACCATAAAGCCCACCACCCGGTCGAGAAAGCGCCGGGTCTGCTGGGCATTCACCCGATCAATATTCAGGGACGACGGATGCGAGAAAGCATCCTGAATGGCATTTTTGGTGATTTCATTAAATACCACCCGATGAAAGCGGTCTTCATCGCCGCCGATAAGTTCGCGCAAGTGCCAGGCAATCGCCTCTCCCTCGCGGTCCAAATCCGTTGCCAGATAAATAGCATCGGCCTTGCTGGCCAGCTTCTTCAGTTCATTAACCACTTTCTCTTTGCCCGGCAATACTTCGTATTCAGCCTGCCAGTTATGCTCCGGGTCGATCCCCATGCGCGCGACCAGCTTTTTTAATTCGCGCTCCTGCCGGTAGGCTTCTTTTTTCTCCGGCGACATTTTACGCACTTCAGCCGGTGGTTTGGCTTTTACGGTAGCCGTGGAGCGGGTCGGCAGATCACGGACGTGGCCGATACTGGATTTGACGATATAATCATTTCCGAGATATTTATTAATTGTCTTCGCTTTTGCGGGCGACTCAACAATAACCAGAGCTTTTGCCATGCGACTCTCTATATCGTAGTTAAATTCAGGGGTTCTTTTTTTAGATATATCTGTTCTGTAGCCAGTTCACAACCGTCCAGTTCAAAAATCATAAAAATTCGTACTCCGGCGATATCCATGCAGAATCCCGGGTCATGTCGCTACAGGCCGCTCTGTATCTGAACTGATAGCCTTACACCTGAATCAACTTTGTGCGTATAATAGCCGCGAAATAAATACTTGCAACCGCAGTGGAGGAATCAGTGAGCATTAAGCACCTGGAAGCTAACTTCGACGGCCTGGTCGGCCCGACCCATAATTACGCCGGCTTATCTTTTGGTAATGTCGCTTCACTGAGTAATGCCCGCGCGGTGTCCAGTCCGCGCTCCGCCGCCCGCCAGGGCCTGGAAAAGATGAAAGCGCTGCACGACATGGGCATGGTACAGGGCGTATTAGCCCCGCAGGAGCGCCCTGACGTGTTCGCGCTGCGTCGGTTAGGCTTTACCGGCACCGATGGCGAAGTACTGGCTGCGGCGGCGCGTAAGGCGCCGGCAATCTTCCAGGCAGTCTGCTCCGCGTCAAGCATGTGGACAGCCAATGCTGCCACCGTATCACCCGGAGCCGATACTGCCGATGGTAAAGTGCACTTTACCCCGGCTAACCTGACCAATAAGTACCACCGCTCGCTCGAGCCTGCTACCAGTGGTCGTATTCTGCAGGCGATGTTTGCCAATCCGCGCCATTTCGCCCATCACCTGCATTTACCTGACAATGAACACTTTGGTGACGAAGGCGCTGCCAATCATACCCGCCTGTGCAATGAGTATGGCCATGCCGGTATTGAGCTCTTTACTTTCGGACGCTATGCCTTTGATAGTAGCAAGCCCGCCCCTGCCCGTTACCCGGCCCGGCAAACCTTTGAAGCGTCCGCAGCCATCGCCCGCTTACATGGGCTGTCCGAAGAGAATACCGTTTTCATCCAGCAAAACCCGGCGGTGATTGACCAGGGCGTGTTCCACAATGATGTCATTGCGGTGGGCAACAAAAACGTGCTGTTCTATCACGAGCAGGCATTCCTGGATACCGAAGCGAAAAAGCGTGAAATTCAGCAGAAGTTTGGTGACCAGCAGGTTCATTTCATTGAAGTCAAAGACAGTGAAGTTTCGGTCGCCGACGCGGTTCAGACCTACTTATTTAATACCCAGCTAATCAGCCTGCCAGACGGGACCATGGTGATTATCGCGCCTACCGAATGTCAGGAAAACGAGCGCGTCAGTGCCTACCTCGCTGATCTGGTCACCCGCGACACGCCGATCCGGCAGGTGCATTATTTTGACGTAAAACAGAGTATGCGCAATGGCGGTGGCCCGGCTTGCCTGCGACTGCGCGTCGCCCTGACCGACGAAGAACTGGCGGCAGTGAATCCGGCAGTGATTCTTGATGAGGTGCTGTTTAACCGCTTAAACCAGTGGGTCGACAGCCATTACCGGGATGAACTGAGTGTGGATGACTTGCGTGACCCGCAGTTGCTTGAAGAGTCACGCACAGCGCTTGATGAGTTAACGCAGATCCTGAAACTGGGATCGGTTTATAAGTTCCAGCTGTAATTCACTGAAGAGCTTGGCAACGACTGCGATGACTAGTCGTCATCGCTTTCGTTGTGCATTTCCAGGTTCGCGTCTTCACTACTGGCATCACCTGAACGGGCCACATCGTTACGTGCCGCATCCAGTCTGTCCAGATACCCCTGATCGATGTCACCGGTAATATATTCACCGCTAAAAACCGAGGTCTCAAAACGCTGGATCGAGGGGTTCTCTTCGCGCACGGCTGCAATCAGGTCATCCAGTTCCTGATAGATCAGGCCATCAGCCTTGATTAACGCATTGATCTCGTCCGCTTCGCGGCCGTGGCCAATCAGTTCGTTGGCGCTTGGCATGTCAATACCGTATACGTTCGGGAAACGGATTTCCGGCGCCGCTGAGGCAAAGTAAACCTTTTTGGCACCGGCTTCACGGGCCATTTCAATAATCTGCTCGGAAGTGGTACCGCGTACGATCGAATCGTCTACCAGCAGCACATTCTTGCCACGAAACTCAGCGCCAATGGCGTTGAGCTTACGGCGCACTGACTTCCGCCGCTGGGTCTGGCCCGGCATAATAAAGGTACGACCGATATAGCGGTTTTTCACAAACCCCTGACGGTACGGAAGCTCCAGTACGTTCGCCATTTCCAGCGCGATGTCGCAGCTGGTTTCCGGGATCGGGATCACCACGTCAATGTCCAGATGGGCGTAATCACGCTTAATCTTTTCACCCAGTTTACGGCCCATATTTACGCGTGATGCGTACACCGAAATCTTATCAATAAAGGAGTCGGGCCGCGCGAAATACACATATTCAAAAATACAGGGGCAATGCTGCGGATTATCGGCGCACTGGCGTGAGAACAGCTCGCCCTCTTCCGAGATATAAATGGCTTCGCCAGGCTCAATGTCGCGGATATATTTAAAGCCGGTACCGTCAATCGCGACGCTTTCCGATGCCACTATATATTCGTTACCTTTGGCCGTTTCGCGCTGACCCAGCACCAGCGGGCGGATGCCCCATGGGTCGCGGAACGCCAGCATACCGTGGCCGATAATCATCGCCACCACCGCGTAGGCACCACGAATTTTCCGGTGTACCCGGCTTACGGTGGCAAATACATCATCCGCCGACAGGCTCAGGCTGTTTTGCTGATAAAGTTCGTGCGCCAGGATATTCAGCAGGATTTCTGAATCCGAGGTGGTATTGATGTGCCGCCGGGCCGAATCAAATAAACGTTCATGCAGTTCAGCGGCATTGGTCAGGTTGCCGTTATGCGACAGCGCGATACCAAAAGGGGAATTCACGTAAAACGGCTGGGCTTCGGCTGAACTTGAGCTGCCGGCAGTGGGATAACGTACATGGCCGATACCAACATGGCCAGCTAAACGATGCATATGCCGGGTATGAAATACATCACGGACTAAGCCATTCGCTTTCCGCAAACGCAGCGTGTTGTTATGAACTGTCATGATGCCAGCGGCATCTTGTCCCCGATGCTGTAACATCGTCAGGCTATCGTACAACGCCTGATTAACTGGATCCTTACCGACTATACCTACAATGCCACACATGCCTGAACAACCTCGTTACACTTGTTTAGGAAGAAAACTTGACGTTTGCTCCAGATACTCAAAAAACCACTGAATAAAAATACCGAAATGCGGGATCAGCGTGGAGTTAACCCACCAGTCGCTGCTTGCCAGCGCGGTAAATGAATCCATAAAGAATAGTAATGCGCTGACGATCAGTACCCCGCGTAATGCGCCGAATACCCCGCCCAGCACCCGGTCAGTGCCAGTCAGGCCGGTTTTATCAACCAGCTGGCCCAGCACGTAATTCACCACGGCACCAACAATCAGGGTGGCGATAAACAGCGTCAGAATCGCGACCGCGTTACGAACCATGGGATCATCAAGACGGGTAAACCAGGCAGCCAGGTCTTCATAATAGAAACTGGCAATCAGAAAAGCCGCTATCCAGACTGCCAGCGACATGGCTTCACGCACAAAACCGCGAGTCAGACTGACCAGCGTGGAGAACGCGATCAAAATCAAAATAGCATAATCAACCCAGACCATAATGGGATTCCTAAGGCAGATTCAGAACGCGCGAAGTGTACCAGAAACGACGATGAAATACGCTACTTTTTAATCGCCGTTTTGATCGCTATCAGGGGGTAAAACGGATAATCCGGCCTTCTGCGCCAACCAGCTTATTCAGCTCCGGTAACTGGCGTTCCAGCTCTTCCTGCGTGAGCGCGGGCCCGACCATCAGCTTGGTCAGATCCTCACCGTTAATACTGACCTGTTCCCGGTAGGCGCGATAGCCGCGCTGCCGCAGTGTATCAATGAGTTTGTCTACCGACTCCTGGTTACGGAATACGCCCAGTTGTATTACCCAACCGGCTTCCTTCAGCGAGCCGGTGGCGGGTTCGGCAGGTGGCTCTGGATCACTACTGTCATCGGTGGCCAGCTCGGGCGCGTCATCAGCAGTTACTTCCACCTCACTGTCTGCCGGGGTGTCGGCTTGTTGCGCCAGAGTTTTATCTGCGGAAATGGTTTTTACCGGGATTTCGGCCACCTCAACCTGCGGTTGCAGAGGAATAGTCTCAAACTCTTCCTGATCCTGCACCTGCTTGCCATCCAGTAGTTCCGGTAAAATGATCACCGCCAGCGCGATCAGAATAATGCTGCCTACCAGTCGGTTCTGTAATTGCGATGCCATCTTATTGCTCCGTACCTGTTTTACCGACAGTTATTTTACCGACAGTGTAAAACGAGCCGCACACCAATACCAGAGGCCTGTTCGCAGCGTTGCCGGGATGATCTGCCAGGGCGCGCTGGCGGGCCGCCTGATAAGCATCGTTCACTGAGTCGAATCGCTCGCTGGCCGCTGTCTCGGCTGCAAGGGCTTGCTGTAACTCAGCTGCCCGGGCGCCGCGCGGTTCGTGTAAATCGGCGAAATACCAGCGGCGTACCACGCCGGTCAGTTCAGCCAGGGTGCCGGCAATATCTTTATCATTCAGCATCCCGACCACCGCATATACCGGGCGGTCAGGGAACCGCGCCAGCAAATAACTGGCAAGATATTTCGCCGCATGGGGATTATGCGCCACATCAAGTAGCGTGTCCGGCTCACCCGGCAGTAACTGCAGGCGGCCAGGCTCGCGGGCGCGGCGCAGACCCTCATCAATGGCTTCGCGGCTTACCGGCAAGGGTAATTGCGTCAGTGCCGCCAGCGCAGTTGCCGCATTGGGCAGCGGCAACTGCGGTAAGGGTAGCGCCTGCAACTGCTGATGCTGGTCACGCCAGAACCAGTCGCCGGCTTCATTCATACCATAGTCAAACTCAAACCCCACACGCAGCAGCTCAATACCGCGCTGCTGCAAGTCGGCGCGAACCGACTCGGGAAAGTCCGGCTCACCGCACACCGCTGGCCGGCCAGGGCGGAAAATCCCCGCTTTTTCACGGGCAATACCCGTACGGTCAGGGCCAAGAAAACCAATATGGTCGATCCCCACACTGGTCAGCACGCCCACATCAGCATCAAGAATATTGACCGCGTCCAGCCGCCCGCCAAGGCCAACTTCGAGCACCCACACATCCAGCTGTTGCTGTTTCAGCAGCCAGAACGCCGCCAGGGTGCCAAATTCAAAGTAAGTCAGGGACACATCGCCCCGCGCCGCTTCAATCGCCGCAAAAGCCTCTACATGGCGTTCCGCCGGCAGCTCATCCCCCGCTACCCGCACGCGTTCCTGGTAGCGCTGCAGATGCGGTGATATATACACCCCGGTGCGGTAGCCCTCAGCACGCAATATGGTTTCCAGATAGCGCACCGTCGAACCCTTACCATTGGTACCGGCTACAGTAATGACTTTGGCATCGGTTTCAGTCAGTTGCAGCCGTTCGGCCACCAGCCTGATCCGGTCCAGACCAAGCTCAATAGGTTTGTGATGAAGGTGTTCAAGATAGTTCAGCCAGGCATCGAGCCCGGCTGAATGGTCAGGAGGAGTAACCGCTGTGCTCATTAAAATTCATCAGCAAGAGCGGTGTGATGTTGAAACTTAGACAGCAGCGCAGCAATTCGGTTACGAAGCTGACGCCGGTCGACAATCATGTCGATCGCCCCATGGTCCACCAGAAACTCAGCGCGCTGGAAACCTTCAGGCAGGGTTTCACGTACCGTCTGTTCGATAACCCGGGGGCCGGCGAAACCAATCAGCGCCTCAGGCTCAGCGATATTCACATCGCCAAGCATCGCCAGGCTGGCCGAAACACCACCCATAGTCGGGTCTGTCAGCACCGAAATATAAGGGATGCCCTCTTCGCTCATGCGTGCCAGTGCAGCTGAGGTTTTCGCCATCTGCATCAGCGACATCAGTGCTTCCTGCATCCGCGCACCGCCTGAGGCTGAGAAACAAACCAGCGGGCAGCGCTCGCGCAGACATTCTTCCACCGCTTTCACAAAACGCGCGCCGACCACTGAGGCCATCGAGCCGCCCATAAACTCAAATTCAAACGCGGCAACCACAATCGGCATGCCTTTCAACTTGCCTTTTTGCACCACCAGGGCATCTTTTTCACCCGTGGCTTTCTGAGCAGCTGCCAGCCGATCTTTGTATTTTTTTGAATCACGGAATTTCAGAATGTCTTTGGGCTCAAGCTCAGCGCCGATTTCCGTTGCTGAACCCGTATCCAGAAAACTATCGAGCCGACGCCGCGCCGGCAGCCGCATGTGATGATCACATTTAGGGCAAACGCCTAAGCTACGCTCGAGATCCGCGCCATACAGAATGGCATCGCAACTGGTACATTTTGACCAGACCCCTTCAGGAATATTGCGACGTTTACCGCTCTTTGGTTTTGCAAGAATTCGCTCAATCCAGCTCATAAAATCTCATTAAGTTGATAGTTGATTGCAGCTATTTCAGCCTGAACATACCTTATATTAAAGCATATTAGCCCAACTGAAGGGAGTAAAAAGTGGTCTTAACTGTGGCCGGTGTCAGTTGTGTCGGGCAACCACAGGGG
>CAYWXF010000024.1:14417-16135 GCA_964462025.1 uncultured Pseudomonas sp. | reverse complement strand
CGGGTTACTTTGAGTTCGGTTACACAGCGATTAGGAGAGTGCGACTGACATTGTGCCGCGCGAAACGCGCTGAAGTCATGCTCGCCCAACAGTGCTTGCGCCGCCTGATGCATGTTATCAACCGCCAGCGGCTGATGATAATGGCTGACGCCCCGCGCTAAAATCGCCGGTCGTAAGCGCGTATTGCAGATAATGTAACGGTAGCGGCGGCCCGTGGCGCTGAAGCGCGCACTGAAATCTTCACTGACCTGGCGGGCCCAGCGCACGCCTACGCTATCCGGCAGATTACTGTTAACGCCCATAGTCCAGGCCGGCATGTTGCGCGCTTCGGTGGTATCAAAATGCACCACCTGCCCGGTAGCATGCACGCCGGCGTCAGTGCGTCCGGCGCAGGTCACCTCAATGGGCTGATTAGCCACTTTGCTAAGGGCGCGTTCCAGCACTTCCTGTACACAGACAACTTCACGTTGCCGCTGCCATCCGTAAAAACTACTGCCGTCATACTCAATACCGAGCGCTATGCGCGTACTACTCATCGACCTGCCTGACCATCCAGTTGCTGCAGTAGCTGCTGTGCCTCGCGTTGTGCTTCTTCATCGTCGGCATCAACAATTTTAACCAGCAAATCACGGGCATCGTCCAGTTCGCCCATGTCAATATAGGCCTGAGCCAGATCCAGCATGGCCGCCGGCGACTTACTCTCATCACCGGACTCCTCGTCCTGCTTCTCACCGCGTTCCTGCTCGTCACTGTCGATATCGCCCAGGGCATCGCTCACCCGCTGTGGATTGTAAGGATCTTCGTCGTCATCGTCCGCTTCACTGGCGTCCGCTTCATCAATGAGCTCATCGATAGACACATAGCGGCTACCTGCTTCAGGCGTTTCCTCATCTTCCAGCTTCAGCCCGCCAAACGAATCCAGGCTGGCCAGATCATCATCCAGGGAAGTTTCTTTTTTACTCTCAGTTTTCTCTTGTTCCGGAGCTTCAGCTTCAGGCTCAGGTTCTTCTTCCGGCTCGGGCTCTTCTTCTGGCTCAGGTTCTTCTTCCAGCTCAGGTTCATCTTCCGGCTCAGCCTCTTCTTCAGCTTCTGGCTCCGCTTTTGCTTCCGTTTCCAGCTCAACTTCAGCGACAGACTCAGTATCAATCTCCGGCTCAAGCTGGGTTTCCACTTCAGCATCAAGTTCGAAATCGCTTTCCAGATCCGCCAGCAGTTGCTCATCAATATCACTTACCGACACATCCTCATCATCAGCCTTGAGCTGATGCTCGCCACGCGCTTCAACTTCCGCTATGGCTTCCGCGTCATCTTCCTGCGGTTCTTCCTCAGCATCCACTTCAGGCTCGCGCCGCTCCTCAACTTCGGCCAGCGAGTCAGCATCCGCCTCAGTCTCATCCGCTTCGGTTTCTTCACGAGGCTCAGCATCTTTGTCAGCTTCGTTATCCGCATCTGCCGCCAGGGTTGCCGCCGCGGCTGCTGCCGGGCTTTCTTCTTCTGCCGAGCTGCCAGCGCGCTCGCGGGCCGCCGCTTCCACCGCACCGTTATAGGTGCCGGGCGTTTCGCGGTTTAGCCGCCGCACATAGAGCAGATACCAGATAATCACCGCCAGTAACAAGGGCACCATCACCGCGAGCACCAGCTGGAATGGCTGTAGCAGCCAGTCAATAAAGTCACCGCCGGTTGAGTCTTTTTTGGCTGGCTTAGCGACTTCTTCAGCA
>CAYWXF010000024.1:554-14317 GCA_964462025.1 uncultured Pseudomonas sp. | reverse complement strand
TAGCCGTTCATCATGCGATCAGGCTGGTTATTGATAAAGGCCCGGGGGTTGGCAGCGACAATAGCATCCATCATCTCATAGACGCTCATATCGCGCTGCCGGCCATAATAGGAAGCGATACTCCAGAGGGTATCCGATGACACTATGGGACCAAAGCGATCCAGCTGCCAGCGCGAAGCAACCTGCCCCTGCAGGGTAAACAACGCACCCGCGCCGGGGCCGCTGGCCTGAGAATAGCCGGCCATGCCGCTGCTTGTTGCCAAGACGACGCCGATCAATGCTGATTTTATTATCCTTGTCATGATCCTGCTTCCATAGTGCATGGCCCTGAAATGTAAGTTTATATATAGTCTTTTATCAGATGTTCAGCAATTTGCACACTGTTGGTGGCAGCGCCTTTACGAACATTATCACTGACTACCCAAAGGTTCAGCCCCTGCGCATGGGAAATATCATTGCGCACCCGGCCGACAAAGACTTCGTCGCGACCGGCAGCATTGCCGACCTGCGTCGGAAAGTCGTCGTTGTTCTCCAGCAATACCACACCCGGGGCGTTGCGCAACAATTCTTTGGCCTGCTCCGCCGCCAGCGGCTGCTGGGTTTCGATATGTACTGCCTCGGCATGACCGAAGAATACCGGCACCCGCACTGCTGTCGCATTCACCCGGATGTTGCTGTCACCGAAGATCTTCTGGGTCTCCCAGAACATTTTCATTTCTTCTTTGGTGTAGTCATTATCTAAAAACACATCAATTTGCGGAATGCAGTTAAAGGCGATCTGCCGCGAAAAGGTTTCCACTTCGACTGGCCGCCCGTTCAGTAATGATGCGGTTTGTTTCGCCAGCTCGTCAATGGCTTCCTTACCTGCTCCTGATACCGACTGGTAAGTCGCCACGTTAATACGGTCAATACCAACGGCATCATAAATGGGTTTAAGCGCTACCAGCATCTGGATAGTGGAGCAGTTCGGGTTAGCGATAATGTTGCGGTTGCGGAAGTCGGCCAGGGCGTGCGCGTTAACTTCCGGCACCACCAGCGGAATGTCATCTTCGTAACGAAACTCTGAGGTATTGTCGATAACCACGCAGCCCGCTTCAGCTGCGCGCGGTGCGTAAATCCGCGAAATCGAGCCGCCGGCCGAGAAAAAGCCTAACTCAACCTGGGTCCAGTCAAACTTTTCAGCATCCTGCACAATCACATCTTCGCCACGGAATTTTACCGTACCACCGGCCGAGCGGCTGCTGGCCAGAGGAAACAGCTCGCCAACCGGGAACTCACGTTTTTCCAGTAGTTCGATCATATGCTGGCCTACCAGGCCGGTTGCACCCAGAACTGCGACATTAAAAGCTCGTGACATCGTTACTCCTCAGATTCAGTTGTTGCAGCCGTTGCTGCCAGAAAGGCTCGTTGACCCATTCGCCGCCATGTACCAGGCCGCTGCTTAATTCGGCGCGGGGCTGATAGGCGCGCCGCAGCGCGTCAAAAGCTGCTGGCGTCGGCGGTGCTGCCCGTAATTGGCGGTCATCCTGCCGTATATCATAAATGGCCAGTACCCAGGATGCCAGTGTTTGCCAGTCCGGCGCTGCCGCCGAGTGCAGCTCACGGTCACCAGTGACCTGCGGCCAGCGGTTTAATAATTCGTTCAGCGACGGTAATTGGTCCGGCCAGCCGCAATGCGCCGCCAGTTGTGCACAGAGCTGCCGGGTTCCGCCCAGTTTGCCGGCCAGGCTATGACCAGCAATATGTGGCGTAGCAAGTTCAATAAAGGGTAGCAGATCCGCAGCGACCTGTGGTTCATCTTCCCACACATCCAGCACCCAGCGCAGCGATGGCTGCCGCTGAACCGCTCCGGCCACCGCCTGTTGAGAAACCACCGGCCCGCGGCTGGCATTGATGATCAGGGTGTCAGCAGCCAGCACCTGTACTGCCGCATCATCCAGTAGGTGCCGGGTTGCGTGGGCTCCGCTGGTAGTCAGCGGCACATGACAGGAAATAACCGCTGAATTCAGTACCCGCTGCCAGTTGTCATGAACCGGCACCTGGTTAGCGCCGCTTGCCACCAGCGGCGGATCGTAATAATGCACCTGCAAACCTAAGCCTTGCAGGCGTTGTCCTGCAGCGCGACCAGTATGACCGGCACCGATAATGGCCACTTCGCCAGCGGGAAGCCGGCCCTGCGCTAAGGCAGCCGCCGCGACCGCGCTGACCACATAGTCGCCAACAGCATTGGCATTAACTCCCGGGGTATGGGTAAATACCACACCAGCAGCGGCCAGGGCCGCCTCGTCGACATGTTCGGTGCCAATGGTGCCACTGCCAACCCAGCGTAACCGCGGCGCCTGTTCCAGTAACGCGGTATCCACCCGGGTAACCGACCGGATCAGCAGGGCCTCGGCGGTGGCCAGCTGCGCAGCCGACGGCTGGCGCGTGCTGTACAGCTCAATATCCGCCTGGTGACCAGCATCACGGCATAACTGCTCACAAAGTTCAGCAACCAGAGGTAAGTTCGCGTCGGCGAGTATATGCATAGTGTTAGAAGTAGCGTCCGAAATAATGTCAGAGAGTGGTCTGTCGAAGAAATGAGCATACAAAAAGGTGCGCAATTGCGCACCTTTTTTATTAACAAATTATCGTAAAATCAACGGCTACTCGTATTTACGCATAACCAGGGTAGCGTTGGTTCCGCCAAAGCCAAAACTGTTCGACATGACAGTGGTCAGCTTGGTTTCTTTCATCGACGTGACAATGTTCATGCCCTTAGCTGCCGGGTCCAGATTCTCCACGTTAATGGACGGAGCAATAAAGTTATTCTCAAGCATCAGCAGTGAGTAAATCGCTTCATGTACGCCAGCCGCGCCCAGGGCATGCCCGGTCATCGACTTGGTTGAGCTCATCATCGGCGGCTTGTCACCAAAGACCACATTAACGGCTTCCAGCTCTTTGGCGTCGCCTACCGGAGTACTGGTACCATGGGTGTTGAGGTAATCAATCGGCCCATCAACTGTTTCCATCGCCATCTGCATGCAACGCACCGCGCCTTCACCCGATGGTGCAACCATGTCGTAGCCGTCTGAAGTCGCGCCGTAACCAACGATTTCACCGTAGATTTTGGCACCACGAGCCAGCGCAGTTTCCAGTTCTTCAATAACCAGAATACCGCCACCGCCGGCAGGTACAAAGCCATCACGATCCACGTCATAAGTGCGCGAAGCGCGCTCAGGCGTTTCGTTATATTTGGTGCTCAGGGCGCCCATGGCATCAAATTCCATGCCCAGGGTCCAGTGCAGCTCTTCACCGCCACCAGCAAATACCCGATCCTGCTTACCAAACTGAATCAGTTCCATCGCATGGCCAATACAATGCGCTGAGGTTGCGCAGGCTGAGCTAATCGAATAGTTCACGCCTTTAATCTGGAATGGCGTGGCGAGACAGGCCGAAGTGGTAGAAGCCATGCAGCGCGGTACCATATAAGGACCAACCCGCTTCACGCCTTTTTCCCGCAACAAGTCAGCGGCAGCGACCTGATGCTCACCGGAGGCGCCACCAGAACCAACCACCAGACCAGTGCGCGGGTTAGATACTTCCGCGTCGTTCAGACCAGCGTCTTCGATAGCCTGTGCCATTGCCATATAAGCATAGGCAGCAGAATCGCCCATAAAGCGCAGTGCTTTACGATCGATATGGTCTGCCGGGTTCGTGCGTACTGGTCCCCAGACCTGGCACCGCAGCCCCATATCGGCAAATTCCTGAGAAAACTCGATACCCGAGCGCCCGTTCTTAAGCGACTCCAGTACCTCTTGTTTGTTCACGCCGATACTCGACACAATGCCAAGTCCGGTAATCACTACTCTTCTCATGCTGATTTCCTGTCTTGCTGAGCGCCCGACTATGGTAGCCCACTTCCGTTAAAAAGTGGTCTGCTTTCCGCTTTTTTTAACAAAATATTGTTACACTAGCGTGTAATCAACCTTGGTTTTTTCGTGATTCCAATAGTCAAAGCGAGTTAAATGACGTGGCTACCCCTACTCCTGCGCAAATTACCTTCAATGAATTTGGTTTGCCGGTATCAACAGCTTTTGATGATATCTATTTTACCAATGAAGATGGGTTAGCCGAAAGCCAATACGTATTCCTCCAGCATAACGATCTCCCCGGCCGCTGGCAAACGCACCCGCGTACGCGTTTCGTGATTGCCGAAAGTGGTTTTGGCACCGGCCTGAACTTGCTGGCAACCTGGCAATTGCTGTTGCAGCAGGCACCACCATCGCTCCAGCTGCATTTTATATCCTTTGAAAAATATCCGCTGCAGCCGGCTGACCTGGCCCGGGCGCTGAGCCACTTCAGCGAGCTTAAGCCGCTGGCTGACGAACTCATTGCCGTCTATCCGCCAGCTGAAGCCGGTTGTCACCGGTGTCTGCTGGCCGATGGCCGCATCACCCTGGATCTCTGGTTCGGTGATATTCACGAGCAACTGCCGCAATGGCTGCCGGGTGCCGAAGATCAGGTTGATGCCTGGTTTCTGGACGGTTTTGCTCCGGATAAAAATCCACAGATGTGGCAACCCGAACTCTATCAGGCCATGGCCAGTAGCGCCGCTCCGGGTAGCACCTTCGCGACCTTTACCGCCGCCGGCGCGGTCCGTCGCGGCCTGCAGCAAGCGGGCTACAGCGTCAGTAAGGTTCCGGGCTTTGGCCGCAAGCGCGAGATGCTCACCGGCCGCTGGCGCGCCGAAGAAGAACCGTCAGGTGACCCTGTCGCTGACGAGCCGGTGTTGGTTATCGGCGGAGGTATTGCCGCAGCCACCATGGCACACGCCTTAAAGCGCCGCCAGCGTAAAGTTAAGGTATTAACCGCCGACATTGCCGACGGTGCCTCGGGCAACCCCCAGGGGGCTGTGTATCCTTTGCTGCACGCGGAAATCAGTCCGCTGACTGAATTTTACCTCAGCGCCTTCAGCTACGCGACCGGGTTTTATCAGCGCTATTGCCCGCAATCCTGGCATCCGACCGGGGTCTTACAGTTAGCCTACACCGAAGAGCGCGCCCAGCGGGCAGCTAAAATCGCTGGCGGTAACGATACACTGTACAGCAGCGCCACCGTGCGCTGGCTCAGCCCTGAGCAAACCCGGGCCTGCTGGCAGCAGCTACCGGCTTGCCCGTCATTGTTTTATCCGGCTGCCGGCTGGTTATCACCGGCCGCAGTCGTCAGGCAATTATTCGATGGTGTTGACGTTGAATCCGGGCTGAACTTGCAGAGTATTGAAAAACTACCCGATGCGCGCTGGCGGCTGCGCTTTGTTGATGGCTCTGAGCACACTGCCCGGCAGGTTGTGCTGGCGTTAGGCGCGGGCCTGAATGCGCTGGTTGAGCCCTTTGGCATTAATTTGCAGAACGTCCGCGGCCAGGTTACCCGGGTAGCCGCAACGACCGCCAGTGAATCCTGTCCGGCAGTAATTTGCTACAAAGGGTATTTTACGCCGGCAGCGGATGGCCAGCATTGTGTCGGTGCCACTTATGCCCGGCAATTCAGCGCCAGCGAAGCGCGCCAGAACCGCGAACGGGATGAACAGGAAAATCTTGCGACCCTGCAGGATAACCTGCAACAGGACTGGACCAGGGGGCTGAGACCAACCGCCAACCGCACCTCGCTGCGTAATACTACCCGTGACCATATGCCGCTGGCCGGCAAACTGGATACCGGCCTGCTGGTATTCGGCGGGCTGGGATCGCGGGGCTTTACCAGCGCCCCGCTGCTGGCTGAATTGCTGGCAGCCGAACTGCTCACTGCCGAAGGCGCTGGTGAACCCCTGCCGCTGGCAGCCGATCTGCGCCGGCGGCTGGCACCGGCACGATTACAGACAACCGCCCTTAGCTAACGGCTTCCAACTGGCGCATCATCGCCTGAATGTGTGCCTGATCCGCAGGTGCCAGCTCATGGCGTGTCTGCTGCACCGCATTATGCAGTGCCGGCATCACCGCCTCTGGCTGGGCATTCTGCTGCAATTCCAGCTGGGCCACCACCAAATCAAAGTGCCCGCGCAAATAACCGCTGGCAAATAACTCATCGTCACTGCCTTCCACTACCGCCTGGTCGAAGACCTGTTCAAGGCGCGCGATAAACTGATTAAACTCAAGCTGTGCAGACATCACTAAAAGACCCTTTCCTGCTCCGGTAATTTGGCCGCGCAGCATACCATAAGCCGGCCGGTTTCTGGTACACTACAACTAACATTCACCCTGGTTCGCGTTATGACAAAACCAATCGGATTATTTTACGGATCAACAACCTGCTATACCGAAATTGCCGCCGAAAAAATTCAGGCACAATTTCCACCGGGTGCCGTTGAACTCTTTAATATCAAAGATGTGCCGCTGGCCGACAGCGAACAGTTTGACGTTGTGATTTTTGGTCTGTCGACCTGGGATTTCGGTGAGATTCAGGAAGACTGGGAAAGCCGCTGGGACGAAATCAGTCAGCTCAATCTGCAGGGCAAGATCGTCGCGCTGTTTGGGATGGGCGATCAGGTCGGTTATACCGACTGGTTCCAGGATGCCCTCGGCATGCTCCATGATGAACTGGCCGCCGGCGCCAATACGGCTGGCTGCACCCGCATCGGTTTCTGGCCCAATCAGGGCTACGATTTTATGGCGTCGAAGGCGCTGACCGCCGACGGTGAATTCTTCGTTGGTCTGGCGCTGGACGAAGACAGCCAGTATGAATTAAGTGATGAACGCATCAACCAGTGGTGCGCCCAGTTGCAGCAAGAATTAAGCGAACTCAGTTAGGCTTTTAGCTGCAGCCGTTGCACCCAGCGTCCGGCTATTTCCGCCTGTTCGTAAGCAGCATAGCGAACCGCGGGTGAATGGCCCCACACCGGCCCTGGCCATGCAGGATCCTGCTCGTGACGCAATACCAGGTGCACATGCAATTGGCTAACCACATTGCCAAGTGCCCCAACATTCAGCTTGTCGCCGCGCCCGTTTTTTTTCAGTACGCCGGCTACCTGCTGTACTTCGCCGGCCAGCTGTTGCTGCTGCGCTGCAGATAAGTCCAGAAACTCCACCGTACCGGCAACCGCCGGCACCAGGATCAGCCAGTCATACCTCGCATCATCAAACAGCAGCACCTCACACAACTGCAGCCGGCCAAGATAAATGGTGTCATTGACCAGCCGGTGATCCAGGCGGAAGGCTTCGCGATTGCTGTCGCCTGTGTTACTTTCTGCATCAGATTTGCTATAACCGCTGTTTGTCATTTGAACTCCTGTTACCAAAATAACGATGGATAAAACCTACATGAGAGCATTCATTGCAATCCTGCTGGTAGTCGGCCTGAGCTGGACTCAGCACGCGACCGCCGCAACCGCAGAACCGAAGCCACTAGCGGAATTTACCGCCGACATGACCGCCCATCAGGGCTTCTTTACCTTTTACCATGCGTCGGCGCAGGGCAATTATTACCTGCAGATACCCCGCCAGAGTACGCCTTTTATTTTTCAGACCAGCCTGCCCTGGGGCTTAGGCTCAAACGACATCGGTCTGGATCGCGGCCAGCTTGGCGCCACGCGGCTGGCCAGCTTCCACATTGAAGGCAATAAGGTGTTGCTGCAACAGCACAATACCTATTACCGCGCCACCAGTGATAACCCGGCTGAGCGCGCCAGCGTCAGTGAAGCCTTCGCCGGCTCGGTGATCGCGGGCTTTACCGTGGTCGCCGCCGATGACCAGCACGTGCTGGTCGATTATACGCCCTTTCTGCTCAGCGATACTCACGGCGTTATCCAGCGGCTACAACAAACCGAACAAGGCAGCTACCGTATCGCCGCCGACCGTTCGGTGATCTATCCGGCGCGCAGCAAAGCTTTTCCGGACAATACTGAGCTGGAAGCAAAAATCACCTTTACCGGTGAAGCTAAAGGGCAGTATGTACGCAGTGTGGCCGCCGATCCAGATCATCTGACCATGCATCTGCACCATTCTTTTATCCGCTTACCTGACGATGGCTACCAGCCCCGGGAATTTCATCCCAACAGTGGTTTCTGGGCCGAGAACCACATGGATTACGCCGCCCCGCTGGGCGAGCCGATGCTGGTACAATATATCCCCCGGCATCGGTTACAGAAGCAAAACCCCGATGCGGCAGTCAGTAAGCCGGTCGAGCCAATCGTTTACTATCTTGACCCGGGCGTACCTGAGCCCGTGCGCAGCGCGCTGCTCGACGGCGGCCGCTGGTGGAATCAGGCATTTCAGGCAATCGGCTATGAAGATGCCTTTCAGGTGCGTGAGCTGCCCGCCGATGCAGACCCTATGGATGTGCGCTATAACGTGATCCAGTGGGTGCACCGCTCCACCCGTGGCTGGTCGTACGGCGCTTCCATCACTGATCCCCGCACAGGTGAAATCATCAAAGGCCATGTTACTTTAGGTTCGCTGCGTGTGCGCCAGGACATGCTTATCGCCCAGGGTCTGCTGGCGCCTTTCGCCGGGCATCTGGATGCCGAAACCCGCCAGCAACTGATGCAACAGGTTGAGGATATGGCGCTGGCGCGGATCCGTCAGCTGTCTGCCCATGAAATAGGCCATACCCTTGGCATTGCGCATAACTTTGCTGCCAGCGCCCGCGATCGCGCTTCGGTGATGGACTACCCCCACCCACTGGTTAGCCTGGCAACCGATCACGACGGCCTGACCCTGGCTGAGGCCTATACCAATGAACTGGGGCTGTGGGATAAGCAAGTGGTTGCCTACGGCTATGGCGATGTGTCACCGGAAACCATTATCGAGCGCAATAAACAGCTTGGCCTGGAATTTATTTCGGATCGCGATGCCCGCGCCGCCGGGGGCGCCCATCCTGACGCCCATCTATGGGACAGCGGCAGTGATGCGGTAACCGAACTGGAACGGGTACTGGCTGTACGGCGCACCGCCCTACAGCGCTTTGGTCTGGACAACCTGCCTGCGGGCGTGCCGCTGAGCCGCCTGCAGCAGGTCATGGTGCCCATGTATCTGCTGCATCGTTATCAGGTAGAAGCTGCAGTAAAAATGCTCGCTGGTGTACATTACGACTACTACATTACCGGTGAGGACGAACCTGACTACCGCCCGGTGAATGCCCAGCAACAGCGCCGCGCCCTGCAGCAGCTCGCCCGCACCCTGACCGCGGAGCAACTGGCCCTGCCGGATACCATTAAGGCGCTGCTGGTGCCAACGGCCTACGGCGAGCCTGCCAGCCGCGAAACCTTCAGCGGCCTGACCGGGTTAATTCCTGACGCGGATTCAATGGCTGCCAGCGCTGCCCGGTTCACGCTTGAGCTTATGCTGCATCCAGAGCGTCTCGAGCGCCTGCAGCAACAACAGCAGCATAACGATGCAATTCCTGATGTACGCCAGTTATTAAGTACCATCGAGCAACAAGCCATAGCACCGGCCTATCAGGCCGCTGCCAGCAGCCTTGAACAACGGCTCGCGTTTGAAGCACTGACAGCCGTCGCCGGCCGTTATTTGAATGAACAGCTGAGCAGTACCGCCAAAGCACCGCTGCATGCATTTTTGCAGCAGCAGCAACAGGCGTGGCAAGCAGCTGCTGCAAGCGACCACCGGCAGTTCGCGCTGGCAGCGCTCGAGCAGCTGTTCAGTGAGCAGAGCTGGCCGCTTAAACCGGCGCCGGCCCTGCCACCGGGATCACCAATTTAATCAGTCGTTCAGCTGACCAAAAAACGAATCAGGCAGCCAGCGCGGACGTTCGTCCGTGTTGGCAATTTGCTGACCGATGGCGAAGTTGATATTGGTAAACACGACGCCGGCGTCATAGTTAATAGGCAGGTCCGGGCTGTCGCTGGGGCGGTGGTAGTGCTTCTCAAAGAACTCGCCCCAGATCTCCCCGCCGTTTTTATCTTCATCTTTCGCGGTAAAGCCGGTCATCAGGAACACCGCTGGCACGCCTTTTTTCACAAAAGCATAATGATCCGAGCGGGTGAATATCGCCTGCTCCGGCATCGGGTCTTCGCTTAACTTAATATCAAACTGACCGGCCGCTTCGGCCACGGTATCGCCCAGCGTTGAATGGGTCGAACCGAAGGCCACCACATCAGCGAAATCATACAACAGCACCGGCATATCCAGGTTCACGTTGGCGACGATCTGATTCATCGGCACCGTCGGATGATGGGCATAGTAATCAGCACCCAGTAGTCCACGTTCTTCCGCGGTCACCGCCAGGAACAGAATCGAGCGCTTCGGCGGGTTTGCAGATTCAGCGAACATCCGCGCGGTTTCCAGCATCACCGCAACACCAGACGCATTATCCATAGCCCCATTATTAATATGGTCATCCTGACTCATATCCTTAGTCACCCCGATATGATCGGAGTGCGCCGTATAGAGCACATATTCGTCTTTCAGCTCGGAACCCGGCAGAATCGCCGCCACGTTCGGGCTTGAAATCTCTTCGTGCGCAGACGCTTTGGCCAGCGTCACACTGGCGTTGAGCGCAAAACCACGCGGGCTCTCGCCGTTTTCGGTCTGTAACAGTAACGCGGTCAGATCAAGCGGCGCCTGCCGAAACAGGTTTTCGGCAGCTTTGGTATCCACCGATCCCAGGTTGGTAAAACCCTTATAATTCTGATTGGGCTCACCTTCCGCGTTCAGCCAGACCACATTCGGCGCCCGCTGATACAGGGCTGACACCTTAAACGGCCGCACTTTTTCGCGGGCCGGCGTATGGATGCTGAGGATGCCCACCGCGCCCCGCTCGGCAGCGTATTTCGCTTTATTGCGGTTCAGGTGTGCGCCTTCTTCGCTGGGCAGGGATTCCGGCCGGCCAGCCAATGTCACCACAACTTTACCGCTGACATCCAGACCATCGTAATCGTTGATACCAAAGGCTTCAGAAACCAGGCCGTAACCCACAAATACCATAGGCGCGGAGATATCAACCTGCTCATGGTAGGCACTGGGCGCGGTCAGGAATTCCTTTGGATAATTCAGCTCAACCTGTTCATCGCCGTAACTGATGGCCATGCGCACGGTGTTTTCCTTAAGTGTGCTGCTGCGAAAGCTGATGCGCTGAAAGTAACTGCCATCATCACCGGCGGGCTCCAGCCCAAGCTTTTTAAACTCACTGGCAATGTACTGGGACGCAATTTCATGACCGCGGCTACCGGTATCCCGGCCGCGCAATTCGTCACTGGCAAGAAACTCAAGATGTCCGCGCAGCGCATTGGCTGCCGCGCTCGCTGGCGGATTTTCGTCGCTCTGGGCAGCACCACCGCAGCCAGACAGTGCAATGGCAATGAGCGAAAGACTAATAACTGAAGGTAAACGCATAGTTCCTGATGTCCGTTCTTATCGTTTGATTGCTGGCTAGTCTATCCAACCCGGTCGCGGCAAACCAGCTTTTCGTCGCAATCTGTAACCAAACCAGCAAGCTGAGACTTGTCAGCTTTAAATACCGATGGTAATGTTATATTATAACATTACATTACTTAAGCCGTACTTAACTGAAACTGGAGTTGTCAGATGTTTCGTAAAACCCCGATAGCCATACTTGTTGCTGCGCTGGTGCCAGCCGCTGCCATCAGTGCTCCCGATGTCCAGGAGCAACAACATGAACATCAGGATACCGAGGTGATCACCATTACCGCCACGCCTCTTACCCGTACCCAGCTGAACTCGGCCCAGCCGGTCAGCGTTGTAGCCGGTGATGAGTTGCGTGAGCAGCAGGCCCATACACTGGGCGAGACCTTACAGAATGAACCTGGCATCAGTGCCACCAACTTTGCCGGCGTTGCCAGCAGCCCGATTATCCGGGGCCTGGATGGCCCGCGGGTGAAGATCACCCAGAACGGTCTGGACACCGGTGACGTATCGCGCGGCAGCCCGGATCATGCCGTAACTACCGAAACTTCAGTTGCCCAGCAAATCGAGATCCTGCGTGGCCCGGCTACCCTGCTTTATGGTAGCGGCGCTATCGGCGGTGTGGTCAACGTGGTCGATCAGCGGGTTCCGAGCGAGTTCGTGGGCGGCAGCCGTGCTTTCTACGGCGTAAATGCTGACAGCGCCAGTAACCTGCGCGATGCCAGCGCCGGTTTCACCGCCGATCATGAGCAAACGGTCTGGCATGCTGACGGTTTTATCCGTCGCAGTGATGATTACAGCGTACCGCGCTTTACCAACGATGAAGGTGAAAGCGCGACAGAAGTTGAAAATAGCTTTATTGACGCTCAGGGCGCCAATGTCGGCGTCAGCTATCTGTTTGACCAGGGTTATCTCGGTGCGTCTTACGGCCGGCTGGAGCAGGAATATGGTATTCCAGGACATGCCCATGCTGAAGAAGAAGAAGAACATGACGAAGGCGAAGAGCATGCCGAAGAAGCCGGTCCGTTTGCCAATCTGACGCAAAACCGGATTCAGGTGCACGGTGGCTGGATGGCTCCGTACCAGGGCATCGACAAGCTGGAACTGCGCTACGGCTTTACCGATTATCAGCACCAGGAAATTGAAGACGCTGTACCGGCAACCACCTTCACCAACGAGCAGCACGAACTGCGGCTGACCGCCACCCATGCTCCGGTAGCGGGATGGAAAGGCGCTTTTGGTTACCACCTGTTTGATCAACAGCAAAACGCCGTGGGCGAAGAAGCCTACACGCCAGCCTCAGAGGCCGTCCGTCATGGATTGTTCTGGCTAGTGGAACAGCAATTCGGCGCCTTTAACTGGCAAGCCGGTGCCCGCTATGAGCGCGTTGATGTCGAGGCGCCTGGCCTGACTGATATCAGCTATGCCGAACTGGACTTCGACCCGGTGTCGGGATCTCTTGGTTTCACCTGGCAGTTCGCTCCGGAACTCCGCTTTGCGGTGAACTTCAGCCACGCCCAACGCGCCCCTGCCGCCAATGAGTTATTTTCAAATGGCGAGCACCTGGCCACCCAGACCTACGAACTGGGCCTGGTTTATGAAGCCCATGAAGAAGGCGATCATGAGTACCATATCGAATCGGCGGATCATGTCCCCACTGTTGAAAAGTCCAATAACCTGGATGTCGGCTTTCATATTGAACAGGCCGACTACCACATGGACTTCACGGTATTCTACAACCGCATCAACAACTACGTGTTCAGTGAATTCACCGGCATCAACAGTGAAGATCTGCATCAGGAAGAAGATGGCCATGCCGATGGCGGCCATGACCATGCTGAAGGCCTGCCGGTTATCGCCTTTACCCAACGCGATGTCGAATTGTTCGGCTATGAGATGAGCGGTGCCTGGCAGTTTACGCCAAACTGGGAAGTGACAGGCTTCAGCGATTACATTCGCGGCCGCTCCACTGACGGTGCTGGTGACCTGCCCCGCATTCCATCACAGCGTATCGGTGCGTCATTACGTTATAACCTGGGTAACTGGGAAGCCAAAACCGGCTATATCTGGCACGCCAAACAAACCCAGGTAGCTGCAAATGAAGAGCCTACTGATGGCTATGGCCTGCTGAGCGCGCAGCTGAACTTCTTCCCGCAAGCGTTCGCGGCGCAGAATCTCAGTGTGTACCTGAAGGCTGACAACCTGACCGACGAGCTGGCTTTCCCGCACACCTCGTTCGTCAAAGACGACGCGCCGTTGCGCGGCCGTAACTTCGGTATTGGTATACGCGGCGAATTTTAGCGCATTAGTCGCGCGCTTGGTCGCAGCCTGAAAACCTTCGCAGCCTGCTTTGTTACACTGTCCCGGTGAGCTCACTGAATACAGGAACAAAGCAGGTATGCGATTTTT
>CAYWXF010000024.1:0-544 GCA_964462025.1 uncultured Pseudomonas sp. | reverse complement strand
TAGGTGCACTGATGGCCGGTATACTCGGCATTGCGGTTTCTCTGCCGTTAATGGCCGATCCCCAAACCGGGGCAGCTGCCGAACCCGACACCCTGACTATCGAACGCATTTTCTCAGCGCCCGATTTAACCACGATCGCGCCTCAGCAACTCCGTTTTGCTCCCCATAGTAAACATATTTCTTATCTCAAAGGCTCGGCTTCGCAGCCGGACATTTATGACCTCTGGCTTTACAGCGTGCGTGATGACGAGCACCGTTTACTAGTCGCTGCCGACGAGTTAGCGCCGGATCCCACCCAGATTTCAGCCGCCGAACAGGCCCGTCGTGAACGTCAGCGCATTCGTGCCGCCGGCATAGTCGAATACCACTGGTCGCCTGATGGTAATGCCCTGTTGTTTCCCCTGGCAGGCCAGCTCTATCTCTATGATATTGAAACCGCGACCACCACCACCTTAACAACCAGCGAGATGAGTGCCACCGATGCGCGTTTCTCACCCGGCGGTCGCTTCGTCAGCTTTATTCATGATCACAACCTGTGGCTGGT
>CAYWXF010000023.1:23935-26546 GCA_964462025.1 uncultured Pseudomonas sp. | reverse complement strand
TGCTGCTGTACCATACGGTGAGTTCTTCGCATACCGGGGTGATGGTGTTCCTGGGCGGTGCGATGCTGTTGCGCTGCTTCGGGCCGGGCCATATTGCCGATGACCTGAGGGCGCAGGTTGGTATCTGGGCTTCGCGTACAATGGCGGTGCTGGCACTGATTGCCTGTGTTGACGGTATTTTCTTCCACTATTTTGATCCGTTTGAAAGCGACCTGCACCCGGTTCCCTTTATGCTGTTCGCGGTGGCGGCGCTGACCTTGTTAATGCCGTCGTGCCCGCCTACCCAGCGCTCTGATTTTCAGACCCGCCTTGTGCGTGCCTCGGCCAGCTTTGGTTTGCTGCTGGCGGTGAGCGGGTTGCTGTTGCTGATCCCGCACCTGATGCTGGAGCAGCCGATTCTGGCGCGCCACCCGATGGGCAGCCTGGTGGTGGCAGTGACCATGACGCTGACCGGCCTTGCGCTGTATGCCACGCATTACAGCGGCCGTCGTGAAATTACGCCACTGGCGCGTTCTTCAATCCTGTTTACCGCAATTATTGTCATCGTGGTGGTTTCCGGCGGCATTGTGATGTTCGACTCGGAGATGGATGACATCCGGCTGCGCGGCGAACAGGCCACGGAAAACCTGAACGTTAGCAGACGCGTTAAAGGCGAGGAGACCGTTAACCTGTTCAGACGCCTGGCTGAGCGCTGGGAAAATTATCCGCAGGATGAGCATGACCGGCTGATGGAGCTGGATGTGCGCACCTATCTGCAGCAGGTGCGGTTTCTTGATGCGATGATATTGCTGGATGAGCTGCGCACCCCGGTGTGGGAGCGGCGTAAAAACGAAAGTGAGAGCTATCTGTATCTGCTGGCCAGCGACGCTCAGGTGCGCGAGCGGCTGGCTGAAAATCCTGATCCGGTACAGATGATTGTGCCTCAGCATCACAGCACCCAGCAACGGGCCAAATTATTGCTGCGGATGCCGGTGCAGTTTTATGACACCCCCGCCGAGCGATCCCATTCGCTGGTTGCGGTACTGGATGTGCAGACGATGTTGGCCTCGACTGGCAATACCTATGAGTCGGGCATCTATACTTTTACTGAAATGCGCGACGGCCGACTGCTGGATCATTTTGGCCACTGGGTGACCGAAGATACCCAGGAGTATCTGGAGCATCACGCGCTGTTTTTAACCAGTAGTGAACTGACTACCCGCTACAGCACCGGCACCCCAATTTACAGCTATCTGTATGATCTGAGCGAGCTGCAATCCGTTGCCAACCTGCAGATTCTGATTGTAGTGGCGGGCCTCGGCCTGGTGCTGCTGGTGGTGCTGGCGGTGGAGCGTAACACCACCCTTGAACAGCAGGGCGATCAACTGCAGTATCAGGCAGAACACGATGCGCTGACCGGATTGCTTAACCGCAACAGTATTGAGAAACATCTGGCGGATCGCTTTGGTGACCCGACCGGGTTGACGGTGCTTTTCATTGACCTGGACGGCTTTACCTTAATTAACGACAGCCTGGGGCTGCAGGTGGGCGATGAGTTGCTGCGCACCCTGGCCCAGCGGTTGCAGGCCAATCAGCCGTTGCGCAGCGAGCTGGCGCGGTTTGCCAGTGATGAGTTTCTGCTGGTGCTGCACGGCCTGACCGATGCGCCGGAGCGGGTCGAACAGCTGGCCAACGAGATGATGGCGATTGTGGCGCAGCCGTACCGCATTGGCTCGCAGAAGATTTACCTCACCGCCAGTATTGGCGTGGCGCATCAGACCGCTGATCAACGTACGCCGCTGGAGCTCATCCAGCGGGCCGACATGGCTATGCACCAGGCGAAGAAGCTGGGTTATAACCATGTGCAGTATTTTGACAAGAGTATGGCGCTGCGGCTGCAGGCCAGTGCCGGTATGCGCAGTGGTTTGCAGGAAGCCATTGAGAACGACAAGCTGCAGCTTCATTACCAGCCGATTGTGCGTTGTAATGACGAGGCGACCATTGGCGTTGAGGCCTTACTGCGCTGGGAGACCGCACCGGGCGAGTTCATCAGCCCCGCCGAGTTTATCCCGCTGGCAGAGATGACCGGCCAGATTGTGCCGCTGAGCGAATGGGTGCTGCGCCAGGCCTGTGCCGATGCGATCAAACTGCGTGAGCGCGGCGATTACCGGGTGTCGGTGAATGTATCCGCGGTGCACTTTAACCGGTCCAACTTTATCGATTTTGTGCTGCAGACCATTAAGGAATACAACTGTAAGCCGGAGTGGATTGAGCTGGAGATGACTGAGTCGATTCTGCTGGAAAATACCAATTATGCCATTAGCCAGCTGCAGACGTTGCGCAGCCATGGCATCAGCATTGCGCTGGATGACTTTGGTACCGGCTTCTCAAGCCTGAGTTACCTCAAGCGCCTGCCGATTGATAAGGTGAAGATTGACCGCTCGTTCATTGCCGGCATCCGCTCGCATAAGAGTGACCGGGTACTGATCAGTAGCGTGATCAAGATTGCGCAGAGCCTGAACTTCGCGGTGGTCGCGGAAGGGGTGGAAACGCCGCATCAGGCCCAGTTCGTGACTGAACTGGGCACCAATTATATGCAGGGCTATTACTTCGGCCGGCCAGTCCCTCTGGA
>CAYWXF010000023.1:0-23835 GCA_964462025.1 uncultured Pseudomonas sp. | reverse complement strand
TGGCGATAAGCTCAGCGCCTTCCGGTGGTTCTTTTTCAAGCAGTACCTGGGCGCGTTTGATTGGCTCGCGCGGTTCACCGACCAGTTCCGGCGCGTGGGTGCTGGTGCAGGCGGCCAGGCCTAAGCTGGCTACCAGCAAAAGTGCAGGTGTAAATAGCTTTTTCATAAAGTACCTCGTATGAACACACGTCTGTAGAAACGGATACGTTAAGTATGGTCCGGCGGGATCAAAAAAGAAACCCGCCGGGCGGCGGGCTTCGGGTAAAAGGCGACAAAGAGCCGCCGGTCCGCAATATCAGAAGCTATACATGGCCATAAACTGCAGGCGTGTCATATCACCGTCCACGCCGCTTTCGATTTCGCGGGTGGCGCGCGACAGCTCGCCGCCGAAGGTGAGGTTATTCGCCGGCGAGTACATGTAATTGACGCCGATGCGCTGGGTGGATTCGGTGGCAGCGGTGCCAACCAGATTTACATCGTTATCGGCCCAGCCGCGGCTGTAGACCAGGCTGGAACGGGCCTGTTCGCTCCATACGTGGCGGTAGGCAAAGGTCAGGCCCATCGAGTCGATGGCTTCGAGCGAACCGTCGGCCTGAATCACCGCACCGTTAAAGGTATTGAGGCCCAGATAACGGCCCAGACCACTACCGGCGGTGACCGAGGCGCGGATATCGTCTTTACCCAGCTGCCACTTACCTGACAACGACATACCGTAGCCACTGGTGGTTTCGTCATCGCCGTCGTTATTGGTGTCGTGGGCCAGCTGGCGCACGATACCCGCTAAGGCGTAGCTGAAATCACCGGCTTTGGCTTTATATTTGACGGTAAAATCGGGCAGCACGCCGTCACTGGAGGTAATGCGCCCGCCACCACCAAAGGGCGTGACTGTGGTTTCGGGGTTTTCCAGCGAGAAGCTGACCGCGCCGGTGGTGTAGCGGATCTGCGGCTGGCGCATAAATATCATGCCATCGGTGGCACCGATAAAATCAACCGACTCAGGCAGAATGCTGAGCTCCTGGAAGTTTGACCACGACTGCCCGAGCAACCAGTTGCCGTAGGTGAAATATGCCTGGCGCAGGCGCGGTGCATAGGAGTTAGTTACCCGCTCGTCACCCGTTGGCACTGTCATAAAATCCAGTTCAATACGACCAGAAATGGTCTCACCGTTGTCCAGTTCCTGCTTCACGTTGAAGAAGAAGCGTGACTGGCGGGCGTGCACGTCGGTGGCCACATCATCGGCGGTGCCGCCCACCGGCGTCAGGCTGGGGATATAAAACTGACGGCCGATATTGCCGCTGCCGGCGACCATCCCATTACTGTAATCTGAGGCGAAGGCGTCTAGTTTGACGTAGCCGCCGAAGTCCCACTCAGGCTCTGCTGCCTGGGCCGGGGCCACGGCAAGCGCACTGAAGACAGCGCCGGCAATCAGCGATTGTTGTAGTTTGTTATGCAGCATTGCGATGCTCCTGTTGGCTCGTGTTCTTGCGTAGGTTCTTATTTTGCGCAAAAAAGCATCGGTTGGATGGGCGAAAGAATCAATCTAGACTATGGTCTAATAGTACCCTGAGGCGTTATCCGTGAAGGTAACGGGCATATAACTATACGACTAATTGATGATGTTCAGGAGGTTTCATGGAGCACGAAAGTCATCCAAATAATACGTACCCGGTGCCGCCCGATTCGCGGGCGCTCGCTTTTATTGATGATGGCGCCTATGAGGCAATGTACAGTGAAAGCATCCAGGACCCTGAAGGCTTCTGGCGTGAGCAGGGGCAGCGCATCAGCTGGTTCAGCCCGTACAAGACCATCAGCGACACCAGTTTTAAGGCCGGTGACGTGCATATTAAGTGGTTTGAGGAAGGCACCCTGAATGCCTCCTACAACTGTATTGACCGGCATCTGGCCGAGCGCGCTGACAAAACCGCGATTATCTGGGAAGGCGACGACCCCAGTATCAGCAACGAGATCAGCTACAAAGAGCTGCATACTGAAGTATCGCGCTTTGCCAACGGGTTGAAGAAACTCGGCGTGGGTAAAGGCGACCGGGTGGCGATTTATATGCCCATGGTACCGGGTGCCGTATATGCCATGCTGGCCTGCGCGCGCATCGGCGCGGTGCACACGGTTATTTTTGCCGGCTTCTCGCCCAATGCCATTGCCGACCGGGTGAATGACTGCGGCGTAAAAGTGATCATCACCGCTGATGAAGGGCGCCGTGGCGGCAAGTGCACGCCGCTGAAAGCCAACGTGGACGAAGCCCTGAAAAACGATCGCTGCCCCAGCGTAACCAATGTGGTGGTGTGCCAGGTGACCCATGGCGATGTGAACTGGGACGACAGCCGCGATATCTGGTGGCATCAGCTGGTTAAAGATGTGCCCGCCGAGTGCCAGCCGGAAGTAATGAAGGCCGAAGATCCACTATTTATCCTGTATACCTCAGGCTCGACCGGCAAGCCCAAGGGCGTGCTGCACACCACTGGTGGCTATATGGTGTGGGTGTCGATGACTCATCAGTATGTATTTGACTACCACGACGAAGATATTTACTGGTGCGCCGCCGATGTCGGCTGGATCACCGGGCATAGTTATATTGTCTACGGACCGCTGGCCAATGGCGCCACGACCCTGGTGTACGAAGGTGTGCCGACCTATCCGGATGTGCGCCGTATCGGCCAGATTGTGGATAAACACGCGGTATCGATTCTGTATACCGCGCCAACGGCTATCCGCGCGCTCATGGCAAAAGGCGATAAAGCCGCTGAAGGTAGCAGCCGCAAGTCGCTGCGGATCCTGGGCAGTGTCGGTGAGCCGATTAACCCAGAAGCCTGGGAGTGGTATTACAAGACCATCGGCGACAGTCGCTGCCCGATTGTGGATACCTGGTGGCAGACCGAAACCGGCGGCATCATGATCACGCCGCTGCCCGGGGCTACAGATCTTAAGCCCGGCTCAGCCACCCACCCGTTTTTTGGGGTGCAGCCGGCGCTGGTGGATGCCGACGGCAAGGAGCTGGACGGCAAAGCTGAGGGCAACCTGGTGATCAAGGCGTCGTGGCCGGGCCAGGCGCGCACCCTGTGGGGCGATCATGAGCGCTTTGAGCAGACTTATTTCTCGACCTATAAGAATATGTACTTTACCGGTGACGGCGCGCGTCGTGATGAAGACGGTTATTACTGGATCACCGGCCGGGTAGACGATGTACTGAACGTGTCAGGCCACCGCTTGGGTACGGCCGAGATTGAAAGTGTGCTGGTGGAGCATCCGGCCATTTCTGAAGCCGCGGTGGTGGGCTATCCCCACGATGTGAAAGGTCAGGGCATTTATGTGTACGTAAGCGCGATGTCGGGCACCGAGGTAACCGAGGACTTAACCAAAGAGGTGCGCAACTGGGTACGCTCTGAGCTCAGCCCTATTGCCACGCCTGACTTTATTCAGTGGGCGCCGGACTTACCGAAAACCCGCTCGGGCAAAATCATGCGGCGTATTCTGCGCAAGATAGCCGCCAATGAGCACGATAATCTGGGTGATACCTCTACGCTTGCTGATCCCGGTGTGGTAGATTCACTGATAGAGAATCGGCTGAATAAGTAAGAGGTTAACCGCAGCGGCCATGGCAAAATTTCTGATTGCTGATGACCATCCGTTGTTTCGCGAGGCGCTGCAGGGCGCCCTCGCGAACCATTATCCGGATCTGGAATTAAGAGAGGCTGGCGACCTGGAGGAAACTCTGGCCGCGCTGCAGGCCGATCAAGATCTGGACTTGCTGCTGCTCGACCTGCATATGCCGGGCAGTGGCGACCTTTACGGGCTGATTCGCATCCGTAACGACTACCCGCTGTTGCCTGTAGCCATTATTTCCGGCTCTGAAGACGCCACCGTAATCGCAAGATGTATAGGTTTTGGTGCGCTGGGCTTTATCCCTAAGTCGCTGCCATCGGCTAATATAGCAAATGCTATAGACGCGATACTGCAGGGCGATACCTGGGTGCCACCAGCCGTGCAGGGCCGGCTGGATCAGATTTCGACCGAAGATCAGGAGTTGGCCAGAAAAGTGGCTGACCTGACCCCCCAACAATACCGCGTGCTGTTTTTATTGCACGAGGGCCTGCTCAACAAACAAATTGCCTACCAGCTGAATATCACTGAAGCGACGGTAAAAGCCCATATCACGGCGATTTTTCGCAAGCTGGGTGTGTATAGCCGCACCCAGGCCGTGTTATTGGCTGAACGCCTGCAGTTAGAAGCGCCGGTAAATTAATAAATTGTTTCCTAACTTGTAACAAAGTATGTATATCCGCAAAACATTGTTGGTCATTTGCTGGAAAAGTGTTTAGATTTAACAGGCTTTATACAATAAAAAAGGAAGCAACCATGAACTTGTCTAGAATCACCCGGAGGTCCGCACTGGCAGTAGCTATCGCGGCAGCCACCGGTGTCTCCGTGGTGGCTGCACAGCAGCTTACCCAGTCTGATGTAACCGTTGAAGCCAACGTGAAACAACAGACAGCCCCGGTCAAAAAATTGCCGTACGACCAGCGTCATGCGGTTCAGCAACAGCGTCCTACCCGTTTCTTAATTGAATTTGAAGAACCTGCAGTAGCTGCCTATAAAGGCGGCGTGTCAGGTTTTGCCGCCACTGCCCGTGTGGGCGATGGCGAGAAGTTAGATGTCGACGCACCAGCGGTGCAGAACTACTCTGACTACCTGCAACAGCGTCAGCAAACCGTATTAAACGCGGTACAGCAACGCGTCCGCGGTGTGGAGTATAAACGCTCTTTGCTGCTAACCCTGAACGGTGCCATTGTTGAATACACGGGCAACGGCGATCTGCAGCAGATGCTGAAGGGTATCGACGGCGTGAAGGCGGTCTATCCTGATGAAGTGATGTACGTTCACATGGACGCCTCGAACGATCTGATCAACAGCCCGGTTGTCTGGGAAGCCTTAGGCGGTCGTGATCTGGCTGGCGAAGGTGTGAAAGTGGCAGTTATCGATACCGGTATCGAGCCGACGCACGCGATGTTCCAGGCGAACGGCCATACCCGTCCTGAAGACGCTCCTGACGATGACTATTGTGCCACTGTCGATGCGACCTTCTGTAACGACAAGCTGATTTCAGCCCGTTATTATGACGCACCCAGTTCACTGCACCCCGATGAGTATCCTGACTCACCGCGCGACTTCAACGGCCATGGTAGCCATGTTGCCGGTACTGCCGTGGGTAATGAAGTCACTGGTACCTACCAGGGTGTTGGCCTGAACTTTTCAGGTGTTGCGCCCGGCGCGTCACTGATGGTGTACAAAGCCCTTTACTCGATTGCTACTGGTCAGGGTTCAGGTATGACGCTGAGCCTGGCGGCCGCACTTGAAGACGCCATGGCTGACGGCGCGGACGTGATCAATAACTCCTGGGGTGGCGGCGCTGGTAGCAGCCCGAACAACAGTTATTATCAAAGCATTTTCCAGAATCTGGATGCCGCTGGCATATTAGCCGTTGGCTCAGCCGGCAACTCCGGTCCTGGCCCGCAGACTATCGGTTGCCCGGCCTGTATCGAAGAAGGCCTGACCGTTGCCAGTACCCGTACTGGTCGTGTGTTCAGCAGCAGTGTTGAAGCTTCTAATATCGAAGGTGAAATCACCGCCTATGTGGGCAATGGCGACTTCACAATTGATGAGTCTATTACTGCCGAACTGAATGCCAGTGTGGTGGTTGATGAAGCTAATGCTGAAGCCTGTAACGCCTTTGAAGCCGATGCGTTTGACGGTCAGATCGCGCTGGTTCCGCGCGGTGCCTGTTCGTTCACGCAAAAAGCCAATATGGTTCAGGACGCCGGTGCGGTTGGTATGATTCTGTACAACAATCAGGAAGGCGTTATTAATATGTCCATGCCTGATGCGACCTTACCGTCAGTGTCTATCCTGCAGGCAGATGGCGAAGCCATTCTGGAAACCTGGGTTGAAGGCGACATCGCTACGATTAACCCGATCGAAGCCAAAACCAACGCCGATCAGGTCGACGTGCTGTCTGATTTCAGTTCGCGCGGACCGAACGGTGATTCAACCTTCCTGAAGCCGGAAATTGCAGCACCAGGCCATGACATTCTGTCAGCTATTCCTGGCCCTGACTCGCAGTATGGTACTAAGTCTGGTACCTCAATGGCGGCACCTCATGTTGCCGGTGCTGCGGCTCTGATGATCGCTCATCACGGTGATCTGACCCCAGCGCAGTTGAAGTCGGTACTGATGACTTCGTCCATTGACGTGGTATTAAAAGAAGACGGCGAAACTCCGGCTGATCCGTTTGATGTGGGCGCTGGTCGTCTGGATCTTGCTAATGCCGCGAACGTAGCGATCACTGTTGATAAAGCCTCACTGGCCAACAACCTCTGCGTTGTGACGTGTACGTTTGACCGTACTGTGACCAACCTGAAAGACACTGCGAGTGACTGGACAGTATCGGTTAGCTTTGACGATCCAAACATCACCGGCACGCTGAGTGCTGAAACCCTGTCACTGGACGCTGAAGGTTCAGCCAGCTTCTCGCTGGAAGTGAACTCTGTGTTTGCTGCTGAGGGCTGGAATTTTGGTTCCGTTACCCTTGAGCATACCGGTGGCGAACATGCTTCAGCTACCCTGCCAATCGCCGTTTACACCTCAACGTCTGAAAGTTCTGGTGTCATCAGTGGCGGTATTACTGCAGGTGAAGAGGTTGCCGGCGAAACGCTGTCAATGAAACTGCGCGGTGCGCTGGGTGATACGGGCAACGAAGTGACCTTCTCGGCCATGTTGCCTGATCCGCAGCACGTAGATTTCAGCCAGAACAGCCTGATGTTCACTGAAACACTGTCTACACCAAGCAGCAAAGGGTTCGACGAAGCAACCAACACCATTAACTGGGTTGGTACGCAGCAGGATAACCCGCCGCTGGCAAGTGTTGAACCGGCTGCCTTCCCGTTTGCGGGAATGGGCCTGGATGACCTTGGCGTAAGCTACAACTCAACCTGTGGTGCCGATCAGTACTGCGACGAGGCGGGTGTATCACTCAACCTCGGTACGATTGAACTGATGTTCGAAGGCCAGGTGTTTACCCGCGTGACCATGTGGGAAAACGGTATCATCGAAATGGGTAGCAGCACGGTCACCTCAACCTGGAACCCTCAGACTCTGCCAAACATTGCTGAGCCAAATGGCTTGCATGCGCCGTTCTGGGCGGACTTTGAAGTTGGCGGTGCTGACGGTGGTGAGTTACGTTTCACTGTCGTAAACGATGGCACCAATAACTGGGTAGTGCTTGAGTGGTTTAACGTTCGTAACTGGGACAATGCCACCCCTGATCGCTATACCTTCAATACCTGGCACAAAGTGGGTACCGACGAAGTGATTTATAACTACGTTGATATCAGTGCCAACGCGCCTCAGGGCCCGACTATTGTCGGTATTGAGAGCATGGAAGGTGACGCAGGTGCAATGGCTTATAACACCGGTACCGGAACCTATCCGGTTAACGGCACCACCTTATCGGCAGCAGTTGAAGCCGGTGAGCCAGCAGGTGTGGATGTTGACTTTAATATGACAGCGCTGAACTTCGGTGATGCGACTGCGGCGTCAATCTCTACTACCCGTAACGTGGCGCTGACAACGGATATGACCGACATCGTTGGTATGCCAAGCCGTGACGTTTCAATTCTGATGAACATCACTGACGGTACGACCTCGTTTGATGCTGTTGTTCCACTGCAGTTTGAAGCACAGGGCGCACTGAGCGTTGAAATCGTGACTCAGCCATTGAATGGTACTATTACCACTGATGGCCTGACGGTAACCTATGAGCCAAACGAAGACTTCTTCGGTAACGACTCATTTACTTACCAGGTCAACGATGAAGCCGGTCAGAGCACTACATCTGCGCAGGTTACCGTGCAGGTTGTGAACCAGGCTCCGGTTGCCCGGGCGTCATCTCCGGCAGCTGTCGTTGCTGCTGGTTTCCAGGTGCGCCTGGATGGTACGGCAAGTAGCGACCCTGACGGTGACGACCTAAGCTATCAGTGGCAACAAGTGTCCGGTCCGGCTGCGGCGCTGAGCAATCCGATGGCTGCCGCTCCAACCGTAACGGCTCCGAGCTTGGGCCAGGAGAGTACGCTGACCTATCGTCTGACTGTATCTGACGGCGATAAAACAAGTACTGCCACCACCAGCTTCACAGTGCAGAAGAAGAGCTCAGGTAGCTTTGGCTTCTGGCTGGCGCTGTTAGCACTGCCACTGGCATTGCTGCGTCGTCGCCGTAGCCTGCAAGCGAGCTAACCGGTAGTATGCAAAGCACTCCGCAGCCTGGCTGCGGAGTATAAATCGACAAGCCCGGAAGTTTCTGCCATCTTTAGATGAAGGAAGCAACCGGGCTTTTTTTATGGAAGGAGAACAGATCATGTTGAAACCGATTTTATCTGCTGCGGCACTGGCGCTGATGTTAACTGGCTGTGGCCAGCCCGCTGATGACGATTCAGACACCAGCGCTGAGCTGGAACAAACATTGACTGAGCTGCAACAGGAAGGCGAGCAGCTTAGCTCTGAAGTAGTCAAACGCGTCGAACAGGTTATGCAGGACAGCGAAGCGACCATCGAGGAAAAAACCGCTGCGTTACGGGACCTTGATATGGATATCCGTGAGCTGGTTGGGGTGCCGCATGCCGATGACCTGTCGCAGTGCCGGCTGATGGAAGTGGGCAGCCGTCCCTGTGGTGGACCTGAGTATTATCTGCCGTACTCGACTAAATCTGTCGATCCTGAGGTGCTGGAGCCTCTGGTAGACAGCTACACTGAACTGCAAAGCTGGTTTCACGACGAGCATGAAGTAATGGGAACCTGCGAAGTGATTCCGGAACCCAACCTCACCATTAACAATGGCATCTGCGTGGCGCACCCCACCGAGACCATGTGATTTGCCCTGTTGATGCCGGCTAGCCGTGCTGCTGGATATGTTTCAGCAGCGCTTTTAAGGCGGCCGGCTTCACTGGTTTTGCCAGAAAGTGCAGGCGCTGTTCGCGCGCCTGCTGGCGCAGGTTATCGTCACGCATGGCGGTAACCAGCGCGCCTTCCAGCGTATCTTGCAGATCTGCCCCCCACAGGCTCCGCAGGGCACTCGCCAGGCTCAGGCCATCATGTACGTCATCACCCAGTTGATAGTCCAGTAGCATGGCATCTGGCCGCTCGTGGCTGGCCGCGTACTCAAGCGCGCCGGCACTGGTGGTGAAGGTAGCTACAGTGCAGCCCCATTTTTCCAGCAGGGCGCGCATCGCCGTCAGGTTCTCCGGGTCATCATCGACACAGATCAGGGTCATGCTGCCGGTGGGCGTGGCCACTTCGGCGGCTTGCGGCCGGTCTTCGACCAGCATCGGGTTGCCTTCAGGAATTGTGACCGAGAAGCAGCTGCCGCGACCTTCTTCACTAACCAGTTGCAAGGCGCAGTGCAGCTGCTCGCTCATGCGCTTGGCCACGCTCAGCCCCAGCCCGACGCCCTCTGCCCGGGTATTCTGGCCGCGGTAGAAAGCGTCAAACACCTTCGGTCGTTGCTGGGTGGTAATGCCATGTCCGGTATCCCACACCGCAATAAGCAACTCGTTGCCACGTCGGCGCACACCCAGCAGCACTTTCCCCTGCTCTTTATTGTATTTGACCGCGTTAGATAAAAAGTTCTGAATGATGCGGCGCAGGTAAGTAGGGTCGGTATACACCACCACATCCAGCAAGCGCGCTTTTACCCTGATGCCACGCTGGGCGGCCAGCATGCTGTATTCATTGAGAAGTGGCTGCAGCACCGTATTCAGCCGCACATGGCGGAACTTTGGCTGCAGCGCGCCCTGATCCATTTTGGCAATTTGCAGCAGGGTGGATAACAGGTGCTCGGTGGAACCCAGTGCGGTATCCAGTTTGCCGAGCAACTGCTGATTGTGCTCGCCGATAGTGGTTTCATCTACTGCTGACAGATACAGACGGGCGGCGTTGAGTGGCTGCAGGATGTCATGGCTGGCCAGCGCCAGAAAGCGGGTTTTCGAGGCATTGGCTTCGTCGGCTTCCTGTTTGGCCTGTTTGAGTTCGGTTTCGACCTGGCGGCGGCGTTCTATTTCTTCGGTGAGCTCGTTATTGATCTCGCGGATTTTGCGCTGGCGGCCGCTGATACGTTGCTCGAGGTCGATATTAGCTTCTTCAAGTGCCTGCTGGGTTTCTATGTACTCGGTGATATCGGTAAAGCTGGTAACAAAGCCGCCGGTGGGCAGCGGATTACCGACCATTTCAATTACCCGGCCATCGCCCCGGCGACGGATAAAGCGGTGGGGTGAGCCTTCCTGCATATACTTCAGCCGCTTGGCCACCAGCTCATCAATTTCGCCGGGGCCGCATTCGCCGCGCTCGGCGTTGTAACGGATCAGGGCCGCGATGGGCTGGCCGGGCTTGACCATGCCTTCGGGGTACTCGAATAAATCCAGGTAGCGCTTGTTCCAGGCTACCAGTCGAAGATCGGCGTCGATGACGCTGATACCCTGGGCCAGGTTTTCGAGTGAGCTGAACAAGATCGATTGCTGGGTTTGCAGAGCCTGGGTGGTGTCATCGAAAAAGTGCACGACTTCTTCCAGGTGCAGGCGGCGATCGCGCAGGGCGGCCTCAACCAGTGAACGGGCGGTAGCAGCACCAAGCACGCCAGCCAGTGACCGCTCGACAAAATCAATCAGGGTGCGCGAGGCGATGTCGTCTCTGTTAGCATTGATGGTCAGGCTGCCGCCTTGTTTGCCGACGTCAGCGGCGTTGGCGAAGAAGTGAAGTAATTGCTCACTACGCTCGTCGCCCAGAAAGGTTCGCAGCAGTAACAGCATATCGCCATTGGTGGCCTGATGATGGCGGCCAATGGTGTGCTCCTGCAGGCTGGCGCGCGGCTTGACGAAAGCGGTGGCCTGGATGCGATCCACCAGTTGCGGCCGGGCCAGCAGCGAGAACAGGATGTAACCGGCCAGGTTTACTGCCAGGCTGATGGCGGTGCCTTGGGTGATAATGCTGCTGTCGGTGGCTTCGTGGGGCAGGTACATAGGTACCGCCACGCTGAATAGCCAGGCCAGCAGGCCCAGCCCGGTACCCACGTACACGCCCCGGGCATGGCCCCGACGCCAGTAGAGGCCACCGACAATGCCGGGCAGCAGCTGCAGCACCATAGAGAACGCCAGCAAACCAATGCTGACCAGGCCGGTTCTGGCGGCCCAGAAGTAGTAGCACAGATAGGCCAGCAGCATGATCACGGCGATGGCGATGCGGCGGATCAGCAGCAGCCGGCCCTTGAAGCTGGGTAGCGGAAAACGGCTGCGACGCTGCAGCAACACCGGCATGATAACGTCGTTGGTGATCATGGTGCTGAGCGTAACCGAGGCGATGATCACCATGGCGGTGGCGGCCGAGAATCCGCCGATAAAGATAAACACCGCCAGCCAGGTTTGATCCTGCAGCAGTGGCAGGCGCAGGGCGTAGGTAGAGCCGTCGATGGCGTCTCCCATGCCTGATCCAAAAAAGAATTGCCCGCTAAGCGCAATCGGCACTATAGCCGCGGCGGTGAGCACTAAATAAAGCGGGAAACCCCAGCGCGCGGTTTTCAGGTGCCGCACGTTGACGTTATCCACTACGGTGACGTGGAACTGCCGTGGCAGGCATAAGATGACGCCGGCAGCCATGAACGTCTGCATAATGAATTCAAAGCTGGTAAGGGCCTGCCAGGACCATTCCGCGCTGGTTGGCTGGCTGAGTTGCTGCCACATGGTTACCGGCGAGCTTTCAGTAAACAGCCACCAGGCAAATACCGCGGCGGCAATCAGGGCAAGTAGCTTTACCGCCGACTCAAAGGCAATGGCCAGGATCATGCCGTTGCGGTATTCGGTGACTTCGATGTGGCGGGTGCCGAACAGCATGGCAAATACCGCCATCATGGCCGCCGCCATCAGTTCATTGAGCGAAAATTCGGTAAAGGCGGTGGTGTTTTCGGTGAGCACCACAAAGCTCAGGCCCACGGCTTTCAGTTGCAGGGCGATATAAGGAATGGTCGCCAGGGTGGCGATCAGGGTCACGAACAAAGCCAGCCGCTGGCGCTTACCGTAGCGCGAGGCGATGAAGTCGGCAATTGAGGTGATGTTCTGCTGCTTGCTCACCGATACCAGCTTCTCGAGCAGCGGCAGGCCGAATATAAACAAAAGTACCGGCCCGAGCAGGATCGGAATATAAGCCCAGCCCGAGGTGGCGGCATTGCCGACGGCGCCGTAGTACGTCCAGCTGGTGCAGTAGATAGCCAGCGACATGCTGTAGATCATGGGCTTGTAGCTAAGCCGGTTGGCCCAGGAACTGGTTTTGTCACCCCAGTGCGCCACCGCGAACAGCAGCGCGATATACCCAAGGGACACGAGGATCAGCAGTAATGTCATGGCATTTAACTCTTCGGTATTGATGTACAGGACTTTATCACAGCCTGCCCAAACTGCTGTACGACCAAAGTCCAATTTCCCCCTTGTACTAAGCGCATTAGATTGCGCTATGACAACAACCAACAATGAATAACACAGAACAATCTGGAGGGCATATGGCTTTTAAAAGCGAAGAACTCGCAAAAGCCTACTGGCGTGAGAACATCGGTCTGGTACTTAAGCTGTTAGCAGTCTGGTTTCTCGTGTCGTACGGGTTTGGCATCATTCTGGTGGACTGGCTGAATGAAATTACTTTTTTCGGCTTTAAACTGGGTTTCTGGTTCGCGCAGCAGGGGTCGATTATCACCTTTGTCGTTCTGATCTTTGTGTATGTGAACAGAATGGCGGCGCTGGATAATAAATACGAAGTTCACGAGGACTAAGGGACGCGACCATGGATATTCAAGCCTTAACTTTTATTATCGTGGGTGCGACCTTTGCCCTCTATATCGCGATCGCGATCTGGGCCCGGGCCGGCACCACCAATGACTTTTACGTAGCCAGCGGCGGCGTGCATCCGGTACTGAACGGGATGGCGACAGCGGCAGACTGGATGTCGGCGGCATCGTTTATTTCGATGGCGGGTATTATCGCTTTCGCCGGTTACGACGGCAGTGTGTACCTGATGGGCTGGACCGGCGGCTATGTATTGCTGGCGCTGTGCCTGGCACCTTACCTGCGTAAGTTCGGTAAGTTTACCGTGCCGGACTTTATCGGTGACCGCTACTACTCACAAACCGCCCGTACTATCGCGGTGATCTGCGCCATTCTGATCAGCTTTACTTATATTGCCGGGCAGATGCGTGGCGTGGGCGTGGTGTTCTCGCGCTTTCTGGAAGTGGACATTGCCACCGGCGTATTTATCGGTGCGGTAATTGTGTTCTTCTACACGGTGCTGGGCGGCATGAAGGGCATTACCTACACCCAGGTGGCGCAGTACGTGGTACTGGCATTTGCTTATCTGGTGCCGGCGGTGTTTATCTCGTTTTATATGACCGGTCATATTCTGCCACAAACCGGTTTCGGGGGAACGATCGCGGAGGGGCAGCCAGGCGCCGGGCAGTATTTGCTGGAGCGGCTGGACGGATTATCCGAACAGCTGGGCCTAACGGCTTATACCGAAGGGTCGCGCAGTAAAATCGATGTGTTTGCCATTACCTTTGCGCTGATGGTAGGTACCGCGGGTCTGCCCCATGTTATCGTGCGCTTCTTTACCGTTCCTAAGGTAAGTGATGCACGGCTGTCGGCTGGCTGGGCACTGGTTTTCATTTCAGTGGTGTACCTGACGGCGCCGTCGATTGCGGCCTTTGCCAAGGTGAACCTGATCAATACGGTGAATGGCCCGGATCTGCAGGGTGTGCCGTATGAGGACGCGCCATCGTGGGTGACTAACTGGGAAAAAACCGGCCTGATTGAGTGGGAAGACAAAAACAACGACGGCCGTATGTTCTACTCAGGTGACGAGCGCAACGAGATGACCGTTGACCGTGACATCATGGTACTGGCGAACCCGGAAATTGCTGACTTACCTGCATGGGTGGTGGCACTGGTGGCTGCCGGTGGTGTGGCGGCGGCACTGTCGACTTCAGCAGGCTTGTTGCTGGTGATTTCGGCATCGGTATCGCACGATTTGCTCAAGCGCACCCTGACCCCGAATATTACCGACCGGCAGGAGTTGATGTGGGCGCGGATTTCGGCGGCCCTGGCGGTGGCTATTTCCACTTACTTTGGTATTAATCCGCCCGGCTTTGTGGCCCAGGTGGTGGCCTTTGCCTTCGGCTTAGCCGCGGCGAGTTTCTTCCCGGCCATTATCATGGGTATCTTCTATAAGCGGATGAATAATTTAGGTGCTATCGCCGGTATGGTGGTGGGTATCAGCTTTACCCTGGCCTATATTATTTACTTTAAGTTTGTGAACCCGGCGGCCAATACCCCGGATAACTGGTGGTTTGGTATTTCGCCGGAAGGCATAGGTACCCTGGGGATGATCTTTAACTTCATCGCCGGTTACATTGTGCATAAGTTGACAGGCGATGCACCGCAGGCTACACAGGATCTGGTCGAGTCTATCCGGTATCCGAAAGGTGCAGGTGCGGCAACCCATCATTAACAGCCCGTTATTAACAGGTAGCGCTGTAAAACCCGCCTGTTGGCGGGTTTTTTGTCGGCGGTTTTGTTTGGAGAATCAGAGATGCAACCGGATTTTGCTGAGTTACAACGCTTTCTGCTGGACTGCCCGCCGTTTGATGAGCTGGATGCCGAACAGCGCCTGGCGGCGATTGAGCAGATGCAGGCGGTGTACCTGAATAAGCACAATGTCGAGTCGCTGTTTAAGGAACATAGCCCGGCGCTTTATATTGTGCGCTCGGGCGTGTTTGATTTAATCGCGCCTGATGACACTGTGATTGAACGGCTGGAGTCTCACGATTTATTTGGTTTTCCGTCGCTGCTGAGTGGCCGGCCGGTGGTGAACCGGCTGGCGGTGGAAGCCGATGGCATAGTCTACATTTGCCCCGAACCGGTGTTCAACCAGCTGCGGCGGGCCTCAAGAGCCTTTGAGCATTATTTTATCCGTGCTCACGGCCAGCGGCTGCTGGAAGAACAAAAGAGCGAGCGCGGTGCCTCGCGCAGCCGCGCCACCGGCCATCACCTGCAGCTACCCATCAGCGACGTACTCAAGCGCAAGCTGGTGCAGATGCCCAGCACTGCCACTATCCGCGCCGCCGCCGAGCGCATGAGCCAGGAGCAGGTAAGCTCGGTGCTGATTATCGACCCACCAGGGATTCTGACGGACCGGGACTTGCGCAACCGGGTGGTGGCGCAGGGACTGGATTATGAGCTGCAGGTGAACGCGGTGATGACGCCGGCGCCGGCGACGGTGTATGGGCGGCAGAGTCTGATGGATGCGCTGGCGCTGATGACGCAGCACAATATTCATCATTTGCCGGTGCTGAATGACAAGGATGAGCCGATTGGTATGATCACCAATACCGATCTGATGCGGCAGCAGCGCAGCGAGCCGGTGATGCTGATTAGTGCGCTGAATAAAGCCGGAAGCCTGGATGAGCTGGTGGACGAGGCGCAGCATATGCCGGCCTATATTCAGACCTTTGCGGCCCGGGTGCACGATTCGACTATTGTCGGGCGGCTGCTGGCCTCGCTAACCGATACTATGACCCGCCGCCTGATTGAACTGTATGAACGTGAGCATGGCGTGGCACCGGCGGCTTATGCCTGGCTGGCGTTTGGCTCGCAGGGGCGCGAGGATCAGACCTTAAGCTCGGATCAGGATAACGGCTTATTATTAGCGGATGATCTGAACGAGCAGCAACAGGACTGGTTTAAGGGGCTGGGCGACTTTGTTTGTGACGGCTTGTACCGATGTGGTATTCCGCTGTGCCCGGGCGATATCATGGCCAGCAACCGCGATTGCCGGCGCAGTTTGTCCGGCTGGCTGGAGCGCTTCAGTAACTGGACTACCAGCCCTACGCCGAAGGCACTTATGTATTGTCAGATCTTCTTTGACAGCCGTATGGTGGTGGGCAATAAGCGGTTATACAAGAAATACCGTGAAGAGGTGGCGAAGCTGGGGCAAAACGACTTCTTTTTAGGAAACCTGGCGCGGCTGCAGTCTAATGTGCCGGTGCCGCTGGGATTATTTAACCGGTTCCGGAGTACAGAATCGGGCAAGGATAGCGATCTGATTGATATCAAACGTTATGGCGTTGCCCTGATTAATGACATCGTCCGTACCTATTCTTTACATGCTGGCCTGCAGGAGCCGGGCACGCTGGCCCGGCTGCAGGAGCTTAAAGGCAGTCGCTTGCTGAACCGGGGCGATAATCAGGCACTGGGCGAGGCCTGGTTATTTTTAAGCGGACTGCGGCTGCAGCATCAGCTGGAGGTGTGGGGTACGGATAAGCCGAAAAACGCGCTGGATCCGGATAAGTTGAGTACGCTCACCCGACGGCAGCTGAAATCGGCGTTTCGGATTATTAAGGAAGCACAGCAGGGCGTAGCGCTTAAATTCGGGCGGATGGGCTAAGCTGATGCTGTTCAACCGCTTGATCACCTGGCTGCGGCGGCGCCGCGAACTGGCCCGGCCCTGGCAACAGCTGCGGTATATCGCGCTGGATCTGGAAACCAGCGGGCTTCACCCCAAAACCGATAGCTTGCTGGCGCTGGCCTGGATTGAGATCAAGCCGCCGCAACTGGATTATCGCAGTGCTCGTTACTTCGTGCTGGGCCAGCACGACACCGACCTGAAACAAAGCCCGGTGGTGCATGGGTTGCGGCAACAGCACTTTGCCGATCCGGTGGAAGTGCGACAAGCCCTGACGGATCTGGCCAGAATACTCGATGGCGCGGTACTGGTTTGTCATCATGTGCAGCTCGACTGGCAGTTTCTGCAAACCGCGGCGCGGCAGCACAATATCCCGTTGCGGCCGCTGGCGCTGTTTGATACCTTGCAGTTCGACGCCAGGCGCCTGCGCAAGCAACACCATCACATCGCACGCGGCAGCCTGACCCTGGCCAGTTGCCGGCAGCGGTACCAGTTGCCGGTTTATCAGGCGCATCACGCGTTTGATGATGCGGTGGGTTGCGGCGAGTTATTTCTGGCGCAGGCATACCATTTTGGTGGTCAGGCCAGAGTAAGCGCCAGTGAAATCATCGGGCAAGCGGGCAGGCCTTGACAAGACTGCCTCGGCACCTTTCAGACAACAATATTCCAACAAATTTGCCCGTCCTTTACTCTGTTATCGCAAAAAAGTTCCCTAAAAGAGTAAAAAATATTGGTTTTTAACGCTATACAAGGTTGCTCAATGCATTCTTTTTGATTAGTATCGGGTACTGATCGGTTGGAGTCTTTAGCGATTTTTGTGTTAACAGACCCCGATCGGAACAAGCAAGCTAAGTAATTAGCTGCAGGTTTATAACCTAGTAAATCACTTAAAAGTGATCCAGGGAGAAGATATGTATACTAACAATAAATTAGCTAAGTCTATCCGCTTAGCGCTTATGTTCGGAGCTGCTTCAATGGCATTCTCTGGCACTGCGGCAGCGCAGAACCAGGAAGAAGAGCCAGTAGAAGAACTCGAAGAAGAAGTGCAGGAGCGTATCCAGGTAACAGGTTCACGTATTCGCCGTACTGACATGGAAGGCGCAGTTCCAGTAACTGTTATCGACCGTGAAGCAATCGACCTGTCTGGTGATATGTCAGTTTCTGACATCATCCGTAACACCACTTTCAACTCAGCCGGTTCATTCCGTCCACAGTCAGGTTCATCTGCACAGGGCGTATCTATGGTCAGCTTACGCGGCCTGGGTTCTTCCCGTACACTGGTACTGGTAGATGGTCGTCGTCTGACTATGTCACCTTCAACTGGTTCTAGCCAGGATTTGAACTCGATTCCAATCGGTGCAGTAGAGCGTATCGAAATCCTGTCTGACGGTGCATCAGCAATCTACGGTTCTGACGCTATCGGCGGTGTAATCAACGTTATTACCCGTAAAGACTACAACGGCGCACAGCTGACTGTAGGTGCAGGTGAAATCTCTGTACCAAGTGAAGGCGGTGACCGTGAGCAAGGTAGCATCCTGTTCGGTTCTTCTGATGCTAAAACCTCGCTGTTAGGTGGCGTATCATGGAACAACCGTGAAATCGTATTCGAAAATGCTTATCCTTGGGTTCGCCCGGGCGCATCGATTTTCGGTAACAACTTTAGTACCGTAAGCAATCCGTTTGGCTTTAAAGGCATCCCATCTGCGTGTGGCGATGAGAACTTCTATAAGCAGGGTGATATCTGCCGCTATAACTTCAACGCGACTAACGCGAACGAAGCGTCTTCAGCGAACGAATCACTGTTCCTGAAAGGTTCTCATCAGATCAACAACGACTGGCTGTTCTACAGCAACGCAAGTATCGCTGAGACTGTATCATTCGGCCGCTATGCACCAGCCCCTGATTCAAACTGGTACTATGGCGACAGTCTGGTAACTCCGGAAGATAGCTATAACAACCCGACTAACCCGAACGCGTGGATCTATGATCCAAACAACCCGAATGCGGTCACTTATGACCCAGCCTATGCTGGCGCCAACCAAGAAGTTTATATCTGGCACCGCTTCGCTGCTATGGGTAACCGTGACAGCACCGTAACCAACAAAAACAAAGATTTACTGGTTGGTTTCGAAGGCATGATCGGTGACAACGCGATTGACTTCGGTTATCGCCGCGTACGTAACAACAGTACTGAAATCGGTAACGGCTACCTGGCAGCTAACACTGCATGGGGTAACGTAAACGACTTCAACCCAGGCTATTGCGGAGACGGTACTTTCGATTCAGCTAACTGCCGTGTTGGTTACGACTTACAAAACCCAAGCGGGAACCCAGAAAGCGTTCTGTCTGCTGGTGTTGTAACAACTTCACGTATCTCTGACTTTGATATCGATGAGTATTACGCGAACGTAGCATTTGACGTTGTATCTACCGATGCAGGTATGATTCAGAGCTTCGTTGGCTTTGAACACCGTAAAGAGCGTTACAGCGATCAGTATGACTCACAGTCAGAAGCTGGTCTGGTAGGTGGTTCTGCAGGTAACTCTGCAGGTGGTGGCCGTACTGTAAACGCAGCGTTCTTCGAATTATTGGTTCCTGTAACTTATGACTTCGAACTGAACTTTGCTGGCCGTTATGACCGTTACTCTGACTTTGGTGGCAACTTCTCACCTAAAGCCAGCTTCAAATGGTCAATCACTGAAGACATCATCTGGCGTGCTTCTTGGGGCCAAGGCTTCCGTGCACCTACTCTGGACATCCTGACTCAGAAGACTTCGTTCTCTGCTGATTCTGTGAATGATGATCAGACTTGTGCGGTATTAGCTGGCGATCCTACGCTGCCATGTCAGATCAGCGCGTACTATCGTGCTAACGCTGACCTGGGTGCTGAAGAGTCAGACCAAATCTCGACTGGTCTTGCAATGAACGTTACTGAGCAAATCAGCTTTGCTATCGATTACTATGATATCGAAATTGATAACCGTATCCGTGCGTTCAGTTCACAAGATCTGATTAACCGTGAACTTGCTGGCGACCCGATTCCTCCAGGTCTGGGTGTAACTCGTAACTCAGCTGGCGTTATCACGCGTATCGACGCTGGTTACGGTAACGAAGGTACTCTGGAAACTTCAGGTCTTGACTTGAACATCCGTGCTAACTGGGACTTCGGTTCTATGGGCGCGCTGTCTCAAAGCCTGCAAGTAAGTCATGTACTTGACTATAAAGTTGATAGTGGCCGTGACACAGTGGGTGACTTAGGTTTCCCTCAGCAACGTGCTAACTTCAACAACGATTACACGTTCGGTGACTTCACCTTCGCTTATAACCTGAACTACATCGGTGATACTGCTCGCGAAACTATCGCTGGCGTACAACGTGGTAGCGTAGGTAGCTGGGTAACGCATGACTTCCAGGTGAACTATGCCACTCAGTGGGATAACCAATTCACGTTCGGTGTACAGAACGCGTTTGAGAAGTTACCTGAGTTAGTGCCTTACGGTGGTCGTGACTACAACTACAACCTGTACAACGGTTGGGGTCGTATCTACTACGTACGTTTCCAACAAAACTTCTAATTTAGAAGTTTCGTTACGAAACACTTAGTAAGACAAATAAAAACGGGGCTGAAAAGCCCCGTTTTTTTATATCTTTTTTTAAGGTAAAAAAGATTAGTTTTTCTGGATAGTAAGGGTCCAGGCAAAGGTATCGCCGTCATGTTCAACCATATCAGCTGCAAAGCTTGCGCCGGCTTTTTCTGCTGCTTTCTTGAGCGCGGTAATATCCTTTTTCGCCAGCGCGGCATTTAGCTGGTCCTGAAGACGCAGTTTGTGGTCGTTTAATACATGGTATTCAAAGGCCAGTTGCTTACGGCATTCGGCCAGGTTGTCACCTTTCATAACCTGCATAACCCGTGCTACCCGGCGCACCACATCATTCACCCATACCTGCTGTTCTGCTTTGTTGTAACGTTCTTGCAGCGCTTGCATGGCCCACTGAATACTGCGGCTCATAATACGGTTATGGGAAAACTCAGACCAACCTTTCTCACCAAGTTGCGGAATAGCTTGTCCGGCAAGTTCAATCAGCAGGTCAGCTTGCTGAAACAGCGGGCTGTTATCGAGAATATCAGTGAGGACAATCAAGCCTTGCTTTGAATCTTTAAGCAGCGAGCTGCTGGCATGGTGGGCCATCGCGGTAAAAGTACCGCCAGATTTCAGCGCTTCGAGGATGGATTTCAGGGCCTGGTTGCGATCGGCGTATTCAAAGGCGAACTGGCTGATAACCGCATCAACACTGCCGGCATCGAAAGGCATCTGCTCGACAGGCGTCTCACTATGGAAGGTAATCTGCTTAAGTTTTTTAGCTATGGCTGGTGAAGACTTACTCAGTTGGGCGGGTGGATCGATTTTGGCGGCATCGACGCCGTGAATGACAAAATCTTTCTGATTCGCTTTGCTGTAGTCGAAAGCTAACAAGGCCAGAGCGCCATTGCCGGTACCGGCATCAATTACGGTGCCACCCTGAGGAATATTAGCAAAAGTTGCTTGCCAGAATTTTTTAACTTCACCGGCATAGCCCTGGTTGGCTTCGCCTTCAGCGAAACTGTTCAGCACGCCTTCGGTATGCCAGTATTTACTCCAGTGTTCCATTGTATGGTCCTTAATTATTGGTATTTTTAAATTGGCGTCCCCGGCAGGAGTCGAACCTGCGACCTGCCCCTTAGGAGGGGGCTGCTCTATCCTGCTGAGCTACGGGGACAAACTGCCCCCGGTTGGCGGGGGCAGTATCGGCTTAGCGGGTGCCGTCGCCTAAGTGTTTAGTGAAGAACACATCGAGGCTATTATACAGATCAAACTTGTTGGGTTCGAGCTGAAAGCCATGACCTTCGTCACGCACCATCGACTGGTAGGGAATATTGGCTTTATCGAGCGCCTCAGTAAGGGCGTAATACTGTGCCATAGGTACGCGGACGTCATCTTCGCCGTGCACTATATAAAGTGCAGCTTTGATTTTGTCGACATGGTAAGAGGGTGAATTGGCTTCGAGTTCGGCCTTATCATCACCCAGTACGTGGGATAAATATTTGCGGCCGCTTTCGTGGCCGGGAATGTCGCCGGTGGTTTTCATTACCGGCAACGAGTACACACCTACGTAGCCGACCGCACATTGGTATAAATCCGGTTCGCGGATAACCCCCATCAGCGATGCATAGCCACCGTAGCTACCACCATAAATACAGATGTGGTCTTGGTCGGCATAACCTCGCTCAACAGCCCAGAGCGTGGCATCGGTTACATCGTCCTGCATCTCACGCCCCCACTTGCGGTAACCAGCCTCTTCGAAGAGTTGACCGTAACCGCCGGAACCCCGGAAGTTAACTTGCAATACAGCAAATCCGCGGTTAGCGAAGAACTGGTTTTCAGCACTGAAGCCCCAGCGGTCAAACGGGCCGTGCGGACCACCGTGCACGTTCACAATGAGTCGCTTCACTTCAGCCTGATCGTGGCCCTGTGGCAGCGTCAGGTAGCCGTGTAAGCGGGTACCGTCACGGGCTTCCAGGCTGAAGGGTTTGACTTCGGCCATATCGGCCGGATTTAGTTTAGGATTCGGCGCGGCGATATAGCTGGCCTCAAGGGTTTCGGTATTAAACAGATAGTACTCGCCGGAATTGCGGTCGGAACTGACATGCACCACTGCCTGGCTCTTATCTGCGGTAAGGCTGGTCAGTGCTACGCGCTGGCCGGGGAAGGACGCTTCCAGACGCTTTATCAATCTTGCAGACTTGCTGTCATCAACGTAAACACGGCGGTAGTAGTCAGGCATGAATTCGAAACCGACAATAGCGCCATTCATGCCATAGACCGGGGACATGACATTTGAGACCGGATCGCTGGCCATCGGGGTCATTTCGCCGCTCAGGGTATCGAACTTATAAATAGCGGTGGTTTTGCTGTCATGATCGGAGATCAGGTAAGCATAGCGGTCATCTTCAGTGAAGCCGCCGAAGTTCAGGTTCCGGCCTTTTTCAAAGCCGCTCATGTCGAATTCTTTCCATTCATCAGAGCCTAGTTGCTTGTAATACAGCCATAGGGTGCCTTTACCATACTCATCACTGCGCTTTTCTTCATAGGCATAGGCTGCGCGCAGGGTGCCGCTGTTATCGGTGAGCAGGCCATTGGCGCGCGGCGGCTGGTCAGCAAGGTAGTACAGCCGGCCATCATTAATATTCATCCGGTGCGCTTTCATTTCGCCATCATCTGCAAAATGGAACTTGCCGATCATGATGTGATCAGGGTCTTCCGGCCACAGATGCAGGATGCGGTAACCGGTCATGCCCCATTTAAAGAGCTCACGGCGGTTGCTGCCATCGACATTGGCACCGTAGAGGCTGGGTACGCCACCTTTTTCATCCAGGTAGCCGACAAATTTGCGACCTTCGAAAACAATCCGATCGTTATTAACCCAGGAAATATTGGAAAAACGGATATTGTTGCCAAAGGCGAAGCTGGTGGTTACCTTGCGCTGTTCGCGGTTAAAGATAACGATTTTGTCGCGGCTGCCTTCGCTGGACTTAATGGCAAAATGACGGCCATCGGGTGAAATATGAACGCCGTTGTATACCGAGTTACTGAAAAAGTCCTCGACCGGTAGTTCTTCAGGTTGAGCGTTAGCCGTAAGGGCAGCGCTGCTTAGCAACAGCGCGAACAGCAGGGTTAGAAAATGGGTAAAGCGCATCATTGGCAAGGGTTCTCCAGCGGGAAAGAATTGTTATCGTTATTGTTAGAAGGCAACATTATGACAACAACGGTGGGGGAATAGAACCCGGAGACGCGAGAAAGGCATAAAAAAACCGGCCAGGAGGCCGGTTTTTTTGTAACTAACTGTGAGGTTAGTTGCGGAACAATAAGCGTCTTACAGCGATTTGATTTTCGCAGTCAGACGGCTCTTGTGCCGGGCAGCCTTATTTTTGTCGATAAGACCTTTGGTCGCATAACGATCCAGAACTGGCTGAAGATTAGTAAATGACTGTTCAGCAGTAGCTTTATCGCCTGCTTCGATGGCAGCAGTTACTTTCTTCAACAAGGTACGCATCATTGAGCGACGGCTCGCGTTATGGCGACGGTTTTTTTCCGCTTGCACCGCGCGCTTTTTCGCAGACTTAATGTTAGCCAAGGTGAACTCCTAAAATTCGTTATCAGATCGCGTGTGTTTATTAGGGCGGGGAATATGCCTGTTTTTGGCTTTAAAGTCAAGCGTGAGATCGGATATTTGCGGTGTTTTCGC
>CAYWXF010000022.1:0-27043 GCA_964462025.1 uncultured Pseudomonas sp. | reverse complement strand
TGCAGGGCGCTACCGAAAACCAGGTTGCGCTGTCACTGATCCCCACGGCGGAAGTACCGCTGACGAACCTGTGGCGTGATGAAATTGCTGATGAGAGTCAGTTACCCATTAAATATGCGGCGCACACCCCATGTTTCCGCAGTGAAGCCGGCTCACATGGGCGTGATACCCGCGGCCTGATCCGTCAGCATCAGTTCGATAAGGTTGAACTGGTGTGGCTGGCAAAGCCTGAAGAATCCATGGCTGCGCTGGACGCGCTGACCGGCCATGCTGAGAAGGTTCTGCAACTACTGGAGCTGCCATACCGTAAGATGTTGCTCTGTACCGGCGATATGGGCTTCGGCTCGGCTAAAACCTACGATCTTGAAGTCTGGCTGCCGTCACAGCAGAAGTACCGCGAAATCAGCTCCTGCTCCAATATGCTGGATTTTCAGGCGCGGCGGATGCAGGCACGTTTTCGCCGGCAGGGCGCCAAGAAACCTGAGCTGCTGCATACATTAAATGGCTCGGGCCTGGCGGTAGGGCGGACACTAGTCGCCATACTGGAGAATTTCCAGCAACAGGATGGCTCGGTGACCATTCCCGCGTCGCTGCAACCCTATCTTGGTGGGAAATCCGTTTTAACACCGGCTGAATAGCAGCTAACCAGTAAAACGAAAGCCCGCTGTTGCGGGCTTTTTTTATATGCATTTAGCTGGCTTTGGCAGGCCCGCAATGCGGGTCGCCTGCTTGGCAGGACCTTTAGGGAAAAGTTTATATAAGTAGCGGCTATTGGCTTTATCTGGCCCCAGTCGCTTGCCAATTGCTTTTACCAGCACCCGCATTGCCGGGCTGGTGTCGTACTCCTGATAAAAGTCGCGGACAAAATGAATTACTTCCCAATGCGCATCAGTTAGCTCGATCTGCTCGAGTTCGGCTATATGACACGCCAGTTCAGGCGACCATTCAGAAAAATCGGCAAGGTATTCGTGTTTATCGGTTTGGTATTCGCGCCCGGCCACTATGAACATTGGTGTTACTCCGCTTTATCCCAGGTAACGACCGGCGCGCACTGTAGCGTGAGCTCAACCCAGCGGGTGTCGCTAATCTGGATCAGCGACAGCGGCAAATCCTCAGTCATCAAACCTTGTTCTGCCAACAGGGCTAACTCGGTGATCAGCACATAGGTTCTGCCGGGTAATAGCTCCGCCAATTCAGGCTCAAGCAAACAGAGTTCCAGTGCTTTTTCGCTGACCAAAAAAGCACAGTCATCGTGTTGCCAGTGTTGCAGCCAGTCAGCTGAGGGCCAGTCACGGATAAAGTGCAGGGGTGTGGTCATCGCGGCTAGTACCTCAATACCTTTTGCAGGCCTTGCAGCCGCTCGTGAAGTTCCAGCCGGTCGATCACCTCGACGGGCGCGATAAAGTCACTGAGCTGCCAGGCTCTGTCGGCCAGTTCAGTATCAAGCACCCAGGGTGCCGGACAATCATATAGCTCAAGTAGCCGGTAACGTTTATGTAGCGACCGGTGGTTTCGTTCGACATCAAAATCTTTATGCCAGAGGCTCAGGCCATGACCACTCAGAATCAGCTGAGGGTTCAGATCGACGCTCGCCAGTGCCAGTAACATATCCTGGCCGTGCCAACAGTCGGGATCATCAGGTAAGGTTGTCTGAATTATCGCGATAGCCATCAGAACTGTACCACCTGATCGGCGAGGGCGGTGGCCTGGGCAAATTCCGTCAAACCGCCATTATGAAAGCCGGAACGAAGTGTCGCTTCGCCAATGCTATATTCGGTTTCTGCCACAGTAGCGCAAAGCACCAGGGGAATATTATAGGTGGCTGACAACTCCAGCCACATATCGGTTAACGGGTGGTCTTCGCCGACCGCACCAAAACGTACGCCTGACTGATAGAAGAAGACCATTTCAATCTGATGACCGCTGGCTACCGCAGCCTGGGCGTAATGGTAAGCCAGCAGGCTGCGATTAGACAGGGATGAAGCGCTGTCATCGAATGAATGCAGCGCTAAGACAAGACGAGCCAATTGCCGCGCCTGTTACTCGTCGCCGCCAAACGCCGTGAGCAAATGAATCAGGCTCAGGAAGATGTTATACAAGGACACGAATAACGTTACTGTAGCCAGGATGTAATTACGCTCGCCGCCGTTAATAATAGCGCTGGTCTGCATCAGAATCGCGCCGGCTGAGAACAGGATGAACATCGCCGACAGCGCCAGACCCAGAGCCGGAATATTCAGGAACAGGTTAGCGATAAACATAACAATAATGGCAACAAAACCGGCCATCATCATGCCACCTAAGAACGACATGTCCTTTTTAGTGGTCAGCACATAAGCGGACAGAGCAAAAAAGATCAGAGCCGTACCACCAAGTGCCATCATAATGATTTCACTACCGCGCGGGCCAATAGCGTTAACCATTCCCAGGATCGGGCCTAAGGTGTACCCCATAAATCCGGTTAGCGCGAATACTGACAGCAGACCCATCGCGCTGTTTGAGGTTTTATGTACCAGAAACAGTAAACCGTAAAAGCCGACCAGCGTAATGATCAGACCCGGATGAGGAAGATTCATACTGGCTGAAAGAAATGCGGTAAAAGCGCTGAATGCCAGAGTCAGACCCAGCAACATATAAGTATTGCGTAAAACTTTGTTGGTCTGCAGAGCTGATTCGCTGCGCTGTGTAGTTGAAATGTGAGCTTGGTTACTCATCGCTATCTCCGTGTTGTGGTACTGCTAAGTTATACTGCACCTAGTCTAACCCAAAATGGGGGCGAGCAGGCAATGATTTCAAGGCCTGTTTAAGCGAAATACTATCGTGATTGCTTAAAATCACAGCAAACAGTATCACTAGTGTGAATTTTTGCTTTACAAGCCGGTTTCCGCTCTTTATCATTCGCATCGTCTTAAGGCATTGAGCTTAATGACCGCGGAGAGATGGCAGAGCTCGGTTTAATGCACCTGACTTGAAATCAGGCGTGGGTTTGCGCCCACCGGGGGTTCGAATCCCTCTCTCTCCGCCACATTCCGAAAAACCCGCTGATTCGTCAGCGGGTTTTTTTTTGCCTGTGCGGCAATCTATTCATCTGGTCGTACCTGTGTATAATTAACGCGTTAACTAACCGCCTTTTAAAAATAACGAATAATACCGAGGTCGACATGCAGTTTTCGGAAATTCTGACACAGATAACCCCCGCGGCAGAGCAGCAACTCGTGTTACCTGACGGTTGGGGGCAGGGGCGCGCGTTATTCGGCGGGATCACCGCCGCCATCGCCTGGCAACATGCCCATTACGGCGCGGATCCTGAACAGCAGCTGCGGGCCTTTACAGTATCTTTTGTGGCGCCGGTTCAGCCCGGCGAGGCTACGCTGCAACGGCGCATTTTGCGTCAGGGTAAAAATGTGACTCAGATTGCGGTAGAAATCATCCAGGATAGTGAGGTGGTGCTCATCGCCCTGGCCAGTTACGGTCGCAGTCGCCCGTCTTCGGTGTCTGTGTTGGCCTGTGCACAAGCTGATATGGTTTCGCGAGAGCAAGGGCTTCGCTTTCCGCCGCTGGATATCCTGCCCGAATTTACCCATCACTATGACTACCGGATTTGTGCCGGAAACCTGCCGTTCACCGGCGATAAGTCACGTGAATTCGGTGGCTGGATGCGCTACCGGCACGAGAAAAAGCCAATTGATATCGGTTTGCTGCTGGGGTTGGTTGATGCCTGGCCGCCAGCTTTACTGCCTCATTTGTCTAATCCCGCTCCGGCGAGTTCATTAACCTGGACCATCGAGTTTCCTGATGAACTGCCCGCTGACAAGGGCAGTAACAACTGGTGGCAGTATCTTGCGACCATAGATCATGCTGCTAATGGTTATGGCCATACCCACGCCCATATCTGGGATGATGCTGGCCGACTGGTTGCGATAAGCCGACAAACAGTGACCGTATTCGGCTAAATCTGTCAATCTGACAGATTTTTGCTGTCAAATGACAGGAAAACGCAGGGCGATCTCCGAATTCAACAAAATTTATCAATTTATACTTGCCAAAAGGTTTTAAATTATTGATATCTGTCTATCTCTGAAATGGTTTCAGGGCATGAAATTCACTATGGATAAGTGGATATGACAGACTTTATTGTTGCTGTATCGAGTGATTTAGTGCGGGTTGGGATGTACGCCACACTCAAAGCGAATAACTATCGCGTTGTTGCCAGTGCGACTAATTTTAATCAGTTGCGTGATGCGGTACGGGAATCACCTTGTGCCACCGTTATATTGTGTAGTCACCTGGCAGGCGACGGAACCATCGAAACCTGGCGGCGTTTACATAAAAGATACTGTGATTTACAGGTACTTTTATTTGCCAAGCATTTTCAGGATATTCTTGATTTTCAGTGCAACCTTAAACAGGTTGATGGCTACTTGCTGGAGAGTTCCTCTGAGGATGAATTTCTCGCTGCCACTGCATCGCTTAACCGCGGCCATATGTTTGTCGCAACTGCTGTGGCTGAGTACCTCGCAAGAAATCCACGGCAAACCGAGCAAGTACGCCTGCTGAAGTCACTTAGCGATCGCGAAGTTCAGGTCACACAAATGCTGGGCCGGGGGATTCGGGTTGCAGAAATCGCTAAACACCTTAATATCAGCAGCAAAACCGTTAATACCTTCCGTTATCGTATTTTTGCCAAACTTGGCGTGAACGGTGATGTAGAATTGACGCATATCGCAATACAAACAGGGTTAGTTGATCTCGACCTTCCGGGAGTTTATGAACGAAAAGCAGTTTGATTCAAAATCGTTCTTAAAACACCTGACTCATCAGCCGGGCGTTTACCGCATGTATGATGAGTCGGGTGAAATTATTTATGTAGGCAAAGCGAAGGATCTTCGTAAGCGGGTGGGCAGTTATTTTCGCGCTAATGTCGACACCCCAAAGACCCAGACGCTGGTCCGGCAGATTGCCGCTATGGATGTCACGGTAACCAATACCGAGGCCGAAGCGCTCATCCTGGAAAATAACTTCATAAAAAAATACCGGCCGCGCTACAACGTGTTGCTGCGCGACGATAAATCCTATCCTTATATTCTGGTTAGTCAGCATGAGCATCCGCGGCTGGCGTTTCACCGCGGTACGCGGCGCGAAAAAGGCGATTATTTCGGGCCTTTCCCCAATGGCGTGGCGGTTCGTGAAAGTTTGCGGTTGATGCAGAAGCTGTTCCCGGTCCGTCAGTGCGACGACAGCTATTACCGCGCCCGCAGCCGTCCCTGTCTGCAATATCAGCTTAAACGCTGTCTGGCGCCCTGTGTAAAGGGCTATTGTACTGACGATGAGTACCAGGAACAGGTGGAACTGGCCAAATCGTTCTTACAGGGTAAAAATCAACAGGTAATTGATCAGTTGGTACTGCGCATGGAGCAGGCCAGTGGCGATCTTGATTTTGAGCGGGCAGCACGGTTTCGTGATCAAATAAGTGCTTTGCGCAAGATCCAGGAACGTAATGCGGTAACCGGTAACCAACAAGAAATGGATGTGATCGGGTTCGCGCGCCGCGGTGGTATTGCCGCAGTGCACTTACTCTTTATCCGCGAGGGCGCAGTGCAGGGCAGCCGCAGTTACTTTCCTAAGTTACCGGCCAATACCGATGACAGCGAAGTGTTACTGGCATTTATCCTGCAATTTTATCTGAATGATCGGATTGGCCGGCGCCTGCCACGCGAGATCATTCTGCCGGCGGAGACTGCTACGCAATTGTTGGATCCTGAACGTGAACTGCAGCTACTCGAACAGGCCCTGGCCCAGCGGGTGCGCATGACCCACCGTGTACGTGGTGAACGTCGTCAGTACCAGACGCTGGCACAAAAGAACGCGCTCAATGCACTGGACAGCCGGGTTAATCAGGCATCAACTATGGCGATGCGGGTACGTGAGCTCGAAAAAGCCTTAGACCTTGATTCGCCTGTGCAGCGCATGGAATGTTTTGATATCAGCCACACCATGGGCCAGGAAACCGTGGCCTCCTGCGTGGTTTTTGATGAGCAAGGCCCGAAGAAAAGTGATTACCGCCGCTTTAACATCAAGGGCATAACACCCGGGGATGATTATGCAGCCATGGCGCAGGCCCTGAAACGTCGTTATGACCCGTTACGTGACAGTACCGACCCGGATGCGCCAATGCCGGATATTCTGTTTATTGACGGGGGCAAGGGGCAGCTGAGCCAGGCCGAAAACTATTTTTCCGACTGGTCGGCGCGAGTTCCTCTGTTAATCGGGGTGGCAAAGGGCGAATCGCGTAAGCCGGGTCTGGAAACACTGATTATGGCGGGCAGCCATGCGACCCTGCCACTGCCTGGCGATTCACCCGCATTGCATCTGGTGCAGCATATCCGCGATGAGTCACATCGCTTTGCTATTACCGGCCATCGTCAGCGCCGGGCGAAGGTGCAGCGCAGCTCGCGGCTGGAAGATATTCCAGGAATTGGTGCCAAACGCCGGCAAAAGATTTTGCAGAACCTGGGCGGGCTGCAACAGGTTAAGCAGGCCAGTATTGACCAGTTGGCGGCCGTACCCGGCATCAGTCGTGATCTTGCCGAAACAATTTATCATGCATTTCGCGACGAATAAGCGGTTAGCAGTAGCTAATGAGAGGCAAAACAAGCTAGTATTGGCCTATGTAATGAGTAATCTATAGCTGTATCCGGGATTGCCGCAGTGACGCGGAAATCGTTGATGATGTGTTTCAGAACGAACAGAGGACCTACCGGTTATTATGTGGACTATTCCCAATCTGCTGACTTACTTTCGAATTCTTTTAATCCCAGTGTTTCTGGTAATTTATTATTTACCCGGTCAGGAAGCCCACTTTTGGGCAGCGGTAGTATTTGCCATAGCCGGTCTGACCGATGGCCTGGACGGCTACATCGCCCGTAAGTTTGATCAATACAGTAAGTTTGGCGCGTTTTTAGATCCAGTTGCCGATAAAGTCATGGTTGCCGCATCACTGGTAGTGGTCGTGGAAGACTATGCGGCCTGGTGGATAAGTATCCCGGCACTGGCAATCATCAGCCGCGAGCTGGTGGTATCAGCCTTGCGCGAATGGATGGCGCAGATTGGCCGGCATGAGCAAGTCAAAGTGTCGAACCTGGGTAAGTGGAAGACCATTGCGCAAATGGTCGCGATCACCGGCCTGATCTGGGAAGCCAACGCTTTTGTTATCATCACCGCGACCGTTCTGCTGTACGTAGCTTTCGTGCTTACCCTGTGGTCTATGTGGGAATATTTACGCGCTTCCTGGGCCGACTTAAGCAAAGTGGAGTAAAAATAGGCAATCGGTCGGGTTAAGCCAAGAAAATCGTTGACCTTGCTGAAATAGGCAGTAAAATGCCTCGGCACTGGATGCGGGAATAGCTCAGTGGTAGAGCACAACCTTGCCAAGGTTGGGGTCGCGAGTTCGAATCTCGTTTCCCGCTCCAAACTCGAAGGCGGGTTGGCAGAATGGCTATGCAGCGGATTGCAAATCCGTGGATCTCGGTTCGACTCCGGGACCCGCCTCCATCGAGTTCCTCAAAATATCTGTAATGCCCGGGTGGTGAAATAGGTAGACACAAGGGATTTAAAATCCCTCGCTGGCAACAGCGTGCCGGTTCAAGTCCGGCCCCGGGCACCACTTCCAGTTCTAATCTAAAGCTTTTATCAATCCCAATCAGGCGCGAAATCAGGGTCAATGATCCGCTCGTTTCGATCCAACCCGTCAATATCGGCCATGTCCTGATCCGTTAGCTGTATCTTTTGCGCGTTAAAGTTATTGCGCAAATGCTCGGTTTTCGTGGTTGAGGGGATAGTGATAAAGCCCTTTTGCATTTCCCAGGCCAGCGCAACTTGCGCAGCAGTCACGTTATGCTGGGCCGCAATGGCACGCAGCGTATCGTTTTCAACCACTTCGCCTTTGGCAAGGGGTAGGTAAGCCGTCACCTTAATATCATTGCTTTCACAGGCGGCGGTCACTTTACGGTTCTGCATAAATGGATGGACCTCAATTTGATTGGTCATGACGTTGTCGGCACCGACATGCGCGATGGCTCGCTCCATTAAATCGATAGTGAAGTTGGATACGCCAAAATGCTTAATCAAACCCTGCTGACGGGCTTCAGTCAGTGCATCCAGCGTCTCTTCCATTGGAACTTCGTCGTTGGGAGACGGCCAGTGAATCAGCGCCATGTCGATGCAGTCGCGCTGCAGTTTGTCCGCACTTTGCTTAAGGCTATCTAATACTTGCTGATGTTTAAAACTCTCAAACCAGACTTTTGTAGTGACAAATACGTCCTCGCTCCTGGTTTGCGCGAGACCTTTACCAACGTCGGCTTCATTTTCATAAGCCTGCGCGGTATCAATATGCTTGTAGCCCATCTCGACCGCTTCTATAATCAGCTCGGTCAGTGTTGGGCCTTTTAGCCGGAAGGTTCCCATTCCAAAACTAGGTATCATCATGCCTCCTTTTTTATGAGTCTCAACCGAAAGCATAGTAAAAGATCGCTGCTTTTACTTCCCCGCCGTTAAAGTAGCAAAACCATTATTATGCGATCCTGACCCGGCCCCAGATAATCACACCGTCTTTCCGTTTCTTTAAAATTTAATTTTTTATACAGCGCAATCGCTGATTCATTATCTGGTGATACGCTCAATTCTATTCTTTGATAGTTCAGCGACCGTGCCAGAACTATTGTTTCCCGCAATAACTTTGCGCCCAGCCCCATGCCCTGATATTCCTTACCGACCAGTACTGACATCAGTGACAAGGTGGCTTCAGAAACGGGTACCAACAGGCTATAACCTGCCACAATTTCTTTGCGTTTCACTATCAGGAAAGTCTCAGGCCATTGCCTCAGGGCCTGATAAAAGAAGAGGGCGGGATAAGCATCATCGGCATAAACTTGTGTTTCCAGAACGCTTACGCCGGCGATATCGTCGTAACGCGCTGGTGTAACTTTAAACTCCTGAGAATCGATTTTGCTCATAATTTTATTCTGTACTTGCGGCTAATTTATAGTGTGCATGTACTTTAACGTATCGGGGTAAGCGGTAATAGCTAACGCGGAGTTATACAGTAACCAGATGCTTCATCCATTCCAGTAGCACCGTTGACAGCCGTTCAGGCTTCGTCAGCATTGCGTACTGATGGGCACCAAATACGCGGGGCAGGTAGTTAGCCGCCTGGCGGTCGATGGTAAGGCAAAACGGGGATATTCCCTGTAACCGGGCTTCGGTGACGGCCTGGCGCATATCTTCGACGCCGTAGCGGCCTTCGTAGTCGTCTTTGTCGCTTGGCTTACCGTCGGAAAGCACCAGTAATAACCGGTGAACGGCGGGTTGTTTCATTAAATCTGCGGTTGCATGACGAATGGCTGCGCCGGCGCGGGTATAGTGCTGTGGTTCAAGCGAACTGATCCGCAGTGCAATGTCATTACTGAAGCTCTCTTCAAAACCTTTGATCTGTTGCACAGTTACCGCATGCGGCCCTTCGCCAGAAAAAGCCTGCACCGAATAAGGCTCACCCAGCCCCTCCAACGCGATACATACCAGCAACAGCGCTTCGCGCTCAACGTCTATGATGCGGCGGTTTTCTGAAATCCAGCTGTCGGTTGAGCCGCTGATATCAATCAGCAGGGTAATTGCCAGATTACGGTCGGCGGTGCGCTGGATCTGGTAGAGGGCGTCGGACATTGACTTGCCCGCGCGAAAATCGGCGTAGCTTTCTATGTAGGCATCAAGGTCAATTTCATCGCCATCCTGTTGGCGTCGGTGGCGGACACGGCGCGCCTGTAACATTTCAAACCGCTTGCGGATGGTATTCAGCATAGATTCATGTTCACGACGAGTGTCATCAACCCACTGCTGCGATCCATGCTGCGGAGACAACAGACGCACAGTGGCGCCGGATTCGTTATAGCAATTGGTCCGGTAATCCCACTCGGGGTAAAGGATGCCTTTGCCTTCAGCAATAGCAGCTTTCAACTGTTGTCGTGCTTTTGCGTCCGGCGGGTCATCGGATATCAGCACTTCCTTTGGTTGCCCTGGGGTTGAGATTAAACGGGCTTCGGATAATTCAGACACCATTTCACCAAATTCGTCAGCGCTGGTTTCATCATCCCGGTCAGTAGGGCGCTGCAAACCGAAGGGGTCCTCAGCATGCTGATGGGGCTCATCGCCCTGAACCATCCAGATGCCATCCTCTTTTTCATCGTCATCTTCATCTTCAACGGGGTCACGCTCTTCCGGGCGGCGGTTTAACCGCGCGCCACGCGGCACGTCAGTAGACTGTGGATCCTCATCCACAGCGGCGGACGATTGCTGTATGGCCGCCGCATCCGCCGGCATGCGAAAATCACCCGTCCACCAGTCACGGACCAGCGGCCGCGGGCCCAATTTTTTCTCGTGCGTTACCGGAGCCAACAATCCGCCAACGCTAATGAGCTGACGTGCATAGGCCAGCGACTCCTCAGGCGTTGCTGTTACCGCTATTTCTGGATCCCGAGCATGGTAATCCAGGCTCAGAAGTTTACGGGCGAAACGCTCCAGTGGTTGTCGCACATGTGGAAACTGTGACAGCGGCGGGCGCGTCTCCAGGCAGTGCCGGCGCAACCGGTTAAGCTGTGCTTTCATGCCCGGCAGTAAATCGATCAGTTCATGATCAGCCGACCAGGCTTCAAGCAACAGGTACACATCAGCCAGTAGCGGCGACATTGGCGTTTGGTAATGAAAAGTCGCGCTGCCACGCCGGGCCCGGATAACCTGCTGCAGAGCCATAACCCGATAAAGCTCGGTGATAAGTGCGTGATCAGAACTAGCGGCGTCAGGCGGTAGCCAAATGGAGGTGTCGTTAGTCGCAGGAACTTTTATCTGCTGCCGCGGCTTTTTATGATGGCGAAACAAAATGCCGAGCAGGGTTGCCCGGGCCGGATACTGGGCTGGCCGGAGCGGGTAACTTAACCCTACCGCTGCGTGAATGAGTAAATCCAGCCGCGAAGCAATATCAGTCAGATAGACTTTGGGCGGGCCGTCGGGGAGAGCCCGGTGGCGCTGCCAGAACCGGCGAATATAGACGGTTGCATGGCGGATAACATCGCTGACGACTTCTTCGGCTTCAGCCATGTTATCCTCCCGGCATGATCAGATAAAGGTAGCGTCGACGAGATCGCGCATCGCGCTCACCAGCGATTCATCATCGGACAGTGGTGAAATGAGTCCCGCGTAACAGGCTTCTTTAATGGGAATACCGTTCTTTGCCAGTAACGCCGTGGCGATGAGCAGGCGGGTGCTGGGTACCTCTGCCAACCCGCGATCGCGAAGCGAGCGAATCCGGTGGGCTAAGCTGACCAGGGCATGCGCAGTGGCATGATCCGTGCCGCTTTCCTGCCTGACGATTGCCATTTCCTGTTCGGCACCGGGAAAGTCCAGGTCCATCGCCACAAAGCGCTGCCGGGTACTGGGCTTTAAATCTTTGAGCATGCGCTGGTAACCAGGATTATAGGAAATAACCAACTGGAATCCGGGTGCGGCTTTAACGATTTCGCCGGTTTTGTCGATGGGAAGAATACGCCGGTGATCGGTAAGTGCATGCAGGATAACCACAGTATCCTGGCGTGCTTCGACCACTTCATCAAGATAACAGATAGCGCCCTCCCGAGCGGCCCGTGTAAGAGGGCCGTCCTGCCACTCGGTACCGTCGTGCCTGATCAGAAAACGACCAATCAAATCACTGGCAGCCAGATCGTCATGGCAGGCAATGGTGATAAGCGGACGTTGCAGCCGCCAGGCCATATGCTCCACGAACCGGGTTTTACCGCAGCCAGTCGGGCCTTTTAGCATTACAGCCAGGCGTTGTTCGTGACAGCGCTCAAAAATATCAATCTCGTTGCCGGCAGGCAGATAGAAAGGCTCTGCCTGCGCGGTTGTATCCGTCATCGCTTCCTCGTCACAGTAGGTTCAATCTCCACATATTCTTCGCTGGCTTCAAACCGCGGCCGGTAGCGGAAGAAATCATAGATGAATAACGCGACCCCCAGTGCGAACAAGGAACCCGTAGCAATCAGCATCAGGAAGTGCACCTGAATTTTCAGCTGCGCGTCCAGATACCCCATGCCCATAATACGCTCAAGGTAAACCTGTCCGAGGCCAGCGGTAGCGAAGGACAAGGTCATGCCAAACATTCCGGAAACCTGTAGCCAGAACGCCCAGTAGCCCAAGGTACTCCCTTCTTCGGAGCGTCCGTGGGTGATTTTCGGTAAAGCATAAACGATCATAGCCAGTACGATCATGGCGTAAGCGCCATAAAACGCTGCGTGCCCGTGCATTGCAGTGATCAGGGTACCGTGCGTCCATTTATTCACTGCCGGGAAGGTGTGTGCCAGCCCGAGCAGACCGGCGCCAAAGAGTGCAAATATGGCGCTACCAACGGTCCAGTGCAGCGCCAGGCTATTCGGATGCGCTAGTCCGGAACGGCGCATTGCCGAATAAGCATATATTGCCATACCCGCCAGGGCGGCTGGTTCCAATGCACTAAAGAAACCGCCGATAGGTAACCAGTATTGCGGTACACCAACCCAGTAATAGTGGTGGGCAGTACCCAGAATACCCGCGATAAATACCAGACCGACAATCACGTACAGCCACTTTTCCATAACTTCCCGATCAGCTCCGGATAGCCGGATCAGCAGGTAAGCGAGAAACGCGCCCATAATCATCATCCAGACACCTTCGACCCATAGGTGGATGGTCCACCAGCGGTAGAAGATCGACACCGTATAGTTTTCGTAATAAAGCAGCGCCGGGAAAAAGAGCACCGCAGAGCTGACCAGGCCGATTAGCAGCACGCCTTCAGTCGTCGTAAAGCGCCCCGACTTTTTAATCGTCATGCCAATGTTGTACAAAAAGATCAGCATACAGATAACGATCACGATCTTATGGGGCAGGGGCTGCTCAAGCAGTTTGTTACCCGTGCCGTAACGGAATAAGTAGCCGATAATGGCGCTAACACCCATTATGGTCCAGAGAATCAGCTGGATGTATGCGAGTTTAACGCTGTGTAATTCAGTCCGTGACTCATCTGGGATCATCCAGTAGGTGGCCCCCATAAAGCCGGTAAGCACCCAAACAATGAGTAAGTTCGTGTGTATAACTTTGGTCACGTCAAAGGGCAGGATGTAAAGCAGCGGGTCCGGCCCCAGGTATTTAGCCGCTGATAACAGGCCAAATACCAACTGCAGGCCGAACAGCACCATTGCCACAGCAAAGTACCAGTATGCAACTGACTGCGATTTATACCGCATTGTTATTCTCCCTAATGTTTACCCATCATTTAAGTGTTGCCAGATAGGCAACCAACTGGTCGATTTGTTCTGGCGTTAAACTTTCATCGTACCCCTGAGGCATAAATGAGGTGCCGCCAGCGGAATACATGCTGCCCGGCACCAGATATGCGCTGGGCGCTACGATGGATTCACGGATATAGCCTTCAACATCTTCCGCCTCACCCTGGTAATCAGCTGAGGTAATAATGGCTTGCGCTCGGGTTGCCAACCCGGCTAGCGTTGGACCGGCCATATCGGCACCCGGCTGCGTTGAATGACAGGCGGTGCACGCTGGTGACGCTGTGCGATAGACATATTCACCTTGGGCGCGTGGGTCATCTTCTTCGGTAACTGGTGTCGCATCCCCAGTCGTGCCCGGGACGTCTTCAATATCGTCTGCGGTATCAGCAACAAATGCAGAGGATACGGTGCCGCCGGTTACCATAATCGGCCGTGGAGGCCAGCCCTGGTTGTCGACCTTCGCTACCCAGTCAAGAAAATCAATCAAATCAGAAATTTCCTGTTCGCTGAGATCCTGTGTGGGCATTAACCGGCGGTGTTTTTGTTCATCATAAAATTGTGACGGGTCACGCATGTAGGCTTTGAGATAGGCTTCACCCCGGTGCTGGGTGATTTTGGTAAGGTCCGGTGCGTAATAAGCGCCTTCGCCGAACAGGGTATGGCAGTTGATGCAATTGTATTTATGCCAGACATCCTTACCGCGGATAACTTCCGGCGTTATATTTTCAGCATTGGTGAGTTCGCCGAACTGCCGGTGACTATCAAGGGTTAGTACCAGAAATATCAGCGCCGCGATTAAGGTTGATGCAACAGCGAAGATCCGAGCTTGCCGGTTAGTCATGATGTCGCCCCCAATCTAGACGTTAATACCTGTCCAGTGCAGGACAGAAATGGAGGCCGCATAGATAACAGCAGTGGCCATAAGGAGCAGGACAATAAAACTAAGAATCCTGAGTGGCGTGTACAGTTTTTTCTGGTGCATAAGACCTCCTATCTTGAGCAATGGCAATGGCCTGTTATTTATTTGAGGCATTGAGGGGTACCGCAGTGCAATTATTGACCATTCCATAGTAATTGCCTTGAGAGTAGTCAAGCTTTTTGTAAAAAACAAAAAATAATCATTGAAGTAAATTGTTAACAATCAGGGGCGGGCTTGTTGAAACGCTCAGGGGGCAGTAAAGTAAAGGGAAAAGGGCAATTCACCGGCATGGAGAAGGTATGACTGATAACCCATGGATGAATGCGAATACGCTGCTACTGGTCGCACAGTGGTTGTTCGGAATATTTGTTTTATTGCTGTTCGCGGGAATCATTGCGGTAGTAGTTATGTATGTTGTTGACCGCACCCAGGTTAAACATACCGTGCGGCGTAATTTCCCGGTTATCGGACGGTTTCGTTATATCTTTGAAAATCTGGGTGAATTCTTTCGTCAGTATTTCTTTGCCATGGACCGTGAAGAGATGCCCTTTAACCGGGCCCAGCGCTCCTGGGTTTACCGTGCCGCTAAGAACGCCGATCGTACCTTGCCCTTTGGTTCGACCCGCGATATCGGTGCCAACGGCACCATAATTTTTGCTAATGCACCGTATCCGCCCCAGGCTGAAGATCAAACGTCTCCCGAGCCGGTAACTATCGGGCCCGAGTGCCGTGAACCTTACTCTCCGGTATCTTATTTTCATATTGCTGGCATGAGCTATGGTGCCTTGTCGGCAGCAGCTGTGCGCGCGCTTTCCAAAGGCGCCAGGCAGGCTGGTTGCTGGTTCAACACCGGTGAGGGTGGCCTCAGTCCATACCACCTGGAAGGCGGCTGTGATCTGGTATTTCAGATCGGCACTGCCAAATATGGCGTGCGTACTGCTGACGGTAAGCTTGATGAAGAAAAACTCGAGGAACTTGGCAATAACGAACATATAAAAATGTTTGAAATCAAGCTCAGTCAGGGTGCTAAGCCAGGTAAGGGCGGCATTCTTCCGGGGATTAAAGTCACCGAAGAAGTTGCTGCTATCCGGCTTATCCCAGTTGGCCAGGACTCAATCAGCCCCAACCGTCATCCGGAAATCAGTAATAATGCTGAGCTGCTCGATTTTATCGATAAAGTTCGGAAGATCACCGGCAAGCCTACCGGCATTAAATTCGTGATGGGCGATCCCAGCTGGATGGATGAGCTGGTGGACGAGATCCATAAAAGAGGGATCGAGTGTGCTCCCGATTTTATTACCCTCGACAGCGCCGATGGCGGCACCGCGGCATCACCACAGCCACTGCTGGATTATGTCGGGCTTAAGCTATCAGAAAGTTTGCCGGTATTAGTCGACAAGCTAATCGCGGCGGATCTGAGAGAACGTATCAAAATCGTTGCCTCCGGCAAAATGATCACGCCGTCGGATGTTGCCTGGGCGCTGGCGATTGGCGCGGACTTCATCGCTTCGGCACGGGGCTTTATGTTCTCGATTGGATGTATTCAGGCCATGCAGTGTAACCGCAATACCTGTCCGACCGGCGTAACGACTCATGATAAAAAGCTTGTGCGGGGGCTGGATCCGGAAGAAAAAAGCGTTCGTGTCGCCAACTACCATAAATACATGGAATATGGCGTTAACATTATTGCGCACTCGTGCGGTGTTTCAGACCCACGGCAGCTCAACCGCCGTCACGCCAGAGTCGTTACCCATACCGGTGACAGTATCAGTCTGGCCGAACGCTACCCACCGGTAGTCGCACGCCGACAATAGAGGCCTCATGAAGCAATACTTTCGGTTACTGTCAAAGTATCCGGCATTCTTAGCTTTTGGATTTCTGGCGACCTTTGCCTCCAGCTTCGGACAAACTTTTTTCATCGGCTTATTTAATGACGCGCTACGGCAAAGTCATGACCTGAGCTACGGCGATTTTGGCGCGCTCTATGCTGCCGCGACCTTTATCGGCGGGGTGCTGCTGATGCGTATTGGCAAAAAGCTGGATGTGGTCCCGCTCTCCGCATTTACCTGCTTCACTTTTATCGGATTAATCGTTTCAGCCGTGCTGGCGGCAATAGACTGGCATGTGACCCTGTTATTTGTCGCGCTGGCAGGGCTGCGCCTGTTCGGGCAGGGATTTATGGGCCATATCGCGATGACCAGTATGGGTCGCTATTTCAGTACCGATCGCGGTAAAGCCATTGCCATCGCCGGCATGGGCTTTCCGTTAGGTGAGATGATCCTGCCAATCATAGTGGTCATGCTGTTCGCCAGCGTCGGCTGGCAATCCACCTGGCTTATATTTGCCGGGTTGCTGCTAATGATGCTGCCGTTAATGCTCAGATTGCAACGCGATAAACCGGATCAGGCCGATCGTACTTATGGCATCCATAAAGACGAACTGGCCACCCTGATCCGTCAGCGCGATATCGTTCGCGAACGTAAGTTCTGGGTAGTGCTACCAGCGGTACTCGGGCTGCCATTTCTGGTTACGGCACTGCTGTTGAATCAGTTATGGATAGCGCAGGAAAAAGACTGGTCCATCGCCGCGGTTGCTGCCGGCATTCTCATGTTTTCAGTTAGCCGGGTCAGTGTTTCATTGATCGCCGGCAGTCTGATCGATCGTATCGGGTCCACGCGATTAATCGGCGCCAATATTCTACCGGCCACGCTAGGTGCGGCTCTGCTACTGGTGCTGCCTGAGGTATGGGCGTGGTGGTTGTTTCTGGGCCTTGCCGGCGTAAGCGCCGGGATCAATTCGGCACTATCAGGCACACTCTGGGCCGAACTTTACGGGGTTACCAGGCTGGCGACCGTACGCGCACTGGTACATGCGCTGATGGTTTTTGCTACGGCGCTGTCGCCTTTATTAATGGGGCTGATGATAGATGCCGGCCTGAATAGCTCAGCAGTCATCAGCTTTTTTGTGGTACTTATGCTGCTCGCCTGGCTTAACGCCCAGCGACTTAGTCAGCAGAGCAGTTAGCGCAGGCTTGACTGTAACCGGCTTTCCAGCCACTTGCTAAAGGCCACCAAAGCAACCGGCTGGCGCTGGCGGCTTTTAACTGACAGCTGCACAGCTTCGGGTAAAGAAACCTGGTAATCAGTGAACTGCTGATAGCGTTGCAGGTCAGGGTGCTGCAGAAACAAACGGTCGAGCAGGGTGATCTGAGCAGTTCCCTGGATCAAGTCAACGGCAATATTGCTATTACTCACGGGCATTACCGCCACCCGCTTACTCAGCCGTGCCTGTACTTTACTGAATTGCTGCCAGTATGCTGACTGTGGATCAATAAGCCAGTTACGTTCATCAAGCTCAGACGATTCAGCGAGCGCGGCGGCCGGAATATATACCGGGGTATATAAACTGCTTTGCCGAACACTTTTGTCGCGTAAACTGCCGTAATGGATGGCTAGATCCAGGCTCTCATGCTGTAACGCATTGCTTAGCAGTGATTTCTCGGTGCTGTCAGGAAATAATGCTACAGTACTGAAATGTAGCCGGATATGTGGATAGAGTGCATAAAAATCGGCTAAACGGGCGGACAACCACCAGCGCAGGAAGCTTTCAGGCACCGCCAGGCGCAAGGTGGTTAATTCACTGTCACCCACGTCGCGCGTGCGTTCAACAGTGCGTTCCAGTTCACGAAAAATGCGCTGGAGTTCGGGGGCAAGGGCCTGGCCAGCTGGAGTCAGCGCGTGGACACGGTTGTCGCGTTGAAATAAGCGTGTACCCAGCTGTTCCTCAAGCGCCTGCACCTGCCGGGTTACGGCAGACTGAGACACCCCGAGTTGTTGCGCGGCCTGCTTGAATGACGCCGCATGAGCAGCCACTGAAAATACCCGTAAAGCATTGAGTGATGGTGATTTTGTCCGCATAAGGATGACTCCCGTCGCTGAACCATAAAGTTAATCAGAATTAATTAAAACTAAATCTAACAGAGTTATTAATCAATGTATTTAGAAGAATTTATGATCATTGCGCTCTACCATTTAATGGCCGTTGCCAGCCCGGGCCCGGATTTTGCCGTAACGATTCGCTATAGCCTGAGCTACGGCCGGCGCATTGGCCGCTGGGTAAGCCTTGGCATTGGCACCGGGATTTTGCTGCATGTCGCTTATTCGGTACTTGGTATTGCTTTAGTTATTCACCGTTACCAGTGGGTGTATGCCAGCCTGTTGCTACTTGGCGCGGGATATCTCGGCTGGCTTGGCAGCCAGGCTATTCGTTCAGCCCCAAAAGGTGATCTTGAGCCCGGTTCGGCGCCGGCGGCAGGAGATTTTTCCGCAGGTAAAGCCTTTCGGATTGGCTTTTTCACTAATGGCCTGAACGTGAAAGCGACGCTGTTTTTTCTGGTGCTCTTTAGTACTGTCATTGCTCCGGAAACACCGACCAGTGTCAAAATCGGCTACGGGCTTTACATGGCGATAGCCACTGCTGCCTGGTTTGCGGGGCTGGCAACATTGATCAACTGGCCGCCGCTATTTCGCCGGTTGTGGCGCGTCAGCCACTGGATTGACCGGGTGATGGGTGTTGCTTTGATCGCCCTAAGCCTGAAATTAGTTGTCGACTGGCTGCGGTTAATCGAAGTTCTCGCCTGAGTGCGGGTAGTGATATACTACCGACTACTGGTTAGTACCCTTATTTACATCAAACGACAGAGCAGGCTATGCAGTTATTTGTAAACGATCTGACAGTGATCGACTTTTCTTATTTGTGCCCGCAACGCGGCATTGTCGGTGAAAGCTGGATCGTTGATATTATTTTAGATGGTTCACTGAATGAGCAATCCATGGTGCTCGATTTTGGCCGGGTTAAAAAGCAAATCAAGCGCATTATTGACGGTGCGGTGGATCACAAGCTCGCCATTCCTGCGGAACATCCTTATACCCAGGTGAGTTATCATCCCGATGGCAATAGCTACTGGGTCGATTTTATGCGTCCTGATAACCGCAGCATTCATTTATTCTGCCCGTCGGATGCTTTCGCTTTCATTGACGCTGAACAGGTTACAATCGAATCCATCACTGAGTATCTGCGCGCGGTTATTAAGCGTGAATTACCGGAAAATGTGGCGGGGCTGAGTCTGCAGTTGCGGCCGGAGGAGATTCCCGGTGCCTTTTATCACTACACTCACGGGCTCAAAAAACATGATGGCAACTGCCAGCGCATTGCGCATGGCCACCGCTCACGTTTATATATAACGCTCAATGGTGATCGTAATAGCGAACTTGAGAGCCAGTGGTGTGAGCGCTGGCGTGATATTTACCTTGGTTCAGCTGAAGATGTTGCGCCACTGGATAAATTGCTGCGCTCGACGCCCGCAGCTGAGCTTACCGAAGACACACATATTGGTTATAGCTACAGCGCCGACCAGGGGTTATTTGAATTGATCGTCCCACGGTCTGAAAACTATGTGATTCCGACGGATTCAACGGTTGAATGTATTGCCGTTTATCTGGCCGCAAAAGTAAAACAAGAATTTGCTGACGCTGAAGTGCAGGTGACTGCATTTGAAGGGGTGGCAAGGGAGCGATTGGATATGCGTAAGATCGTCAGCATGGCTGTTTTATCAGTAGCACTAGCGTTTTTAATTTTTAGCCCGACCAATACTGCGGCAGCAGAATCTGATCAGGTTATCGAGTTATCCGGAGCTTTTAGTCCGGGCGCGCTGATCATTGGTAAAACCGCCAGTGATAACGAAGTGACGCTGGAAGGCGAACCCTTAACGGTAACGCCCGCAGGGCAGGTGGTGTTCGGATTTGGGCGCGATGCTAAAGGCAGCAAGACACTTCATGTGAAGACGCCGGACGGCGCGGTACATGAAGTTGTGATTGAGCTTGCGCCACGTGAATATGATATTGATCGGGTTGATGGTGTGCCACAGAAAACCGTCACCCCTGATCCGGCGCAGGTCGCGCGGGCGCGGGAAGAGGCTGCCAAAGTATGGCAGGCACGGCAGGTGTTCAGTAATCGTGAAGACTTCCTGTTGCCAGTGGTGAAGCCGGCTGAAGGGCGTATTAGCGGCGTTTATGGTAGCCAGCGAATCTTTAACGGCGAACCAAGGAACCCGCATTTTGGTTTAGATATTGCCGCTCCGACCGGTACGCCGGTAAAAGCGCCCTGGCCAGGGGTGGTGGTACTCGCCGAGCCGGATCTGTTTTACTCAGGCGGTACGCTCATCGTCGATCACGGCTACGGCATTACCAGTACCTATATTCACTTGCACAAACTACATGTGCAGCCTGGTGATGAAATTCATCAGGGTGATGTCATAGCTGAAATAGGTGCCACCGGCCGGGTTACCGGACCCCATCTCGACTGGCGCATTAACTGGCAGCAAGAGCGGCTGGACCCGGCGCTGGTGCTTGAGCATTTCAGCGCTTCGGAGTGAGCCAGCCGTTAAGCTGCTCAGGACGCTTAATCCGTAGCACCCGGTTGTTGGCGCGGGGCTTGTCCCAGACCAGCTTAAGGCTTAGCAGTTCATCGCGACGAAAGGCGTGTACCGTCACTTGCTGATCAGGCTGGTAACGGTCGAATACTTCTTTCACACTTTGCTCGGTTACCTGCAGGCGGTCAATGGCGATGATGCGATCTTGCGCACTAAGACCCGCTCGTTCGGCGGCCTCGCCGTTGTAGACAGTTTGCAATTCAAGCCCCTGTGACGACGCTTTATATTTTGCGCCCAATGCCACCGGAATACTGGTGCTGGCTGGTTTGCCACCAATGGTATTGTCATCGGCAGCCACTTCATGGGTCAATTCCACGCCAAATTCTGTGAGTAACTCATTAAGTGGCAGTGGGTCGGTGCTATATAAGGCTCGCTGCAGAAAAGCCGCTAATTTAACTGAGTACTTTTGTTCAACAAAGCTGGCGAAACTGTCGTCTTCAGTTCCTTTACCGGTAGCCCCATATTCGAGCCAGTAGTCACGCATCACAGTCGCCAGGGTAACCTGGTGATCGGTTTCACGCCGTAGCAGCAGATCAAGGCACAGAGCAATAAGCCCGCCTTTGGCGTAATAACTGACAATACTATTGGGGGAATTTTCATCCTGCTTATAAAACTTGGTCCAGGCGTACAAGCTTGAGTCAGTAACCGTCTGGCGGGTCGCCCCGGTACTACGCTGCACCCGTGCTATGGTATCACCGACCAGTTGCAGATAAGCGTTCGCGTCAATCAAACCGCACTGATGTAAAACATAATCATCGAAGTACGACGTAATGCCCTCGTAAAACCAAAGCTGACGGGTATATTGTTCTGCCGCCAGTCGGTATGGAATAAACTCGCGCGGTTTTAAGGTTTTAATATTCCAGCTGTGGAAGTACTCGTGGCTGCACAGACTTAAAAAGCCGCGATAGTCATTATCAATAGTCTGTTTACCCGGCAGGATCAGATCCTTACGGCTGCACAACAGGGCCGTTGAGTTGCGGTGTTCAAGGCCACCAAAACCTTTACCAACCACAATGGTCAGAAAGAGGTAGCTGTCGAAGGGCACCTGATGATCGAACAGCTCGATCTGGTACTCGCATATTTGCGCGAGATCGCCGCTGATCCGGCTCAGATCGCCGTACTGATGCCCGGCAACCACCAGCCCGTGCTTAATGCCGCCAGCGATAAACTCCTGAATTGCCAGTTGTCCCATAAGTACCGGGTAGTCCACCAGTTCTTCATAACTGCTGGCAGTAAATACGCCACTACCGAACTGATCGCCCGACTGCCGCGGCATACCCGTAGCAAGCTGCCAGGGCGCCTCGGTATCCGGTAAGCTGATAGCAAGGGTGCAGGGCTGATCGACCTGACCCTGCACCGCCAGGCACAGGCTGCTGTTATTGAAAAAGCCGAAGTACTGGTCGAGATAAGCGCTGCGCACCGATAAGTCGAAGGCATAGACCTGATAATAAACAGTTACCGGACCGTTGGCCGGAGCCAGCTGCCAGGTCTGTTTGTCTACCGCGCTAACCTGCACCGGCTGGCCCTGCGCCTCAGCGCGCAAGTCAACGATATTGCGGGCGAAATCGCGGATCATGTAGCTGCCCGGAATCCATGCGGGTAGGGTCAGTTGCACGCCTTCACTGGCCGGTTCACTGATTTCCAGCGACACAGTGAATAAGTGGGCATTTAAATCGCTCGGCGTTATCGAGTAATGCAGCACGGGAACCTCGTCAGTAACAATTCGTTAGTTTTTGAATACTAGCATGGCTGGTTTCGGCTATACAGCAGGCTGAGTGCGATAAAAGGTCGCCCGCAAGCGTCCGCTTAACGATATAATTCACCGTTGGACTATTCCACAGATGCGAGGCGGTATGAGTAGCAACTGGAAAATTATATTTGATGATCGGAACCGGTTTTTCTGGCTGCTGCAGTGTGCCGGCTGGTTCGGCTATGCACTGGTGCATTATATTGGCTCGCTGATGCATGAAATGCGTGATATCTACGTGCTGGTCATACTGCTTGGCGCGTATGCCGGTTTGTTACTAACCCTGCCGTTACGCTATCTGTACCGTCGCATCTGGGATAGTAGTCCCTGGCAACTTATTTTAGTGGTGCTGGTGGCATCCTATCTGTCCGCCGCGGCCTGGGCGGTGATTGACAACGCGACTTACTGGGAAATCTATAAGTTTGGATTTCGCCCGGAAAGTAACTGGTTCTATTTTAAAAATACCATCGCCAAGTTCTATATCATGCTGAGCTGGAGCGGCCTCTATTTCGGCATTAAATACTACCAGATGCTGCAGGACGAAAAACAGAAAGCGCTGATGGCCACCTCGATGGCACACCAGGCGCAATTGAAGATGCTGCGTTATCAGCTGAATCCGCATTTTTTGTTTAACACCCTTAATGCCATTTCGACCTTGATCCTGATTAAAGAAAATGATCTGGCCAACAAGATGATGTCCAAGCTCAGTCTGTTCCTGCGCTTTTCGCTGGACAATGAACCGATCAAAAAAATTCCGCTGGAGCAGGAAATTGAAGCTTTAATGCTTTATCTGGATATTGAGAAAGTTCGTTTTGATGAACGTTTGCATGTGGAAATCAACATTAATGACGATGTGAAACGGGCATTGGTACCCAGCTTATTTCTGCAGCCTCTTATTGAAAATTCAATCAAATATGCCATTGCCCGCATGGAAGAGGGGGGCCGTATACTGATCGCGGCTCACCAGGTAGACGATGACCTGTTGGTGAGCGTAACGGACAACGGGCCTGGCTGCCCGACACCGGCGCGGGAGCTCATCGAACGCGGAGGCGTTGGGCTATCAAATACACGGGATCGACTTGAGGCCTTGTACGGAAAGAATTACTCCTTTACATTAACGGATAACGATCCGCAGGGTATGCGGGTTGAAATCCGTATCCCGTTGGAGCAAGTTGAAACCACATGATGAATAAAATTCGCACGCTGGTCGTCGATGACGAAGCACTAGCGCGCCGCGGCCTGATTGTGCGCCTGCAGGATTTTCCGCAGGTTGAGTTGCTGGATGAATGCCAGAGCGCACGACAGGCACTCGAAAAAATCATTGAGCTTAAACCTGATCTGGTGTTTCTGGATATTCAGATGCCGGGTATGAATGGCTTCGAGCTGTTACGGGAAGTGCAGGCGCGGGGCGCGCCGTTACCCCTGGTTATTTTCGTTACCGCATATGACCATTACGCCATCAAAGCCTTTGATGTCAGAGCTATTGACTACCTGCTCAAGCCCGTTGACCATGAACGCATCGCCCGCAGCCTGCAGCGCATTGAAAATAGTCTTGCGCAACGTGAACAAAATACTCAACAACAGCGTATTCTTAACTTGCTCGCCGATGCAACTGGTGAAGATTGCGAAGCAATTCTGAAGCGTCTTGCCAGTGGCGAAGATATTGGCATGGCTCGCTATCCGGAACATATCGCGATCAAGGAAAGTGGTGAAATAACCCGGGTGGCGATTAACTCGATTGAATGGGTAGATGCCGCGGGTGATTATATGTGTATTCACGCTTGTAACGAAACCCACATTCTCCGGCGCACTATGAAAGAGCTGGAAGAAGAGCTGAATCCGAAGCGCTTTCAGCGGATCCACCGCTCAGCGATCGTGAATCTTGAGCAGGTCGAAAAGCTTTGCAGCCGACAAAACGGCGAATACCATCTGGTATTAAAAAATGGCAAAGAGCTCAAAGTGAGCCGTAGTTACAAAGACCGGATAAAGAAACTGATCCTTACGTCTTGACAGGAGAGTCACGCATGATGAAACAGCTGTTCGCATTGGCTTTGATCCTATTGCTGTTAACAGGCTGTTCAAATCGGTTCGGCTATCGTTTTGCCGATACTCTGGTCGAATGGAAGCTCAACGGTTACGTCGATTTATCCGGCGATCTTGAACGCGATGTCAGTGCCAGTATCGACGAATTACACCGATGGCATGCGCAAACCCAATTACCTGCCTACCGCGACCTGTTGCTTGAAATTCGCGCCAACCTGACGCGTGACAACCTCACTGAACAAGATTTACTGCTTACAAGCTACGCGATTTACGGGATGTGGGAAAATATACAGCTGCAGATTGAGCCTTACGCGCAGGTATATCTGCCGCGCTTATCCGAGGCCCAGCGAACACAACTGGTTGCGGCGATTCAGGACGACCTGAACGAAGATATAGAACAAATTGAAGAAGAGGGGTCGTACGACAAGTCCCGCCAGAAACGTTATGAGCGTATGGAAGAGAGCTTTGAAGAGTGGCTGGGTAATCTCAACCAGGCTCAGCGGCAATATATGAATCAGTGGACTGAGCAACGCGATGACATGCGTTTGGCCTGGGTTGAATATCGCCAGAGTTGGCTAAATGCGTTCGCTGAAGTCATTGATGACTCTGCCGCGGCAGACTACCAGCAACGCATTTATGGGCTGATTGTTGAACCCGAACAGTTCCGCAGCGCCGAATTACAAGCCCGCGTTGATGCCAACAGAGCCGCTTCGATTAAACTTATTCATCAAGTCTACCAATCAATGACAGATAAACAGAAGCGACACCTGTTAGATAAGATTGACGGCTATCTGAATGATTTAGATAGCCTTATCGAAACTTATTCTACTTAACCTCAATAATTTTACAGGTATTGGTAGAGCCTACTGTTTCCATAACGTCACCGTGGGTCAGTACCACCAAATCACCGGCGCTGACGTGGCCACGCACTTTAATTTCATTGATTGCCTCATAGACCAGCCGGTGCGGTTCACTCTTCGTTGAATCAAACGCGATAGGGTAAACACCGCGGTAAAGAGCACAGCGCGAACGACTCTCGGCATGCCGGGATAACGAAAAGATGGGCAGGGTGGTGTTGATACGTGACATCAGTTTTGCCGTGGATCCTGATTCAGTCAGGGCAATGATCGCTTTAACACCCGTCAGATGGGTTGCCGCATAAATTGCAGTGATCGCGCTGGCTTCCTGAATGGTGGTAAAGGTCGCTTTACTGTCGCCGTTCTCCAGCGGGGTGATCGGGTGCGTTTCGGCGCCAAGGCAAATCTCAGCCATGGCTTTTACGGTTGCCACAGGGAATTTACCGGCCGCGGTTTCAGCAGATAGCATGACCGCATCCGTACCATCAAGTACAGCGTTAGCCACATCCATAACTTCAGCACGGGTGGGCATCGGGCTTTCAATCATGGATTCCATCATCTGCGTGGCAGTTATCACAACTTTATTTAACTGCCGGGCGCGGGCAATAATTTTTTTCTGCTTACCGACCAGTTGCGCATCACCAATTTCAACACCGAGATCGCCACGGGCGACCATGACGGCATCAGAAGCACGGATAATATCGTCAAGCGCATGGTCTGTAGCTACCGCTTCAGCACGCTCAATTTTGGCGCATAACAAACCGCGTCCATCAGCATCACGGAGCAGCCGGCGAGCCTTCTGCATATCAGCGCCACTGCGTGGGAAGGAGACTGCCAGATAATCGACACCAATTTTGGCGGCGGTGGCGATATCGCGGTAATCTTTTTGCGTCAGCGCCGCGGCTGATAACCCGCCGCCCAAGCGGTTAATACCCTTATTGTCAGACAGCTTGCCGGCAACAGTGACGGTGGTGGTGATTTTAGCACCGCTGACATCTTCGACCTTCAACTGAATGCGACCATCATCAAGCAGCAGAATATCTCCCACCTGCACATCCTGAGGCAGTTCTTTATAGTCAATGCCGACCCGCTGCTGCGTTCCGGCGGTCTCGTCCAGCTCTGCATCAAGTACGAATACATCACCAATGTCGAGGGTAACCGAGCCGCTTTCAAATTTAGATATTCGGATTTTCGGCCCCTGCAAATCACCCAGAATGGCTACATAGACGCCCAGCCGCTGAGCAATTTCGCGTACCTGATTGGCGCGGCGGATATGATCTTCAGCCTTGCCATGAGAAAAGTTAAGCCTGACCACATTGGCTCCGGCCTGAATCAGTTCTTCAAGAACCTTCGGATTGTCGGTGGCGGGGCCCAGGGTGGTAACTATTTTGGTACGACGTAACATGTGCTGACTCTCCTGACAGGCTGAACGACTTAATTATCGTAAAATTATATCACGGCTATCAGGTGTATACAGAGAATCTGGCACTGACAGCCGCTTTTCAGTACAATACGCGCACTTGAATTGTTAACCTTCATTTTCAACGCAAAACTTAAAGGTAACCGAATGAGTGATCAGCAGCAGGATCTGACTTTACGCAGTTGGCAGGAACGCCAGGAATA